>CAYTBB010000007.1:21859-35359 GCA_964435965.1 uncultured Dehalococcoidales bacterium
AGGAGGGGAATCTTCTGCCAGAAGACCAGTAGCAGGCCAAAGAAGGCGAGGAAAGTCCCAACTAGAATTAGAATCTTGCCTATGCCTTGAAGCCACATAGCAAATCGCTCAATACTATAATCAATTGCGAAATTCCTTACAATTCTCCCTCCCCTGGTGGGAGGGGCGAGGGTGTTTAAGAGTGTAGTGCAAGGCTTTAGCCTCGTGCACGACCCTAAAGGGTCGCACTACGAGGATCTTGGGTGAACGGGTATTAAAACTGGATGAGGCAAAATTAAACAGCCTCGGAGTTAGAGGGAGGGGGAAAGTCACCCTCACCTAACCTCTCTTGTAAGGAAGAAAAAATTCATTACATGAGAGGAATTCTATAGGACATTATGTGGGACACTATAATTTTAGCTCATCGGGGTATCTTTGTTGTAGTCCAACTTGTATAATGCTTAGCGAAAGAGATGGAAAATATGGCTACCTCGTATAGTCGGGGGTTAATGGTAAGCATTCCCCAGGGAAGTTTGATCGATATAGAGACTACCGGGCTGGATAGAATTCATGATGAGATAGTGGTTTTTGGCTATGTTCAAGGGAGTCGCCTTGAAATAATATGTCGCACTTCAAAGGATGAAGAGCCTTTTATCACTCAGATTGCTGAGCTCATTCCTAAACTGCCCAAACCATTCTATGCCTATAACCTCTCTTTTGAGAAAGAATTCCTTAAAGCCAGGGGAATGAACATGGAAGGAATAGACTTATTCCAGCCCTGGAAGGAAAAAGCGGAAAGGCTTGGTCTTAAATGGCCCAAGTTGGATGAGTTGTTCACCCATGCAGAGCATTATTTTAGCGAGCCAGTGATAAGTGGTAAGGATATCCCTTTATTATGGGAAAAGTTTCTTGAGACCGGGGATAGGGATTATTTGCAGCAGATTATTCGCCACAACGAGTCCGACTTGCTTAGAGAGTTGTATCTGCTAGTATACTACCGAGATAGCTATAGACTTTGAGGGAGCTGGAAAACTCCGAAGGTCATTTCAAAGCTGGTCGGTATCCTTCTTCCTCCAGGCTTATCGAAGGCACAGAATGTTGCGTATTCATCTAAATGCTGGCAAAAGTGAACATTAGACTAATTTAATGGAGGTAATAGTATGATAGAACAAAACATTCCTTATCTATTATTGGACACTCCTGCTGTTCTCGTGGATATGGGCAAGCTCGAGGCAAATATCGCCGAGATGTCTCGACTGGCAGCTGAGGCAGGTGTGAAGCTGAGGCCGCATGTGAAGGTTCATGAGTGTGCGTCAATAGCCAAATTGCAAATTGAAGCTGGGGCGTGCGGCGTAGATGTCGGTTCTATGGGTCAGGCAGAAGCTATGGCAGAGGAGGGAATCGACGACATACTCATTTCTCACCCTGGCTATTATGGTTCCCATAAGCTGGAGAAACTCAGGAAACTTCTTGATAAAGATGGGCTTAAGGTCACTATCGTGGTAGATATGGTGGAACAAGCCGGGGGTGCTTCCCAGACTGCTCAAGCAGTTGGGCGGAAGATTCCTGTGCTCATAAAGGTTGATACAAATGCACCTCTGGGTGGATATTCTCGCCTTGGTGTTCTCCCCGGTGAACCGGTCTTAAATCTGGCTAAGAAACTTTTGACTATCCCTGGTATTGAGCTTGCAGGTGTCTATGCACATGAAATGGGCAAGGCAGAAAGCGCAGACAAGATGGCTTTTGAAACTGCATCGATAATGACGGAGACAGCCAACATGCTGAGAGGAGAGGGTATGACGGTAGAGCATGTCTCTGTAGGCGCCTCAAACACATTCCGCTCCACGTGCCGTTATATAAAGGAGGGGAAATTCCCCCACATAACAGAGATTCACCCTGGGAACTGCGTGATCGGCGATCTCGGATACATGCGGAAGGGGGCCAACACAAGAGAATCATGCGCTGTTACTGTGTTAACCACCGTAATCAGCACTGCACATCCCGAAAAGGCCGCAATTGATGCTGGGTATAAGACATTTGGTTCGGACTATAACATAGATGCTGTAAATGACCCGGACTATTTCTGGAATGGAATGGCCAGCTTTGGCTCTGTCCAAGGACGTCCAGACCTGCGAGCAGGACGTATGAGCGCTGAGACTGGTTATTTGTACTATATGAATCCCGAGAAAAAGCTGAGATTTGGCGAGCGGTTAGAAATCGTGCCTAACAATGCTACCCTCGTTATCAATATACATGACCAACTATATGGCGTTCGAGATGGCGCAGTAGAGAGAGTATTTCAGGTAACCGGGAGGGGCCGTGGCAATTAGATAATGCCGGACTAAAGTCGGGTCAAAAAATACTGGAGGTTAGATGTGGCCCGGGATTCTTTACAATTCCTGCCAGAAGACCAGAAGCAAGCCAAAAAAGGCGAGGAAAGCCCCAACTAGAATTAGAATCTTGCCTATACCTTGAAGCCACATAGCAATCGTTTGATCGGGATTATATGCTTGACGCGGGTTATAACCTTTTAGGTGAGACACGGCAACAGGATTGTACTTGTTTAATTAGGTGTAGAGCGGCAATGCTGCTTCACCCTAACCTTGCCATTAACCTTTCGGCTATATGGTTTAACAGACACAATCTTTTTGCCCTTCTCGGTCTTTGCCAATGCAACTACCTCCTTTCAGGAGCAATAGCTCCTTGCCAAAAGCATATTACTCCTGTATTGGCGGTTGCGGCTGCCATTAGGACTAGCTGCCGTGTGTCATTGTCAATTCTATCGCAGGATACAAGGGTTGCCAAGAGTGGTAGAATTGAGGTGTGGGTTTATCGATTGTCATTATTCTATTTGCGCTTGCTATGCTCATCGTCGCTTTTGTTGGAGTCTTTGGTAGATTTCCTGATAACTGGGAATGGGTTGGCATTGTCTTGGCGGGATGGGGGATAGCGATGGGAGCACCGAGTGTATTACCTATTTATGCACACTAGAATATATTCAGATGATGACCCTACACAAACAGGGTCTTGGCGAATTGCTTTACCTCCTACTTTTACTTGGTCTACGAGTATAATGATAGCCATGTGGGATAATACGAAAAAACGGGCTATCGTGCTTGGTGATACAGTCAGAAGTCTAGTAGAACTTTCGGATGGTCTTTATCATATAGAAATTATCTATTTAGTGGACGGCCTGCCGATAAAGGAATTTAGAGAATTTATTGTTGGCAAGAATGCTGATGACCTCGTCTGGATTATACCATCTCAATCAACTTCTCATAAGAGAGTTTCTTAGATTTAATGAGTTGTAATAGTGTATCTCTGAACAAATATGGATTATCACGGTTATTAAATCGCCATTCTAGTTCATCTAAGTATGCGTCAAGATGTTTTTTTTAGAGACTTTATGATATGAGCCAACGAGAGAACGTTTAAGCAAACTCCAGATGTTCTCAACCGGTTCATCGAAATAGTAAACCTCTCTTTTAATCACTTTAGCCATTACTCCCCCCTCTCGATAGTGATTTCAGTTCCCGAAATTACTTGCTTAAACACGGCAGGGTCGCTGATGACTTTGCCAAACACGGTAACCGGACTTGCCGGGCGGATTTTGTCTCCTTGACTAACAGGAGTTGGTCCGAAGAAGATGCAAAAGGCGGTACCCGGAGGCCAGTAACCCAGATCCCCGATGCTTACCAATTCTTTCCCATCTTCTAACTCAGGGTTAAGAGGAATTGAGAAGTATATTTCCTCTCCCCAGAGATTGACATGGCCTTTGATGGGTAATGCTTCCCAAATCAGTTGAGCCGTCTTGGTATCATTTAACTCAGCTATTGCTTCAATTGAGCCAGCTTTTATCCGAATTTTTCTTACCACGTCAGCAAACCTCTGGACAAACTCATTACGATACTGAGGGGCCCGAATATATTGCTTAGGCTGGCATAATTATAAGGCAAATAGCGCTGCTCTTCCAGGGTGTGGAAACTATTGCTTGCATGCCGTAAATACTCTTAAGCATTCTGACACTTTGTTTAATAGGGCACAGGTTTTGAAGGTGGGCAGTTAGTGGGTTATCATAGAGGAGAATTAGTAAGGTGAAAGTGTTACTTGGTTCACGAAACCCGGTGAAGTTAGAAGTGGCAGAAGAGGTATTTTCAAAGTATTTTGCTGAGGTAGAGATAATTGGAATTTTATGAAACCTATGATTACTATGATTACTGTGATGCCTTTGGCTCTCCCTCGGCAAGGAGTATGATAGGCGAAAGGCAGCTCTTTGACGTGCTACCCAAAATTTGAAAAAAGGAAGCGATATCTCACCAATCATATTAAATTATTGAATGAAAGGAGGGGCAATGAAGCTAAAGATCGGTTTTATAGGTGTTGGTGCGATGGGAACACCTATGGTGTGCAATCTGATAAAAGCTGGCTACGCTGTCACCATCTATGACATCAGGAAGGAAGCCATGGAGACACTGGCGCTTGAAGGTGTAGAGCAGGCTTCATCTCCTAAGGATGTAGCCAGGCAATGCCCGGTAGTGATTACTATGCTCCCCTCTTCTGCTGAGGTAGAGGCTGCGGTCTCGGGCCCGGATGGAGTTATAGAGGGAGTGACACCGAGCAGCATCCTCATCGATATGAGTAGCTCCTACACATATAGTACCAGGATGTTAAGCAAGAAGCTGGCGGAGAAAGGTGCTCGCATGCTTGACGCGCCGGTCAGCGGCGGTGTTAGGGGTGCTAGGGAAGAAACCTTGGCTATCATGGTAGGCGGCGACGAGAAGGTCCTTAAAGAATGTCGCTCTATACTTGAAGCTATGGGAAGCAAAATCACGCATGTAGGGAATATCGGCGCAGGACATGCAGTAAAGTGTCTGAATAACATGTGCTCAGCATGCACTATGATTATTACCTCCGAGGCCCTGGTAGCTGCTACAAAGCTTGGACTCAACCCTGAGCTGGTACTTGCTGCCATCAACAATAGCAGCGGGCGTAGCTACTCTAGCGAGTATAAGTTTCCTACTTTTGTGCTGAACGGCGCTTTTAACTCCGGCTTTACCGTCAGTCTGATGAACAAGGATGTAGGGATGGCAGTACGGTTGGGAGAGGGCTCCATGTGCCGATGTTCCTTGGGACTATTGTTCAGCAGGTGTACAATTACGCTGTGGCCAAAGGCGGCAGCGATATGTGCCATACCAGTATAGTGAAGCTTATCGAGGAATGTTGTGGTGTAAAGGTACGCGGCCAAAAATATAGTAAGAAAAAGGAGGTAGCTAATCATGACAGACACTGAAAAGCAGACCTACATTGACAAGATGTACAAGGAGCGAGGTTATGTCCTAGACTTTCACAAAGTCATGAGTACTGAGGATTCCGAGTGTTCCCTTTTTGAACGAAAGTTTATGGTCTGGAAGCTAAGGGAGCATATTGGGTAAGCTTATGGCGGAAATTATTCTGGTAAGACATGGGGAAACTGAGTGGAATGTGGGGGAAATATATAGGGGGAGAGCTGATGTAGCTCTAGACGAGGTGGGTATTAAACAGGCAGAATTGCTGGGCAGGTATTTGAGCGATTTAAAATTAGATGCTATTTATTCCAGCCCGCTAAGGCGGGCATTGGATACAGCGAATATTGTAGCCCGATACCAAAGTGTCGGTGCGCAAGTTAGCAATGGCCTTATAGATTTTGATTATGGGGGATGGCAAGGCTTACCTGATAAGGAAGTGAAGAAATTATATTCGGCTCTTCATAGTGAGTGGCATGCTAATCCGCACCTGGTAAAAATGCCCGGTGGGGAGGGTCTAGATGATGTAAGGAAAAGAGCCCTTGCTGTGGTTAACGAGGTAGTTTCTAAATACAAGGGGAGCGTAGCATTGATATCTCATCGGGTGGTGAACAAAGTTTTGATATGCTCCCTATTGAGGCTGGATAACTCGCACTTTTGGCATATTAGGCAGGATGTGGGCGGAATCACCACTTTTGACTATATAGATGGTTGTTTCATCCTGACCAAGCATAATGACACCTCATATCTGAAAGGAGTGCGAAAGGCGCTTAGCGATTTTTGAGGGATGTGCAAAGCGTGAATTTGAACGTCAAAGTTGCAAATAAGTTTGGAAAAGCTAAACTGAGAGGTTACTTTGCAACATTTGGTGGCTCAATCGGCCGTAAGAGTCGGGCGTATATCGTCTTCTTAGCTCTGAATACCATTTGGAGAAAAACCGAGTTCTGGACTAAGGTCAAGAAAAGAAAAGGGATGACCATCCTTGATGCTGGCTGTGGAAAACATAGCCCGATAGCTTTGATAGCTAACCAGCGCGAATTCAAAATAATTGGGATAGATATCTTTAAGCCCTACCTCGAAGAGGCAAAGGAGAAGGGGGTTTACCAAAGCGTCATCCTTGGGGATGTGAGATGGCTACCGTTTAAAGATAAGTGCTTTGATGCTGCGATTGCGTTGAGTGTTATCGAGCATCTGGAAAGGGAGGACGGGGAGAAATTATTAGCTGAGCTTGAAAGGGTTTCAAGCTGGCTAACGTTACTGAGTACTCCTGTGGGAAAATGTTTACAGCATGCTTACAACGGAAATCCTCATCAGGAACATAAACATATCTGGAGCCTCGGGGAGTTGAGGGCTAGGGGCTTCAAAATAAGGGGAGCTGGGTTAAGGGGCATGTCCGCAGGAAGGGTTCTGGCATCGCGGCTTTCTCCTTTCCTAAAGGCCGTACATTATATTCTCTATTGCATTGGGGTGTTGTTCGGGACACTATTCTCTTATTTCCTTCCCAAAATAGCCTCCGATATAGTGGCTTGGAAGGAGAAAAGTGCGTCCAATGACTAATTTGTACCTATATGAGAGAAGTGCATAGTAATGGATATTTTTCCTGAAAAAGCGAGAGAATTATCCTCGTCGAATCCCCATTGGCGGCGTCTAATTAGCTGGTTGGTTTTTCTCTGTATAAATACTATCTGGAGGAGGATGAGTATTTGGAGAGAGCTTAAGAAAAGAAAAGGGATGAGCGTCCTTGACGTGGGCTGTGGAAGGCATAGCCCCCTAGCTGTGATAGGCAGACATTACAAATTTAATGTAGTAGGACTGGATATCTTTCTGCCTTCTCTCAGAGAAGCAAAAAGGCGGGTGTATCAAAATCTTGTTCTTGGGGACGCAAGGTGCTTTCCATTTAAAGACAAAAGTTTTGGTGCAGTGATGTGTATCGGGGTCATTGAGCATAATGAAAAAGAAGACGCAGAGAAGATTCTTAACGAATTTGAGAGAGTTTCAAGTTGGCTGGTTTTGCTACATACTGCCATTGGGGAATATGTACATCCTGCTTATGAGGGGAATCCTTAGCAAAAACTCGGGTATTTCTGGAGCCTTAAAGAACTGAAGACAAGGGATTTCAAGGTAAAAGGAGAAGGGGTAAAGGGACTGGTGGGGGAGCATTGGGACTCTTTGTTTCCTTCTTTCTTAAGGCCTTTGCAGTATGCTATTTATATTATGGGGACGTTGTTTTCCTATTTCTTTCCCAGGATGGCCTCACATGTAGTTGCTTGGAAGGAGCGCGCCTAGAGGGATTTGAACCCACGACCCCCGGTTCCGAAGACCGGTGCTCTTGTCCGCTGAGCTATAGGCGCACGCATAGCTGAACCTCCCCACCAATACCCACCATGACGCTTGGCTGACGCTTACCCACTTTCAATTAAGCAAGCCCCGCATCTTCAAGTATCTTCCTCACCTTTTCTTTGTCTTTCTCAATAGTCTGCTGGAGCCTAGCCTTATGTCTATCTATCTGCTCCCGCCACTCCTGCATATCTTCCTTAGAGCCCTCATGCAGACTCTCACCCTTCAGCAAAGACAATTCCTCCTCCGTAATCATCTTCCCAATCGTCTGTTCCGACGTGAGAAGAAAAGTTAGTTGCATCTGGTAGGCAAGCAGGAGTGTTAGTTCTTTTGCATCAATATTGGGCATATGTGCCCTCTTCTCCACTATCTCCAGGGCTCTTGTTATCTCATCAGTACCCGTGTGAACCATCTTCTCTATTAGCTCCAGGGCTCTAATTATCTCATCACCGCTTAACTCCCTCTCCCCAGACGGTGTTGTTGTCATAGCATCACCCCCATTCCAGTTAAGTATATCCCGTCATAAGACGGTTTGATACTCAGCCTCAACTACCAGCTCCCGTGTCGCTGAGCCACCCCAACTGGCAGCAGAGAGTCAAGCTGCTTCGCAGCAGCCTCTTGAAGCCCAGGTGTGACGTGGCTATATATGTCCAGGGTGATAGCCACAGTACTATGTCCCAGCGCCTCGGAGACTATTTTAGGATGAACACCCGCCGCCAGTATCAGAGATGCGTAGCTATGCCGCAGATCGTGGAAGCGGACGCCCAACCCTGCACGCTTAACTATTCTACCAAAATTATGGGTCAATACGCTAGGGTCAATCGGCTTCCCAGCGTAATTGGCGAAGACGAAGTCGTCGAGAGTGAGCGGCACTCCCAGCTGCCAGTAGAGCGATTCCCTCTCTGCCTTGTATTCTCGTAAGAGTAGGGCTAACTTCGATGTCATGGCTACCCTGCGGCTGGAGCCGCTCGTCTTTGACTCCTTGAACATGCAGACGCCGCGTCGCTTGTAGAGTACCTGGCTAACCGATATGGATAGAAGGTCAAGATCAACGTCTCTCCATCTCAGGCCTAGCAATTCAGCCTGACGTAGTCTGGTGCTCACAGCGGTATAGATTACAGGGTAGAAAGGAAGCGTCAGGGTAAGCGTCACTATATTAATCAGGCTATATGACTGCGGACTACTTGTTTGTTGTAATAGATGCCTGTGACCGTGATATCATCGGTGATGTCTTCTCTGACCGCTGCCGTGCCCGGGAAGCAGCGAAGGCTCTGGAAGGAGCCGTACTCAGTCGGTTTGGCGGGCGGGTGCCGTATAGTCATAAACTGACTCTCAGGATAGACCGGGGAACACAGTTCACCGCCCGTAGCTTCCACGAGGCAGCCAGGACTTTGAATGTCCGGCTGGAATACGCGGGGGTACAGTGTCCGGAAGATAGGCCCTCTATAGAGTCTTTTTTCGGCAGTTACAAGACGGAGGAGTTATACCGCAATGAATACAACGGCTTGGCCGAGACCAGGACCGGGTGGGAAAGCTACCGTTTCTGGTATCGTAATGATAGGCTGCATCAAGCATTGCACTATAAAAGCCCACGGGGTTATGTTAGGATAACATCTCAGAGTAAGCTATTAGTAGCCTGATTTGATCCAGTTCAACGGGGTTCACGTCATTTTTACTGGCTAATACACATTAAAACGGAGGTGGCTATAATGGGGTTCCTTGATGGAACAAAGGAAGCTTTGCGGGACAAAAAAAGAGACAGTGTCTGTACAAATCTAACTGGACTGGGGGTAGATGCCAGATTAGCCGAGAGAGGCTTAAGAGAAGAAAAGGCCTCTATACCACGCTGGTATAGGTCACTTGGCTTAATAGAAATACGCAAAAGCCCGATAAACTTTGTTCATGTGATTTATATACAAACGCGATACGGAAGACATTATCGCACACTATATCTTATTCATGACCCAGGTGTATATGATAAAGCAGGTTTAAAAGCACATTCTAAACGAGTAAAGGAGCGTCCGGTAATTGGAAAGGTGAAGGACGTTGTTTGGGAGGGGAACTTAGGGGAAAGCATTATGCAGCGGTTGAATGAAGACCAATATCTTAAGCAAGAGTTGATTAGACTCCGACATGATGTCAATGTAGGTACTTGTCCAGATATCGGTTCCTGGAAAATAGAAGTTAAAGGGTACCTTGCTAAACAGGTCAGTGAAAAATGGGACGTTTATAAAACAATAGCCCGCCATTTGAAGCCACAAAGACAGTGGTGATTCATATAAATCTATCCAGCGGAGCCTTATAGAACTTCATATCACTATAAAATTATTAGTGGCCTGATTTGGTCCAGTTCAAGGGGGTTCACCTCACCACCAACAGGTGAAGATGAACAGGAGAAAGCGTCAGGGTAAGCGTCACGATAGAGAAGCGGCCATATGGCTTAGGACTGGCAGACCTGAGCTTCACCTCGCCAACAATAATACTCAATGCCCTATATATAGTGAGAGGGTAAAACCTCTTGCGGGGTTATTGACCAATACCAGTGGGTTGCGGGCTATCAATTCAAAGCCTATTGGGATTGACCATAAGCGCAAAAAAGCTGACTTTGATCCAAACCACTTAATATCTTAACGTTGTTGATTAATCTCGAACCTGATACCGCATTGAAGGCAATCGTACGTATGTGTGTGAGGAGATACAGTTCCGTCCTTTCTTTTATAACCTTGTGATATCATCTCACTACGCGGAACGTTTTGTAGATGCCCTTTACACGCTGGGCAGTATTTTATATCAGGCTGTGGGCCACTGATATTAGCCATGGTTTTCCTCCTTCTGCAAACCTATTTTGTCTTATTTTCCCCTTTATTATCTTGACCTACCCGTGATTGTGACATAAATCGTTATCGCGTTACAGCAGTTATTGGAAACCATATTTTCCCTTGGACAATTAATAGAATCTGATTACTACTTAATGTTTTTCAGAAAATCAGCCAACTGGCGAAACTCCGTGGCATAACTCATACTAGGATTGATTGGCCAATTCCCAATTTGTGTGAAGTCTAGTATTCTTGCCTTATTTCCACACGAAAGTTCGATTTGGCTCTTGAGCTTGTTATTAAAAGGCACTAAATAAAGAAGTTTTGACTCGCCCTTCCAACGAGCGTGAACTTTTCTAGACAATTTGATTAAATCTCGGCTAAACTCCCCTTTATCCTTTGGAGTATTTAGATTTGTAAGAAGGACATCCAATCGCTTGATCGATTCCTCCGCCCATTCATCGGCACAATCAACCAGTCCGTTACTGATCAATCGCTTCATCAACTGAAAGTACTTCTCTCTGTAAGAAAACCTCATTCTTCCGTTACAGATTATATCTCTTAATCCCTTAACAGAGGCAGGCCAACTCTCCGACTGCTCTATATAGAACGATGCTTGTGTACTCCTGTAAGAGATAGTATCAGTTTTTAACTCAACGAATATGGGTTGTTTGGTATTGTCGAATGCACAAAGATAATCAAGCTGATAAGCTTGATTATTGGATCCGAGCTTCAGAGGAAATTCGGGGACTACAAAGTTAACCTTTTCATTGTAGAAGGCGGTAAGGATTTGCTCGAGGAATATGTTGATGAAGAGGTCTATTCTTCTCTCAGCCGCATAGTAGGGAAACCGTTTGTTATCCCTCAATAGATCTAACATTGCTTTGAAAATCACTTCTTCTCTCCCGCTATTTCCTTTTCAGACAGATCAATCAATAAATCGCGCGCTCGTACTGGTTAGTAGCATTTGAAAGAGTCGTACTTCAGCCTCGGTATCCCGCTCACAGTAATCCAGCAAACACTTCCTGAGATGATCTCGCCGCTCTTGTTTAGTATCTGGATTGACAATCTCTGCATAGGCTATAGATGCCAGCCCGCCGTCGTTGATCTCGAGATCGCTATAGCCAAGATCGGGCACAAGAGCAGGTAGGACTGACTTTATTGAGAACGACCCATGGAACTCAGGGTGGTAGCAGTGTGCTCGTACGAACTTCAATAAGTCTACCATACGAGGGGGCAGGTTATGCAACTCATCCGATAAGTGAGGTAAAACCTGCATTAGCTCCTTTATACGCGCTGCCTCAAAGGAGGAGTAACCCACGATTGATCCTTCATCACCCAAAGTTTGAAGTAGAGTTCTGGCGAATTCCACTCTTGGATCATCGAAACCATCGTGTAAAAACTCCTCGTGTCTAATGCTACCGTCCTCATTTAGTATGTGATTGGACCATTGAAAAGGGATCACCTTATATGGCGATGTTCCGATATAGAGTGGCAACGCCGGATTGAAGGTCTCGAAGTCGAGAAAGTGTATTGGATACTCTAATTGATTGAGCTCTCCAGCGATATCTGTATCAAGGTAAATACGATTGTTCACCACGCAGTCGCGAACTCGCTGTTGAATGGCGTTTAATCCGGCAAAATCTATAGGGATGTCACGTATGTCCTCGATACCGGCGGCGTCGAGTGTGGCCAGGATCTCTTTACTCACCCTTGGCAATTGCAGAATGTAGTATTCCGGTACGCTGGAATAGCAGTGCCCCTGAAAGGCGCAATTATACGGGGTTGAGCATTGCCGCCCCACCTTAATATCTGGAGGCTCTGCCTGGTACAGCATCTCTCTCATATCATGAAGCTGTAGCACGATTTCTGGGATCTTATCTTTAGCTTCTATTGTGATGTCGTCTATCTGAAAGAGCTTGTCGAGTTCATAGTCGTCTCCCTCGTATACATACTCGTTATTGAGATGGCCAAGACTGGCGCGACGTATATTTATCCCACATCCGTGGAGTACGTAGAGCTGGATAGCGACGTCGGGTATATGCTCCTCCTTTGTTTTAGTTGTAGATTTAATTTCGATCAGGTCAAAGAGGCCATCATTAGTTCTCACTAAAATATCCGCTCTGATGCGTATATCATCGTACAGGAAGGCAGCCTCATAGATTATCGGAATTGAGGGGTTCTGGAGCGCTTTCTGGGTTGATTTCATCGCTTGTTCATGCTGAAAGTGATTCTCTTTAATTAGCGTTCCACCAGGATAGATATTTCTGGCGAGTTCTCCTACCTTCGTCCCGGTATCGAATATCGCTTGTTGGGCGAGGCCGATTGGATCGGCCAATTTTGGATAGTAGCAACTGAAGTAAAGACCTTTATGACATTGTAGCCCGGTCATAAAACGGGATTTCGAAAGCATTGGAACCTGATCTCTCAAATGTGCCTCCATCTTATTATCATCTACGCTGTGCAATAATACTGCAAGAAACGTACCTATTCAATGGTTCACGTTGTGACAACGATAAATGGCAAAGACTGCTACGGGAAGGGATAAAGACTTATTAGCTAATAAGGAGAAGTTCATAAGTGTTTTAGAACTCAACGACCATTACAAGAAAATGTTGGGTGCTTATATAGAGTACGCAAATCAATATAGGCATGTGGTTAAGCCAAGTGAAAAAAGAGAAATACCCAAACGAAATGAAGTTGAAGCCTTTTACTATATTACGGGGATTTTTGTTAGGCTGTCCATACAAAAATTAGCATCTACCTAATGCTATTTTGTAATAACTCACTTTAAGGTGGCGATACACTTGAATACTTGCTAGTGCATCCTAGGCAAAATACTCAAAGACTCTTTGCCTGAAGGATAGCCATAGCACAACTAAATCAGACATCCCGATGTTTGTGCGTTGGTTTCACCTTGCGGGAATTAAGATATCAATAATAAAACTTCTTCTATATTTCCAATAGGCTCGCTAATTGTCTAGTGGATGGCAATTGATTTAGCGAGAAGTGATGGCTTGCCGAATGGCTTCCTCAAGCTCTTGCGGAACATCCGTACCGATTCTAAACTTCTTACCCGTTCTAAG
>CAYTBB010000008.1:0-32648 GCA_964435965.1 uncultured Dehalococcoidales bacterium
CATCATATAACTCTTTGGGAAGATAACAGGTTAAACATAGGCCCGCTCCAGGCAAGGGCGGGCTTGTATGTTAAAGGAGGTGAAAAAATGAAAAACGCCCAAAATATGGATATTAATCCACTTCATCTAACTGATCCTAATAAGCGCTTGCCACAAACAAGCAGTTTTCGTAGCAAACTTTATTTCCTCAAATAAGCAATAGCATCAATCTCCACCAACATATTGGGTGAAGCAAGCTGTCCTCCATAACAAATCCTTGCCGGGAAAGGTTCGGAGAAAAATGTCCTATATACCTCATTCATTCGTTTGAAATTGGTAACATCAGTCAAAACAACCGTGACCTTAACCACATCCTTCAGACTAGCACCGTTTGCTCCTAGGATAGCCTTTATATTCTCAAGCGCTTGCTTAGTCTGTTCCTCAATAGTGTCTCCCTGTATCTTCCCAGTCTGAGGGTCAGAAGAACTTTGCCCAGAAACAAAAATAAAATCCCCAGCTCTGTACCCTTTGGAATACGGTGCGCCGATTTTGATGGTTTCTCCCATTTTGACCTCCTGTTAACGAAACTTATTAATCTCTTTAACTACGAGCACATTTTCTTTCGGCTTAATCTTGGTACAAACATCTACTAAAATCTTTGCTCCTTTGGTCATAAGTATATCTTTCATAACATACCCTCTATTTCCTCCTCGGACAACAAAATGATGTCATCAAACATACTTTTGAACCATACGAAAGCTCTAACGGATGTGCCTAATTTTCTTGTTTCTTCTTCCACTTCTATTCGCTAAGCCTTATCGTCTTTCCTTTTATCATTAAAAAGGCACTGTACATCATGTTGATAAATCTGTCAATAGATTTTGACGGAATATCAACAAAGATTTTACATTGTGTGTAAATAGGTATGAATGAAGCAGGCAGATAAAGCTAAGTCACCAAAAACAGACTATGTTTCTTCATCTGTAGAAATATTTTTCAGATGGTCAGCAAATCTGACCAATAGGTCTCGTATCGCAAGTTGTAATTCGCCTGCCTTATCCAATAGTCTATTTATTATTTGTAGGCCACTTTCATCATCAATTTTGAAGGCGTTTTATATCCCAGGGCCTGTGTGGGCGCTCATGGTTACAGTATGCCGCCACACATCAAGCTTCCTTTGAGCATCTAAAGAGTCCAGACAGTCATTAACTTAGTTCTTCTCTTCTTTAATTGTCCGAATAAGCCTTTCTACCATCACGTGGTTTGAGGATGGTAGTTTCTCCCTCGGATGCGGTAGTAAGGAGACACTTGAAGCATTTCAACCACTCAAAGTAATTTAAGAGGGATGTGACTAGGTATTTCCTAGATTATAAAGAGCTTGAGGTAATGTTAAGGAGCTATATTAGAAATTGTGCAGTTACATATGCCTGGTAGAGAGCTGACAAAGATAGTCTTCTATGTAATCTTTAACCTCATTTGCTGGCTGGTAGACGCCGAAATGTCCTCCGCATAATATCTCAGTTTTGAGACCGATGAGCTTTTGTAAAGAGATAATCGTCATATCCGTCTGAGTCATGGAAGGGAAATTATACCCATGAGTTTATGGGAAAAGCCACACCTTGTTCTTTAAGGAATGCTTCAGCGCTCCTTAACCCCGGAGCATCAATATAACTAGTTTTATATTATATACAAGTCAATATTTCGAAGGCTCTGTGCTGGTTTATGTGGGAAAGTGATAAAGTAGTAAGAGCTTCGGGCAAGGAAAATAAAGGAAGGGAAGTCTTACTACCAATAGCTAGAGGCGAGGGAAATGGTATCATTTAATGTATACTGGAAGGTGTATTGAAGCATTGATGTGTGGTGAAGATAAATGCTAGTAAAAAACGCTGATGTGCTAGTTCAAAATGCTCGAACTCCGAAACTCAGTAAGGCTAGAGGAATCTTGGTTGAGTTAGTAGACAGTGCCATCAAAGCGGGGGATCCTTCTTCTAGTATACGAAAATGGGTGAAAGTTGAAGCCGATAAGCTTAAGTTTGGGAATTATGAGGTTGATCTTAGCAGGGTTGATAGGATTGTGGCAGTCGGCGGCGGGAAAGCTAGTGCCGCGATGGCGATAACGCTTGAGCAGATTTTGGGAGACCGACTCGCGGAAGGCAGAGTAAACATCCCTGAGGGCACGGTACCAAGGAAGGCAGGGCACAAAATCAAGTTCGTGGAGGCAGGGCATCCTATTCCCAGTGAATCTGGTATGGAAGGCACCAAGCAGATACTGGATCTTGTTAGCGGACTCGGTTCACGAGACCTCGTGATATGTCTCATAAGCGGCGGCGGCTCGGCACTCATGCCCCTCCCTGCGGAGGGTATAGAGCTTAGTGAGCTGCAAGAGGTTACACAGCTTTTGCTAAAAAGTGGTGCCGCCATCCAAGAGGTTAATGCGGTCAGAAAACACCTGTCTGCTGTGAAGGGGGGCCAACTGGCTAGGGCAGCTTATCCGGCAAGGATTGTTACTCTGATTATCTCTGATGTAGTTGGGGATAGATTAGATACGATCGCCAGTGGGCCGACTTATTGGGATTTAACCACCTACCGGGATGCTTTTTCCGTGCTTGAAAAATATAAACTCACGGAAAAGGTATCGCCAAGCATTATTGCCCGCTTGAGAAACGGAGTAAGAGGTGCAATACCTGAAACACCCAAGCTGGGGGAGGAATGTTTCCGAGACGCCTACTACCAGATTATAGCAAGCAATACAGATGCTCTCGAAATGGCTGTGGAAGTTGGAAGGGCCCACGATCTCAACGTCTATATTTTAACAACCACGATGCAAGGTGAGGCGCGCCAGGTCGGCGAGCACTTAGCCCGTGTGGCGAAAGAAGTATATGAGGCAGGAAAGCCAATCCCAATGCCAGCTCTTTTGCTTTCAGGGGGCGAGACCACGGTAAGAGTGAGGGGCCAAGGTGTGGGAGGTCGAAATCAAGAACTCGTGCTCAGTGCGGTGGCAGGTTTAGCGGGTTTGGAAAACGCAGCTATGGTATCCTTCGGCACGGATGGGGTAGATGGCCCCACAGATGCTGCTGGAGCGATAGCGGATGGATTCACACTCCAGAAGGCGAGAGAACTTGGCTTAGATCCTTCCTCCTACCTCGAGAACAACGACTCTTACCATTTCTTTAAGGAGCTTGAGGATCTAGTGGTAACCGGGCCCAGCGGGACCAATATAATGGATATCACAGCCTTAATTGTTTTCTAAGCTTAATTCTAAATTCTGTAGTATTTTTACAATCGTTATATCCGTTTGAGCCATAGAATATGAAATCATACCCATATTCTTCATAGTGTCTTTTGGTTTTTCATCCACAATTCCATTCGGAGGTATCTTTATTCCATTTACGCTCATTAAAGCACTTTCCATAGCAACGCCTGCTGCTGTCATGGCTTTTAATGTGCAACTATATTTAGCCCCATCGCATATGACGCCTGTCATATTTGATGCCGCAGCATTAATGGCATTGTTTATTTCCCTCTCTTTGCCTCCCAGGAGATATGTGAGCCCTGCCGCTGCTCCAATAGCTGATTTATTGAAACAACCGCATAGCGCAGACAAAGCACCTACATAGTTGGATATGATCCTGGTGACAATGTGTGACAGCAGTATAGACTTTAGGAGTCTATCTTCATCGATATTTAGCCATTCGGCGGTAACAATGATGGGAATTGTAGCGGTGATACCCATATTTCCTGACCCTGATGTGCTCATTGCTGGTTTTGGAGCACCTCCCATCCTTGCCTCAACTCCAGAGGCAACCTCCAGTTTAATATTTGTTATTAAGTCATTTGACAACATGCCGTTTTGAATCAAACCCTCTAGAGCTTTTACAATTCCTATACCATATTGTTTGCCTCTTCCCTCTTTTGTCAGCTGTTTATTTATAATTATTGTCTTCCTAAGTTCTTCTTTCTCCTTAGCATCTATAGCTTCGATAATTCTAATAATCTCTGCTATATTTTCTGGCAAATTTTCTTCCTCATTCTCGGCTTTCTGATCAGTACTTTGTTCGTATATTTTCCTATCGTTTATTTGTATTAACACTATATTGTCATGAGCTCCGTATATTCTTGTCCTTGCTATCGTTTCTGTTTCATCTTTAAGGTAAATAAGTTCGGCTGAGATGTCGATACCTGTTGTCTTTTTAGAGATGTCCACCCGCCCAATTTCTACTTTGCTTGCCAAGATATTTGCCTTTTCTAGCATAGAAGAATTTATTTGGTCGAGAATATTTAAATATTGCTGCTTCTTTAGGGTGGCATTTTTGTTAAGATTTGTGAATATGCCTAGAGCTGCTGCGAGTTTAATCCCTCTTTGCCCATTAGTTTTAGGTATAGCGACACCACAGGCATTTTTAAAGACATTTCTATCCACCTTTATCATCATTTTTTCCACTTTCTCAGTATCGGGTAAAGGTACACTCTTATTTATGCCCAGACCTAAATGCACCGGGTAGTTGCCAAATAAGGCGTTATATGCTGTTGATGTAGCCAATCCTATTGCTACTACCTCAGTGCACCCCATTGCGGGCTTTACATTGCGTTGCAGGAATTTCAGTATGTCTATTTTAATTTCTCCTCAGAGAAATTAATTTTGGATTGCATTTATATGTAGGTAAGGCTGTAGCACCTCGGGCACTAATACTGTGCCATCGGGTTGCTGATAATTTTCCAGCACAGCGATAAGGACCCGCGGTAAAGCTAAACCTGAGCCATTAAGTGTGTGGAGAAAGCAAGGTCTACTTTCAGGTTCGGGTCGGTAGCGGATATTAGTTCGCCTGGCCTGAAAGTCGCTGCAGTTGCTACAGGAGCTGACCTCAAGCCACTCAGCAGAACCTGGAGCCCACATTTCAATATCGTATGTTTTACAGGCAGCAAAACCAAGGTCGCCAGTACATAATTGTATCACGCGGTAAGGAATAGCTAGTCTGCGGCACACATCTTCAGCATTAGCTACTAACTTCTCCAGTTCTTCATCAGATTTTTCCGGCTCAGTGAGCTTATAAAGCTCCACCTTATCAAACTGATGCCCTCTCTTGATACCCCGGGTGTCTTTACCTGCAGCCATTTTCTCCCGACGGAAGCAAGCGGTGTAGGCAACGTAATGAAGGGGCAAGTCCTTGGCATCTAATATCTCATCACGATGCAAATTGGTTAAAGGCACTTCTGCTGTGGGTATAAACCAAAAATCGTCCTCATCATCGTGGTATAGGTTATCACTAAATTTGGGCAAGTTTCCCGAACCTACCATGCATTCCCGCTTGACCATAAAAGGAGGATAGATTTCTTTGTAGCCATGCTCGGTTACATGCAAGTCAAGCATAAAAGAGATTAGCGCTCGCTGAAGATGTGCTCCCAATCCTTTGAGAACATAGAATCGAGTCCCAGAGAGCTTTACACCCCTTTGGAAATCTATTATTCCCAGTTTCTCACCTAACTCCCAATGAGGCAGCGGCTTAAAGGAGAACTCTCTTGGCTCACCCCAGCTACGCACCACAATATTGTTGCTCTCATTCTTTCCCAAAGGCACACTGGGATGAGGAATGTTTGGCAGTTCTAGCAATAAGGATTTAAGGTTGGCTTTAACCTGGCTAGTTTCCTGCTGTAAAGCAGATATTTGCTCTCCTAGCTTACGCATCTCGGCAATAAGCTGAGGTGGTTTCTCCTTTGTTGTGCCTAGCTGTTTGCTTACCTGGTTATGTTGACTTCGGAGTAGCTCTACCTGACGAAGCAAGTGACGGTGGTACTCATCAGTTTCAAGAATGCTCTCTAAAGCGAAAGTATTGCCTCTTTTCTCCAGTGCCTGGCGAACGACCCCCGGACTTTCACGGATAAGTTTAATATCAAGCATTTGTTCTTCCCTCCACTTAGTTCGGAGTCAAGGCTCCGATTTTGTCTTCAACTGAGGAAAGAGTATAACCTCACGAATAGAGCTTTGTCCAGCCAGTAGCATTACCAAGCGGTCGATGCCTATTCCCAAACCTCCAGTGGGTGGCATCCCATACTCTAAAGCTTGAAGAAAATCCTCATCGGCAATTTCAACCTCCTCATTTCCAACTTGCTCTTTTAGCTGCTCTCGAAACCTCTCTCTCTGTTCCAGAGGGTCGTTGAGCTCAGTGAAGGCATTGGCAACCTCTATCCCGTTAATGAATGCCTCAAACCTTTCCACCAAACGGTCATCGCCCCGCTTGCGCTTGGCCAAAGGCGACATTTCCACTGGGTAATCGAGAAGGAAGGTCGGCTCAATGAGATTCGGCTCAACAAAGGTGGCAATTAGCTCATCTACAAGTTTTCCTCTTCCCTTGCCCGGATCAGCTTCCATTCCCATCTCTATCATTCGTGACCGCAGGGAAGCAGCATCGGGATAATCTTCAAAGTCAATGCCGCAATGCTTTCTAATAGCCTCACGTAAATAAAGCCTTTGCCAGGGAGGAGTAAGGTCAATGGTTTTCCCTTGACAGGTAATCTTGGTATCGCCCAGAGCTTTATGAGCAATGTAAGAGATTGCCTCCTCAACCAAATTCATTATGTCATTATAATCAGCATAGGCCTGGTAACATTCAAGCAAGGTGAATTCAGGATTATGTTTAACGGAAATGCCTTCGTTGCGAAAGGCACGCCCCATCTCATAAACCTTATCAAAACCGCCTACTATTAGCCTCTTGAGGTGAAGCTCTAGAGCGATACGCAGGTAAAGGTCTTCATCGAGTGCGTGGTGATGGGTGATGAAGGGACGTGCTAATGCTCCTCCCGCTTGTGGCTGGAGCACAGGGGTCTCCGCTTCTATAAAGCCTTGGCTATTGAGAAAATTTCTAACCTCAGTGATAATCTGGCTACGTAGGGTAAAAATGGTTCTGGCATCTTCGTTGGAAATAAGGTCAAGATACCTCTGTCGGTACCTCTTTTCTACATCAGCCAGTCCATGCCATTTCTCCGGCAGTGGACGCAGGGACTTACATAACATAGTGTAATTAGATACTTCAAGCGTGATCTCCCCTGCTTTTGTTCGGAAAAGCTTGCCTTCCACCCCTATAATGTCGCCAATGTCAACCTCCTTAAGAAATTCATACTTCTCCTGCCCCAGAGAATTGTAGCGAAAGCAGAGCTGTATCTTCCCTGAGCCATCGCGAATATCAAAAAAGGTCATCTTACCTATGGAGCGCCTAGCCATAACACGACCGGCAAGGGATATAGTCTGAAAGCTTTCTTTTTGCTGTTTGAAGAGAGTTATTGCTTGTTGAACGGTGTGACTGGGGTGGTAGGAATGGGGATAAGGGTCTATCCCACGAGCCCGGATCCTGCTCAGGCTATCTATCCTCTGCTGAGTTATGCGCTCTAACCTTGTAGTCATAGCTTAAACTCCTAAAATCTCCTTAGCTTCTTTGGCCAGATGCGCGGGCACCATTATCTTTACTTCGCCTAAGCCATCAATAGTAAGTCCATAGACTAAGCTGGCGCTCTCATAGCTTAAGATGGTTGGAATGCCTTCGCTCTCCAGCCGCCCCTTAATTATCTGCGCTTCCATTTGCCTGGCAGTGCAAATAGCAACCAGTTGTTCCTGTGTGGACATAAGCCTTGAGACTGATATTGTAGCAGAAACCTATACCATCTCCAATATTGAGCTTTACCTCGAAAGGTAGTTCTTGACCCTTAAGGGCGCACGATATAAAATCTGCTTTACTGCCTGAGAGGCTCTGCCATTAGGTTAAAATCTAAAGGAGGAAGGTGATTTGTATGCATTGGGAAGACATCTGCTACTGGAATTAAAAGATTGCAATAAGGAGGTGCTAGATGACTTAGATTTTCTCAGAGACTGTCTTAATGAAGCTGCTGTTCAGTGTGGTGCCATTGTCGTCGGCGAAACTTTCTACCATTTTTCTCCTCATGGGGTAAGTGGGGTGGTCAACATCGCTGAATCGCATATCTCTATTCATACCTGGCCTGAGTATAGATACGCTGCTGTTGATGTTTTCACCTGTGGAGACAAAGTGGAACCTGAAGAAGCTGCTAAGCTAATAGTAGAAAAGCTGGAAGCCCAAAATCACTCCTTAATAGAGTTGCGAAGAGGTATTGTAGTGGATAGCCAGGTTAGTTGGGCCACAAAATGAAAGATAAAGACCCTGATAAACATAAATGGTTTCATGACTATGTCAGCCCTGACCTTACTATGTTGCATAGCGTTAAGGAAGTGATATATTCAGGGCAAAGCAAGTTTCAATCGATAGGCATTATTAACACTGGAAGCTTCGGTATTTGTCTTATCCTTGATGGTAAAATTCAATCCAGCGAGAAGGATGAGTTTATTTACCATGAAGCTTTAGTACATCCAGCTATGCTTGCCCACCCAAAGCCAGAGAAGGTGTTTATCGCCGGGGGTGGTGAAGGAGCGACCTTGAGGGAGGTCTTGGCACACAAGACAGTAAAAAGGGCACTCATGGTGGATATTGATGCGCAGGTAATAGATATTTGTCGTCGATTCTTACCTTCCTTTCACCAAAATTCCTTTGATGATAGTCGAGCAGAGCTTCACTTCACTGATGCCAGGAAATACCTGGAGGGAAGCGAGGATAAATTTGATGTTATCATCATTGATTTACCTGACCCCTTGGCCAAAGGACCAGCCCGTTTGCTATATACCCAAGAGTTCTACCAAATAGTTAAACAAAGGCTTGAGCCTAATGGTATCATGTCTGTGCAAGCTGAATCTGCCGGCTGGACTGAGTTACAAAATTTCATTGCTATTGCCAACACCTTAAAAATCGTTTTTCCTATAGTTTATCCTTATCGAGCTCACATACCTTCCTTTGCTGATGAATGGGGATTTATCTCTGCCTCGGAAAACCTCGATCCGGCTAAATTAACACCTGGGGAAATTGATGCCAGAATCTCAGCAAGAATAGCAAAAGAACTAAAGTCCTACGATGGGCTCACCCACAAAGCTATGTTTATCCTCCCCAAGCATATTCGCCGGGAGTTAGCGGCAACCAAAAAAATCATCACTGACAAAGAGCCTATCTTCACCTATTAAAATAGCCTCCCGATTTTGAAGCCCTCTCCTTCCTAATGTTATAATACCTACGAACCCTCATGGATATTCTAGCCACGCTTAATCCTGTTCAGAGACAAGCCGTAGAAGCAACAGAGGGGCCTGTGCTTATTCTAGCTGGGCCCGGCAGCGGCAAGACCAGAGTGATCACCCATCGAGTTGCCTACTTGGTCAGGGGCTGTGGCATTAACCCCCACCATATTATGGCAGTTACCTTCACCAATAAAGCTGCCCGGGAAATGAAGGAAAGGTTGGAGCAGCTCCTGGGATGGGAGATTGAAGCCTTAACTTTGGGCACTTTCCACGCTATTTGTGCTCGAATTCTCCGCTGTGAGGGCAAAGCCACAGGGCTTAACGCAGGATTTGTCATTTATGATGATGAAGATCAGTTGAATTTGATAAAACAGAGCCTTCGCGAAGTAAATCTTGATCCTAAGCAATATGCTCCTCGTGCTTTGCAATCAGCTATTAGTGCTGCCAAAAGCCGACTTATTAGCCCCAAGGACTATGCGCAGCAGATTCAGAGTTATTTTGAGGAGATAGTGCAACGAGTTTATGAGCACTATCAACAGTTGCTCAGTCAAAGTGAGGCAGTGGATTTCGATGACCTACTAATGAAGACAGTGGAGTTATTCCGCAACCATCTGCAGATCCTTAACAGATACCAGTCGCGCTATCTCCATATTCTAGTTGATGAATTCCAAGATACCAACATTGTTCAGTATATGCTCATAAAGCAGCTAGCAGGAAAGCACCATAATATCTGTGTTGTTGGTGATCCCGATCAATCCATTTATTCTTGGAGGTTTGCCGATTTGCGCAATATTTTGAACTTTGAAAAAGACTATCCCGAAGCTAAAGTAGTGTTTTTGGAGCAAAACTATCGTTCTACCAAGACCATTTTAGAAGTAGCCTCAGATGTTATCTCGGCGAACATGCGGCGCAAGCCAAAAAACTTATGGACAGAAAACGAAGTTGGCTCTCCAGTAGCTATTATAGAAAGTTATAGCGAGGAAGAAGAAGCTCAATCAGTGGTTAATGAGATAGAAAAGCTGATCAGCCAGGAACAAATATCCCTCAAAGATTGCGCCGTGATGTATCGAGTCAATGCGCAGTCACGAGTTTTGGAGGAAACATTTATGAGGTATGGAGTGCCTTATAAGCTTGTTGGCGGCACACGCTTTTACCAGAGGCAGGAGGTTAAGGATGTCATCGCTTACCTTAGGCTCATTCACAATCCTCATGACAATGTTAGCCTGACCCGGATAATAAATGTTCCTGGGAGGGGCATTGGGCAGGGCACCCTCAACAAACTTCGAGCTTGGGCAAGGTCTCATGATACTTCTCTCTACGATTCCTTAAAGCAGGTAGTGACAGAGAAGGCTCTCTCCCCCCGTATTATTCAAGCCCTAGCTAGATTTATTGCCCTCATTGACGAGCTTATGCCTAAAGGTCACGAGTTAAGCCTCGCTGAATTAACAAATGAAATATTGGAGCATACTGGATATAGGGAATATCTCTTGGATAATGAGGATGGGGAAGAGAAGTGGGAGAACATAATGGAACTAAGAAGTGTGGCCAAGGAATATGATGGCTTACCCACTGAAGAGGCTTTAGCCACCTTTTTGGAGAAGGTTAGCCTGGTAGCAGACATAGACGAATTAGATGAAAAAGCTGATGCGGTAACTCTGATTACCTTACATCAAGCTAAAGGCTTGGAGTTCCCCGTGGTTTTTATCGTTGGCATGGAGGAAGGAATTCTCCCCCATAGGAGGTCTTTTGATGATCCTGAGGAGATGGAAGAGGAGCGTCGTCTTTGCTATGTGGGCATGACCCGAGCTAAGAAACAACTCTACCTTTTGCGTAGTTACCGGCGTAGCTTATTTGGCGGCTCAGTAAATCCTCCATCTCGCTTCCTTCAGGATATTCCATCGCATCTGGTAACTACCCGGGGGCTATGGGAGCAGGAAAGCCTTGGTCTCCCAGCCACTGTTTACTCCCAATCACCAGTTAATTCCTTAAGCACCTTAGAATTGAAGGTGGGTGACTGGGTGCACCACAGCAAATTTGGCGACGGCGTAGTGATGGATTGCCTTCCTGACAGAGGGGATCGAGTGGTAACTGTGGCCTTTAAAGAAGCTGGGGTTAAGAAGCTACTGCTCAGCCTGGCAAAATTGGAGAAAATCGAAAAAGATATTGATTTTCCCTGACAAAATCGTAGAACATTAACATTTCCCTGACAAAATATTGACAAACGCTACCAAATGTATCAACATATAATTGCATGTTAGGGCGAGGCATGTAAGAAGGAAAAAGAATGGAGTTCTCCATCTTGACTCTGGATGGGGGTAAAAACTGGGTAGTGCGCAATTTTATAGTATATTGTACTGATAAGTTTTGTTGTTTTACCGTCTTTGGTAAAAAAGGGGGTGACATATGAAAAAAGGAGGGGTTATCTTAAATGATGTTGCACTCTCTGGTTGGGAGAAAAGAGTGATCAAGATCTCCCATAAGGAGTTAGAAGGCGAGCTTGCGAAGTTAAGAGAGACACCGTTTTCCGCTATTGTGATTGAAACTGGTGCCCGTCATTATGGGCTTCCACCTGATGCAAAAGAACGCCGGATGTGAAAAGCAAAGTTTCTCACGAAATTGGAGCAGGGGCGATATTGCCCCTGTTCTCTTTTAGGAGATCCTGATGCCAGCCCATAAAGAAAGAAAGGCAGAAGAACCTTACCAGAGTTGGGTTATATTGTATCCTACGCAGAAAGGCGATCTAGAGATACTTAAGGAACTCCTACTTCCAAAACGAGAGTTATCTTTAGCAGCAGTGTCTGTATTTAATTACCTTGTGAAACCTCC
Organism: uncultured Dehalococcoidales bacterium; assembly: GCA_964435965.1. GTDB lineage: Bacteria > Chloroflexota > Dehalococcoidia > GIF9 > AB-539-J10 > 20-14-all-45-10. The sequence continues at coordinate 11,930 of CAYTBB010000008.1, forward strand.
CAAAGGTAAAAACGCCCGCTATGTCGTAGCGTTTTGGTTGAGGCTGCATACTTTGACCAAGATTTCTCAGACAGCATATCCACATTTTACTCTAGAGGCTTCAGAGATATAGATAAGATCTGCAAAAGACTCCACTTCTTCTCCCGCAGAATTGAACCTTCCAATGTAACTGAATTTGGTGCTTTAGAACAACTTAATGATTCATATCTTGGCTTCTGTGTTATTCGTCCCTTGCAGACGAAAAAATTGGGCCGAACTGTAATCAAACCTCGAAGAGAAATCCCTGAGGTAGAATTCCCTACTTGCTGTGGTCGCTTTCATACCAATATAGCTGGTGGGAGGTTATCTGTGGATTCAGCTCCTTTTATGGAACAGGATACCCGAGTTCAAACCTGTAGCTCTGTTGCCATTTGGATTAGTACTACAGCAATGGCTCACTGCTTCGACCTTCCCAAGTATACTACTTCGGAGATAATGGACAAGGCGACTAAAACTTTAGCAGGTATGAGAGTAGGGCCAACTCAAGGGCTTACCTATGAGCAAATAATGTTGGCTTGTCGTGATATGGGCTATGCCCCCATCGTATTTGAGGAAACAGATAAGTTGGAGGCGATCTACCAGATATACTCCTACGTAGAATCGGGTATACCTCCCATTTTATTTCTACAACTACCTGACGGTAACCATCACGCAATAACTGCTGTAGGCCATGCCTATAGCTTGCCGTCGCAATCAAAGTTGCAAGAAATTCGCATCCTAAAGTTAGGAGAAGAAATACTGCGCTATTTCAGGAGTTCTGAGTGGGTCCCTTCCTTCTATGTCCATGATGACCAAAGAGGAATTTTTCGTGAGTTGAGATTCCTTGAGCCAGACCCCACTCAATTAAGGCAAAGAATATCTTCCGCTCATAGGGATACTTGGTTCCCAGCTAAAATTAGTGCTGATTTAAAAGACTGGCACTGTCCAGTTTCTATCAATCTAGGTCTCCCTTCAAAACATGTTCCAAAAGAAATCATTGCAAACTTATGGGGGACTATCGTGCCATTACCAAGAGAGATTACATTATCCCATTCTGAAATGGAAAGGAAATGTGCCTGGATAATAAACTTTTGCTTTAATCGCTTGAAATTAAAAGCCCCAGAAAATCTTGTGCTTCGCTCATATTTGATTCGTTCCAATGACTACAAAGCGAGAATTGGGCAAAGTGGTGACATATCTGATTTTGTTATGGCGCTATATCGAGGGAAATCAATGCCAAAGTGGCTCTGGGTCACAGAGATGTCTACTGTGAATCTATGGAACGCTACATCCGTAAATAAGCTCCGTATTAAAGGCGAGCTTATTCTTGACGCAACTAGCAATCCCTGGCCGACTGACTTTGAAGCGTTTCACTGGGTTGATGACAATAATGTGGGTAAGGTAGCAACCATGACTCAGGATGATGTCGACATAGATGCTGCGCTCACGATGTGGTCAGAGGGACCGGATAGACCCTACCGTCCTATGGTTCGGTAACACAACGTAGCTGATAAGGCGCTGAAATTTTCCTAACACCTTGTTTATTAGTCTCACACCAAGCCCCCCTTGACAAAATACACGAAAGCGTGTAAAATTGTCTTAAATGTCAATTAAAGTTTTAGCGCCCGAGGTAATCTCCAAGATTGCTGCTGGGGAGGTAATTGAGAGGCCGGCTTCAGTAGTGAAGGAACTGGTGGAGAACTCTTTGGATGCCGGGGCTAGCCAAATTAGTATAGAAACTCAAGGCGGTGGTATAGACCTAATCAAGGTAAGCGATAATGGGGCAGGTATCCCGGCATCAGAAGTAAAGCTCGCCTTCCGTAGGTATGCCACCAGCAAGATTAGCAGCACGGTCGATTTGGCAAGCATCTCCAGTCTTGGTTTTCGTGGTGAAGCTTTACCGAGCATTGCCGCTGTTGCTGAGGTGGAAATTTCCACCAAAGCTTCCTCAGATGCTGTTGGCAGTTACATGTACTTGAGGAAGGGCGACATAGTTCGCCAGGAGAGCCACGCCAGACCTCAGGGTACCACTGTGATCGTGCACCGACTATTCCGTTATTTTCCCGCCCGACTCAAGTTTCTCAAATCGGCAAATGCAGAAAATAGCCATATCGCCCATGTGGTAAGCCATTATGCTTTAGCCTTCCCTGGGGTAAGGTTCTGCTTGCTTGTTGATAAACGCCTTAGTTTGCAAACTGCAGGCAATGGCGAGCTGCGTGATGTGGTAAATCAAATATATGGTTTAGAGGTAGCCCAAAAGATGCTAGAGGTAGGGGCGGGAGATATGGTTTGTAAGATCAGCGGTTTAGTGAGCCCACCCTCCTTATCTCGCTCCAATCGCGGCTATCTCAGCTTCTTTGTCAATCGGAGGTGGGTGCACACTCCTTTGCTGATGCGGGCAACTGAAGAGGCTTACCATGGCTTGCTTATGGACGGCAAGCACCCTATGGCTATAATCAACATCTCATTGCCACCTGAGGAAATCGATGTCAATGTTCACCCTACCAAAGCTCAAGTGAAGTTTCGTCGTGAACAGGCTGTTTTTGCTAGCACAGAAGAGGCAGTAAAAGGTGCATTAGCTAGGGCACCCATAGCCAAGTCTGGAGCTATGCCTCTCTCAGTTACTTCATGGCAAGAGATTGCTTCGTTGAGGTCGCAAAGACAGGGAATGATAAAGGAAAAAGAGCCGACCTTTGTTCCCCCGTTACTTGCTCCGGGCTTACCCGTTTTACGTGTAATGGGGCAGCTAGCCAATACTTACATCATTGCTGAGGGACCTGAGGGGCTTTATCTCATTGACCAACATGCGGCGCATGAACGTATACTCTATGAGAGAATTTTAGCCCAGTGGTCGCGGGCAGAGGTCGAAGTTCAAGGGTTACTCCAGCCAATAACCATAGAACTCAGCCCCAGTGGGGAAGAACCCTTGAAAGCTAACAAAGAGATTTTAGCTCAATTCGGTTTTGCTATTGAGCCTTTTGGTGATAGAAGCTATTTAATACGTGCTGTACCAGTAGTGATAGCGAAGGTGAATGTTATTGAGGCAGTAAGCATGCTGCTTGATAACCTTGCCAGCAAGGAGAATCCAGCTTCATGGGAAGAGAAAATAGCAGAGTCTCTTGCTTGCCACAGTGCCATCAGAGCAGGGCAGCAGTTAAGCGATGAGGAAATGAGAGAATTAGTAAGACAGCTAGAGCAAGCTAACCAACCTCGCACTTGTCCCCATGGCAGGCCGACTATGATTCATTTGAGCTCACATCAATTGGAAAAGGAGTTTGGCAGAGTAAGCTAGCTAAGGAGCATTCAGCATTAGCATTAGGATCTACAGGGTAAATCCGCCCTGATAGTCATAATCAAGTAAGTTTTCCAAAATATTAAATTCATTATCTCCAGTACGTCGTGACACACCAATAAGGGCTACAGATTTAGGTTCCAGAAACTTTTCATTTGAGTTGCCGTATCCATAAATGTTGATATTCCCCTATTAAACTCTAGCCGCTAGAAGTTTGCTGATCCTGAGATATTTTGTATTTTGCCATGGTGTTCTATCAAAAAGGTATGGAGGTAGATGAAAAAGAAAGGCCTGCCTCAGGCTCTAGCAGGCACTCGCAGCACTGTGTACCTTGGTCCCCGCATATTAAACCAGTGAGTTCTAAATCACAGGGCCAATTGTATAGATATCGGTGGCGGTGAAATAGCCTGTAGTTTCAGCCATGGTCTTCTTTCCTGAGGCTACTTTTAAGACCTCCTCATATATAGTTTGGCCTGCCTTCCTTAAGGTATGGCTAGCCCCGCTAGTGATATCTATGTATAAGTCCATATGGTCAGGGAGATGCTGGTAGGTTATGGGGTTTGCTGTGATCTTGATTACAGGAACAAATGGGAAACCTTGGGGAGCCCCCAGTCCTGTAGAGAATAGAATGACCTGTGCTCCTGCAGCAGCTAGAGCGGTTAGTGCCTCTGGTTCCCGACCTGGCGAGTCGATGATGAAAAGCCCCTTACCCTGTGGCCTCTCCCCATATTCATAGACAGCTTGGATAGGCTTAGTGCCTCCCTTAGCAATAGCGCCTAGCGATTTCTCCTCAATAGTGGTAAGACCACCGGCAATGTTGCCTTTCGTAGGTTGCCCTCCACGCATATCTGTTCCCATAGCTATGGCACGCTTCTCCATGCGGTCTACAATTTCTAGGATTCTGCGTCCTACTTCTGGGGACACTGCTCTCTGAGCTAGTATATGCTCGGCGCCAATGAACTCTGTGGTTTCCCCGAAAACGGCGCTGCCGCCTTTCTCAATTAGCAAATCAACAGCGGCACCAATGGCTGGGTTGGAAGCTAGCCCTGACGTCGTATCGGAGGCGCCACACTTGATACCGATTCTCAGCTCAGATTCGTCGACTTTACTGCGCCGTAGCGCAGATGCTTCAACTACCAACTGGCGAGCCAGTCGTGACCCTTCAGCCAGGGCAGGATTGACTCCACCTATCTTTTGAATAACTATCTTCTCTACAAGTTTTCCCGATTGGGATATGCCCTCGGCTACTTGATCCACCGAAATACTTTCGCAGCCTAGGCTTACTAAGAGTACACTAGCCAAATTTGGGTTCCGCCCTAGAGAGATCAAGGTGCGGGTTACCAGATCAAGGTCAGATTTCGTCTGGCAGCACCCCTGCTGGTGAAGAAAAGCGACACTACTACGAATCTGATTGCTTATCCAGTGAGCTACATCGCAGGCACAGGCTACAGTAGGAATAATACCTACATAATTCCTAACACCAAAGGAACCATCTGGGCGAGGATATCCTAAGAAACTCATACTTCCTCCTTAGATAGATCGCCACGGCCTCTAATGCTGACTACATTATGTATATGTACGTGTTCCCCAGGCTCAATAGATTTAGTAGCGGTGCCTATAACCTCGCCATACTTAATTATAGCCGACCCATTATCTATATGGTAAAGGCTGAACTTGTGACCCAAAGATATGGGAGCTTTTAGCTCTACGGTGAAGGTCTTCTCGCTAACTCTAAGTTCTACCTTGGCTCCTTTTCCCAAATTAGCCACCGCGGTAGCTACATTATCCTTGGCATTAAGAACAACTGCCTCTAATCTCAACATCTTACTCCTTAAGGTGCCTCTATTTGCTTGCCACAAGTTTCATACTCTGTTTTAAGAGTATCATTTGCCGGGTTCTGCTTTCAATACTTCTTGTTGGCTCCAAGGTGGAATGATACCCGTGACAGTAGCCAAAAGGCAACTCGAGCGCACTTTACAATGAGCTCTGCCTCAAACTATAATTGGCGGGATGTCCTCCTCCAAACAAATTAATGTAATTACTATCCTGGCCAGGGTATCCCGCTTGCTATCTCACCAGGGGCATCGGGGGTACATTGTGGGTGGCTTTATTCGCGATTGGTTCCTGGGTAGACAAACCAACGATATTGATATCACTGTGGATGGAGATGCTCTGAATGTAGCTGAGGAGATGGCTGAAAGCCTTGGTGGCAAGTTCGTGTTGCTTGATGAGGCAAATAATATAGCCAGGGTAGTAGTAGTTGAGGAAGGGCAGCAATGGCACCTTGATTTCTCCTCTTTTTTGGGGAACGTTGAATCTGACCTTGCCCGCCGCGATTTCACCATAAACGCTATGGCTGTTGAGCTCGGCCAGCTAGGAGCGGATATAGAGGTCAAGCTAATTGATCCCTTTTCTGGAAAGGAAGATTTAAGCAGTAGAGCAGTGCGGGCGGTAAGCGAGCAAATATTTGAGGCTGATGCCGCCAGGCTATTAAGGGCAGTACGCCTAGCTGCTGAGCTTGGCTTTACTATAGAGATGAAGACGGAAAGCTTAATTCGTCACTATTCTCAATCCATCACCAAAGTCCCTGGGGAGAGAGTCAGGGAAGAGTTGCTCCGATTGCTCAGTTTGCCTCGAGCGGCCCACTATTTGCGTTACTTAGACGATATTAGCTTGCTTCTGCCCCTAATCCCCGAACTAGCAGAGAGCAAAGGCGTGGAGCAGCCAACAGTACATTTCTGGGATGTTTTTGATCATTCTCTTCAGACAGTGGCTACGGTAGAATTCTTGCTCAGGGAAGATGACTGGGAATATGGCAATGAGGATATGTTGACTACCGTCCCGTGGTCAGATACTATAGCCCAGCACCTATCCCAAGAAGTTTCCAAGGGTAGCACTCGTAAAGCTTTACTTAAATTAGCTGGGCTATTCCATGATATCGCCAAGCCCAGGACGAAGTCCGTCAACAATACGGGCAGAGCGCGCTTTTATGGCCATACTAGTCAGGGTGCCGATATGGCAGCAGCCATTCTGGTCAGGTTGCGTTTTAGCAATAAGGAAATAAGTCTGGTAAAAAGCCTTGTCTACCATCACCTCCGCCCAGTTCAAATGAGCCGTAGCAGGGAATTACCTACCCAGCGAGCAATCTATCGCTATTTCCGTGACACTAGTGATGCTGGCATTGACATTTTGTTTTTAGCTTTAGCCGATTATCTAGCCAGTCGTGGACCTCTGGTGAGTATGGAGGAATGGAGAGAGCATTGCCAGCTGATGAACTATATATTGACAGAGCATGAAAAACAGCAAGCGAAGGTCTTGCCAGTTAAATTAGCCAATGGACATGACTTAATAAATATCTTTGGCTTAACTCCCGGGCCACTGATTGGCAAGCTTCTAGCTCTGGTAGGTGAAGCCCAAGCCAGTGGCGAGCTAACTACCAGGGAAGAAGCATTGACTTTAGTACGCCGGGAATTAAATAAGCAGCAGTGCGGTGCAAGGCCAGGTAATTGAAAAAGAAGAATATCTACTTGCTCATCTTTATCCTGATACTATTTGGTTTTGCCCTGTGGTCAATAGTGCCCGTAAATACAAAGTTACTTGGTTCAAATGGGCTAACGCTTGGTCTTGACCTTAAGGGTGGCAGCCAGTTGCTTTATAGGGCTGATTTATCTAAGAAAGACCCTTCAGTCGCTGATGCAGAAGCCATGGCATCGGTGATAGAGAAAATCCAGCGAAGAGTTAATCTATATGGTGCCGCTGAGCCTGTAATTCAGAAGCAAGGCACTGACCGAATATTAGTTCAGCTGCCAGGAGTGGAAGATATTAGCGAGGCGATTAGTCTTATTGGGAAGACGGCTTTGCTCGACTTTAGAGAGCAGAAGCTAGATGCTGACGGCAACCCGGTGCTTGATGATAAAGGGAATTGGGTGTTTCAGGAAGAACCGGCTAAAGCGGAGGGAAGGGATGGCAAAGAGAGAGAACTCACGGGCGAATATCTAAAGCTCGCCCACCGAGATATAGACCCTTATCAAGGCCCGGTGGTCGTTATCGAATGGGATAGCGAGGGAGGATATCTCTTCGAGAAGATAACCGAACGGAATTTGCAGAAACCATTGGCTATTTTCCTGGACAATGAGATGATCTCAGCCCCCATAGTCCAGAGCATAATCAGAGCGGGGACACCGGGGCAAATCGAAGGCAATTTCACCATAGGCGAAGCGGAAAATCTGGCGATCCAGCTTAACTCCGGTGCTTTAGACATGCCCTTAACAATCATCGACCAACGAGATGTGGATGCCAGTTTGGGCACCGATTCCATAAGGAAAAGCGTACTAGCCGCCGAGATTGGGGTGATATTGCTATTGCTATTTATGCTTCTTTACTACCGCTTGCCTGGTTTAATAGCTTGTTTTAGTCTGGGGATTTACGGCGTTTTTCTTCTTGCTATCTTCAACCTTTTTTCCTCTAACATAACCTTGACTCTGCCTGGCATTGCCGCTGCCATTTTATCTCTGGGCATGGCTGTGGATGCCAATATTCTTATCTTTGAGCGCATGAAGGATGAATTAAGAACTGGGCGCACCTTAGGTGCTGCGGTAGAGACTGGATTCAATCGTGCCTGGACAGCTATCCGTGATAGTAACATCACTACCTTTATCGCTTGTATCATCCTTTTCTGGCTCGGGGGCACCTTCGGCGCTTTCATGGTTAGAGGCTTTGCCCTGACTTTATTTATTGGTGTGGCTCTATCTATGTTCACCGCTATCGTTATCACTCGAACTTTCCTTCGTCTCATTGTGAGCAGTCGATTGGTCACCGATCCAGCAGCTTACGGAGTAATGTCATTCTGAACGAAGTGAAGAATCTAACATGATTGACTTTGTGGGCAAGAAACAGTGGTTCTTCCTTATCTCAGCCATAGCGATAATTGTGGCCATAATCTCATTGACTGTTTTTAAGCTGCAGCCGGGGACCGATTTTGCCGGTGGTACATCTACAACGCTTCATTTTACTCCGCAGGTAGAGCAAGATCAGTTACGCCAGGAATTCACCAATTTAGGGCATCCCGAAGCTATAATTCAAAGAAGTGGAGACGATTTTTTCGTCCGTCTCAAAGAAATATCGCCCCAAGAACGAGAAGCGCTGACTAAAAGTTTGGAGACGAGCTTAGGCAGTGAGATTACAGTCCGTGACTACAACACAGTTTCTCCCTATATAGCTACAGAGACGGCACGTAATGCTGGCATCGCCGTGATAATAGCTGCTGTGGCTATGTTGCTTTATATCGCTTGGGCCTTTCGTCGCATGCCCAAGCCATTTCGCTGGGGCACCTGCGCCATTATCGCTTTAATTCACAACGTGCTTATAGTAGTAGGTATCTTCTCTATCTTAGGCCAGGTGGCTAATGTGGAGATCAGTGCTATGTTTATCACCGGAGTGCTGGCAGTTGTAGGCTACAGCATCAATAATACCGTGGTTGTTTTTGACCGCATTCGGGAGAATATGACTAAAGGCATTAGCCATGATTTTGCTGTGACGGTAAATTCCAGTATCATAGAGACATTGGGGCGTTCTCTGAATACCTCCTTGACTACCCTCTGTGTTATCCTGGCCCTTTTCCTCTTTGGCGGAGCGACGATTCATCACTTCATCTTAGTATTACTTATTGGCTTACTTGCCGGTACTTATAGCTCTCTATTCATTGCTGGCCCGCTTTTGGTAGTCTGGGAGAAGGGGGAGTGGAGACAACTATTCTCCTGGCTTCCTTCTGCTAGAAAGCCTGCATAGTTAAAAACATTAAGCCCTAAATTATTGAAAATCAAAAGGCAAAAGGCAAAAATCAAAATTACAGTTCAAAATGCAAAAAGGGTTCATTTTTGATTTTTGCTCTGTCATTTTGCACTTTGATTTTTGAATTTTGCTTTAGTATTCAGATAGGTGGTGTATCCTTTTTATCTTCTCAATATGCTCCTCAAATCCCCCGGGTTTTCTTGCCGATGATTTCCCTAACGGGTCAACTATCTCTGGGCTATCCAAGAGCACATCGAAGGTGGCTCTTGCTGCTGAAGAAGCTACCTGAAGGTTATATCCACCTTCCAGGGTAAAAACGAGGTGTCCCTGGCATAGTTCGAGAGCTAATTTCTTGAGTATTGCCACCATTTGAGCAAATCCGGTAACGCTTACCTGCATCATAGCTATGCTATCAGCCCAGTGAGGATCGAAGCCAGCGGAGACGAGGATAAACTGGGGTTGGAATCTCTGGGCTACGGGAACCAAAACCTCGTTGAAAGCTCTTAAATATTCCTCATCGCCCCAGCCAGCAGTCATGGGAAAATTAACTATAGTTCCTTCTCCCTCCCCGGCTCCGATTTCATTGATACTCCCCGTGCCAGGATAAAAAGGATATTCATGGGTGGAGAAGTAAAGGACTTTAGAGTCGGCATAAAAGGTATTCTGAGTCCCATTGCCATGGTGGACGTCAAAGTCAACAATAAGAACACGGCTGAGGTTGAAGTTAGCCAGGGCATACTTAGCCGCGATAGCCACATTGTTGAAAATGCAGAACCCCATCGCTCGATTGCTAAGGGCATGGTGTCCCGGAGGTCTAACTAGAGCAACCACGCTATCCACCTCCCCTTTCATCACTGCTTCGACACCAGTTAGAACCCCACCGGCAGCATACAAAGCTACTTCATAGGACTTGGGACACATTACAGTATCGGCATCTAGCCAACCACCGCCCCTCTCAGCCTTGCTTTTAATTTGAGAGATATATTCCGGGGCGTGTACCATTTCTAGCTCCTCTATTGATGCTGGGCGCGGAGGCAGACAAGTAAGTTTTTCTTTAGTTCCCGTCTTCTCTAAATGCGACATTATAGCTACTAGCCTCTGGGAATTCTCGGGATGACTCCCGGTATCATGCTCCAGATAGATTGGGTCATAAACTAAGCCTGCTTTCATATAAGTCACCTCTCACTCAATCATAGCAAAGCTATTCAGGCAAAACAATAAAAGATGATTAGTGTCACCCTGGGCGATAGCGAAGGGTCTCGGGATTCCTTGTCGTATCTGCCCTAAGCGGAATTCTTCGGTCGCGGAGTTTATACTGAGCGAAGCCGAAGTGCTTCCTCAGAATGACAGATGTGTGATGGGATTGCCCTCTGTGGCTTTTGTCCCGAAATCAAGCCTTACTTCTGCGTCTCCGCCTGAGCCAGAGTACCAGGATGGGAATCCAGACCCAGCAGAAAACGCCAAGCCAGATGAATCCAGTAGCCAGCCCCCTTCCGAAGGTAGTCAGACCACGCACCGCCGATTTGAGGGCATCAGAGGGACTCCAGGGTTCAGCCAACCCCTTGGTCTCCTTCAGGGTTACCTCAATAAGCGCCATATCTGAGGTGCGCTCCAGGTAGTTTATTCGACCTTCAATTCGTTCAATTTCCCCTCGCACATCGGAAAGCGCCTGCTGTACCTTTAGCATCTCCTCTACTGTTGTTGCCTTCTCCAGCAATGCCAAATACTGAGCCTCAGTTGCCTCAAGGTTGTGTAACCGAGCTTGCAGGTCAACATACTCTTCAGTCACGTCCCTTGCCTCTGTGCTCTCGTAGGGTACATTTATCGCCAGTTGATGGAGCCTGTCGAAGGCTTCGTCAAATCTGTCAGCAGGGACTCGGGTAGTAACACTGCCTGAGATTCCCCTTTCCTCTTCATACTTATGTGAGGAAACCACATAGCCACCCAGCGCATCAGCTACTTCAGCAACCTTACCCATGGTCTCGGCTACATCCTCCACCTCCAAAGTTATATAGCCTGTTTTTATGATTTTACGCTCTACGGCTGGCTCGCCAGGGACTGCCGTGCTCGGATATCCTTTATCCTCAAGAAGCTCCTCAGAAGGTGCTGGTGCCGGCGTTGGTGCTGGTATTTCTGGTGGCATCGGTGGTGGGGCACCTGCTGGTGCACAAGCGCTGGTTAGCATTAGCCCCAAAATTAGCAGCGGGGGCAATGAAAATTTGAGCAGCTTATTCATTTGTCCGCCTCCTTGATAGCAATCTCGGCCCTTTGCAAATTTTGAGCATCTTTCTCCATTCTAACACTATAAACGTGGGAAATCTTCAAAGGTTTAGGTCTTTGGCTGATACCTCCCCTATCTTTCCAGGAAATGTAGCTCTTAGTCATTAAGTCTTTTTGGCTAACCTTGAAGGTGAGCACGTAGAAAAAGCTGCTGCCATGGCTTTCTACTAATTCAAAGCCAGCGTCTCTACACCAACCAATCTCTGTCTTACGCAAACGATAGTCAGGGTCAATCAACCCCTCAGCTAGTGTTAATAACCCTTCTTTCTTCAAAGCCCTGTGGATTTCACCAAGTGCCTTTTGCTTATCAGGTATCTCTGGCAAAACATGCATCATGAAAACTCGGTCTATGTTTTCCCTTGGTAAGGGAATTTCGTAGGCGGAGGCAACTTCTGTGGTTATGTTTTTAACTGCTGCCAGCTCAATCTTTCTATTGAGTATAGCTATAACCCCTGGTTTGATATCTACGGCGTAAACATGCCCCGATGGCCCAGCATGGCGGGCAGCTTCGAAAGTGTAAAATCCAATGCCAGGTCCCATTTCTAAGACCTTCATCCCCTCATGGATATCGACATGGTCAATGACTTTCTCTGGAGGATGGATCTTTCGTCGAATCGGGTTATTTATGAAGTAATGGATGAAAAACGTTGGATCAGGGAGCTGTGTTAGATGTCGCACTAATTTGGTAATGGGATGAACAATGATGAGCCACCCCAATACTACTAGGGCGATCCAGCCAAAAATCTTCAGGATTAGAAATAGGATTGGCATTGCTAACTCATTCTTTTGAAAACCCCCGGGAAGAACATGCCAGTCCAGGCACGGCAACTTTCATACTCGTTGCCAAAAACTCCAGTGAGTGCTTTTTCCTCTCACAACGATATATACGAACCCATAGTTCGTCTAATCCGTTTTGCTCTAGCAAACTTTAGCATTTGCTATAGTGGTTATCAAACTTTCTCCTTGAGACCCGTTGACCTTCACAATCACAAACCCCGCGAAGATTTCTCGAAGTCCTTAACTCGAAGTGGCTTCTTGCCTTTGCCTGGTTCGATAACATGGACATTCTAGTACTAGAACCTACGGGAAGTTGTCAGGGAGATCTGGTGACCCTGCCTGGCGGGATGTGCATTGAAAAATTTAGCAACTCATATTAAAATTAGAATAAGAGGCATGAGGAGCAAAGGAAGCCCCTGGACTTTGCGGAGCCAAGCGAGGTTTTCCAAAAGTCCTCAGGGAATATGAAAAGTACTGTTGAGACATTCGAGCAGGCAGTAGCAAGAGCTGAGAAGCTAAGTCAAGCGGCCAGGCAGGCTGCTGAGGAAACAAGGAAAGCATCTCAAGAAGCTATAAGCAGGGTTGAGGAGATAAGCCTGGCAGCCATGAAGGCGGCTGAGGAGGCAAAGAGAGCATCACAGAAGGCAGTAAGCAACGCTGAAAGGATAAGCCAAGCATCCGCGAAGGTTACTGAAGCTTCGATAAAAGCATCACAGGAGGCGATAAGCAAGGCTGAGGCATCGATCAAATCAGTCACGGAGGCTGCTGAGTTATCAGCAAAGGAATTTAAGGAGGCAGTGAGCAGAGCTGAGGCATTGGTCAAATCAGCCAAGGTGTCTGCTGAAGCATCGGTGAAGGCCTCCCAAGAGGCTATAGCCAGAGCTGAGGAGATAGGCCGAGCGGCCATGGAAACCTCTCAGGGAGCGATGAAAGTCTCCCAAGAGGCTATAACCAGGGTTGAGGAGATAGGCCGAGCGGCCATGGAAACGGCTCAGGAAGCGATGTGGGTCTCCCGAGAAGCTATAAGCCAGGCTGAGGAGGGAGGCAAGGCGGCCACCAAAGCTGCCAAGGAAGCGCAGAGAGCATCACAGGAAGCAGTAAGCAAAGCTGAAAAGACAAGCCAAGCAGCCACGAAGTCCACCGAAGAGTCCGCAAGGGCATTCGAGGAGGCAATAAGCAGAGCCAATAAAGTAAGCAGATCGGCTAAGGAGTCCACCGAAGAGTCCGCAAGGGCATTTGGGGAAGTAATAAGTAGAGCCAATGAGATAAGCAAAACAACCAGGGCAGAGGCTAAAACAGTGATAAAAGCCTCTCAAAAAGCTGTGAGCAGCGCTGAGGCATCGGTTAAATCAGCCCGGGAGTCTGCTGAAGCATCGATGAGGGTTTCCCAAGAGGCCATAGCCAGAGCTGAGGAGATAGACCAGGCGGCCATGGAGGCAGCCGAGGAATCAAGAAAAGCATCCCAGGAAGCTATAAGTAGGGTTGAGGAGATAAGCCAAGCGGCTAAGGAAGCTGCGGAGGAAGTGAAGAAAACTTCCCAAGAGGCGGTAAGCAGAGCTGAGGAGATAGGTCAGGCAGCTAAGGAAGCGGCCGAGGAATCAAGAAAAGCATCCCAGGAAGCTATAAGCAGGGTTGAGGAGATGGGCCAAGCGGCTAAGGAAGCTGCCGAGGAGACGAAAGAAACTTCCCAAGAGGCCATAGCCAGAGCTGAGGAGATAGGGCAAGCAGCCATGGAAGCTGCCGGGGAATCATCACAAGTAGCCCGGGAAGTTACCGAGAGAGCGCTAAAGGAGGCTAAGGAGGACGTTATAACAGCGGTAAGGGCGTTCGAAGAAGCGATCAACAGGGCTGAGGAAACAACCAAATCAGCTAGAAAGGCGGCAAAGGCATCAATACGAGTATTCGAGAAAGCGATGGGTGGAGCTGAAAAGATAAGCAAAGGGATTGAGGAGGCTGTTGAAGTACCACCAAAGATATTTGGAGAGGCCTTAAGCAAGGCTGAAGCTGCTGCAGAAGAAAAAAGAGGGCCAAAGGAATCTAAAAGGGAAATTCAAGACCGCTTGGATTTCCTGGCTCAAATGTATGCCGCTAATAAAGCCAAACATGCTGAGGAAGAAATTGCCGAGAATGACGAAGTGGAGCAAGGCTAGATGGAGGCAAAGGCGGGGGTGTAATTCTTTTTCTTTACTTATCTTCCTCTTGTATGCATGTAAATAAGAGAGTAAAATAAGAATCCAGGGAGTAAAGGAGGGATACCATGTCAGACGCAGAGAAAGTCTTTGTTGCGGATAAGGAAGAAGTTGAAGAGAAAACCAAGAAGGTCCCTAAGAAAGCGGAGCAAGAGGTTAGTTTCCTTGATGAAACTCAACAGCGGGCTGCGGCAGCTTACGCAGCCTACATAGAAGCTCAACGCCAATTAGAAGAAGCCTATAAGGAACAGGAACGACAGGCAGATGGGGCTTATAGTGAGGCTGTAGAGCGAGTTAGAAAGGCTTGTGAGGAGAGCATAGCGCAGGCTAGAAGGGCCTATGAGGAAAGCATAGCTCAGGCTAGAAAGGTTCATGAGGGAAGCATAGCTCAGGCATTAAGAACCCGTGATGAGGCGGAACGGAAAGCCCAGGAAGCCCGCAATGAGACCATCGAGCGGACATGGGCAATCTTTACTAAAGTTAGAAAGTAGACAAGAAACGAGTCAAGCTACTTTTCTAATTATATTTCTTGGTGGCTGGCTTTTACCGAAGAGCAGAAATACTGATTCTTCTACGCTGGTTCAAAAGAATTAATTATAGTAATACAGGGATATCAGCGAAGGTCTCTGCGAATTTTCTGTTTGAGTACTCTACTCCACGTCTAGCTTTGATAACAGAAATTAAGTCAATTGCTTTGGTAAAGTAGCTCGTGATTTTCCTGATACTGTTGATTTCAGACAGGACTACGGTGACATACAGCGAACGTTTCTGTCTAGGGTAATCACCACTCCGTATTAAAGCATCTGGAGCTACAGTGCTTAAATTGTCCCCAAGTTGCTTAATTAACTCCATGTGCATTTCTTTAGGCGGTGCAGTGACCAAGTATAAAGCCCTCCCAGCATTTTTAGGATCGCACGTGAGCGATAACTCACCTATGGCTTGATCCATAGCGTGAGCTGCTTTGCTGGTTTCACCCATCTTGTCTCTGAAATCGCGTTTTGGTATACATAGGGGCAGTCTTCGTGGGATTGGCGATTTACCTTCGCCAATTACTGTCCACCCTGCCAGAGTCTGTATTATGTCTCCAGCGTCAAGCGTTCTTGCCCCAACGTATTTTTTGTTCGTCTCTTCACCAGCGCAAAGCAAATTGTAAAATGGCTCAACTGCTCGGGCATTAATCGCCTCTAGGTTGTTTCCGGCCGGAGAATCTTTTTTAACATACCTTTGGTTGTCAATAAGAATTATCGCATCAGCCACTAGGTAGGTAGACTTGAGGCACATAGCTGTGTTGTAAACGGCTCTTGATTCTGTTGTTTCTTCCTGCCTAAACGGCAAGAAGATAACATTGTAGACCGGCTTTCCTATATAGCGCTCTTTCAAATACTGCGTTAGCACTGCTATCGATCCAGAACCAGTGCCACCGGCGGCAGCAGCAACCAACAAGAAGGCATCTGTCTCATAGAACCGTTCTGCCCTCCTTATAGCGTCTATGATCTTATCAGTATCTTCTCTCGCTACCTCGGCGCCAAGTTCACTTACCTTACCTACTCCATGGCCGTTGGTCCGTTGACCTCCGATAAGAATTCTATGTTTGTAATCAGATTTGATAGTGCGTAACCCACTTAAATCAGCAACATCTGTGTTAACAGCAAAGGCATCGGCCAGTATATCGATTTTCCGCAGAGCATGTGCCCTCTTATTTAGCCGAGCGAATCTATCGGCAATTCTACCGCCACATTGACCTAGCCCTATAACTAATAATTTCATGTCACGTATTGTAAACAGCCTGATACAGCAATGTCAATAGCCTTGGCTGAAGTTGTTACTCCTTTGACATCTTTGAAATCCTGTCAAATTCTTCCCTTAGCTTCTTATAGGCTATATCCAATTCCTCTGCCCTATCCCCGGCATTTCTTAGATGGGTACTATAAAACACCCGCCACAACTCGTCAATTTCGTAGAATCTCTGGGAAATTATATTGAGATCCTTCCTCACCATCTCCGCCTCTTCAGAAAGCTTTTTAGCATGAACGCCAGCTTTTATGAGCTCAATCTTATGGGAGAGCGTTAGTGGAGACACAACTTGAACTCCTCTTTTAGTGTAGTCCCGTAGCATCTCGAATTTCTCGTTTACTAAGAAATAATAAACAGCCTCAGAGGGGATGTAAGCGAAAGCAAACTCTGCTGAGCCTGCTCCTGGACAGACATAATCCTCGGCTATCTTGCTAAGATGGGTTTGGACATCTTTGCAAAAATCGTTTTTGAATTTTTCCTTTCCCTTAGGATCCTCAACTTCTCGCATCTTTCTGTAGTTATCCAGAGGGAACTTGGAATCTATGCAGATGAGCCCCACTGTGGACCTGATGTGTGCATCTGGGATTTTTCCATCAAGTATCGTCTTTCTAATGCCAAACATATCTGGGGGGAGTTGATCTGAAAGGATTGTCTCCAAACTCATTTCGCCGAGCGCCGCTCGCTCCGTAGGCACGCGGAGCATTTGCTCGATTGAGCGGTGGTAATCTCGAATATCCTGGGCATGAGCAGTTAGCATGCCTATCTTTTCCTCTAAGCCCAGCCTTGTCCAGGTGCTTGATACGGCATTTTCAATATCTCTTGGCTTGACACCCCTCCCTTTGATAACAAGGAAAATCAGTATGGCCAGGAGTATTACCACAACTGCCAGCAAAATCTGAGTTATCATAGTTCACTAACCTTCTATTCTGGGATGCTCAGGACACCAGCGCCGCGGATTTTTCCCTCTTTGAGCAGAATTAAAGCTTCATTTGCCTCTTCTAATCTAAATTCTCGAACTTCAGGCATAATGGGGATTTCAGCGGCCAGAGGTAGAAATTCTTGGGCATCTTTTCTAGTTACATTGGCCACACTTTTCACTTCCTTTTCATACCAGAGATGTTCGGCATAATCTAACTCCGGAATGGGCGTTATCTTGCGAATTGCGTTTATAACTACTCTTCCTCCTTTTTCTAAGTTCCTTAGAGCTTCACGCACCGGTACTCCCACTGGAGTAAAGTCAATGGCACAGTTAAGCTTTTCTGGAGGAGTATCTCCTGTGGCTCCAACCCAAGCAGCTCCCAATTTTCGGGCTAGATTCTGATGTTCTTCCTGGGTTGGTCGAGTAAAGACGAAAACCTTACCATTGGGGTATTTATATTTAGCAACCTGGATGACAATATGGGCCGAGGCTCCAAATCCATAAAGGCCGAGAACTTTGCCCTCTTCCATTCCTGAGAGCTTTAAAGCTCTATAGCCGATCACTCCAGCACATAAAAGTGGAGCTGCCTGTAAATCTGTAAATCTTTCTGGAATGGGGTAGGCGAAGTCCTCCGAAACCACAGTATATTGACCATAGCCTCCGTTGACATCTTTCCCTGTCCATTTCGCTTTATCACACAAATTTTCTTCACCTTTAAGACAAAAGGAACACTCTCCACAGGCCCAGTTAATCCAGGCAATTCCTACTCTGTCTCCTCCCTTAAATTTAGTTACTCCCGCTCCTAGACCTTCTACCTTACCCACAATTTCATGTCCCAAAATCATGGGAAACCTTGAAGGAGAAACCCTGCCTTCAATTTCATCCAGTTCAGTGTGACAGACTCCGCAGGTGGAAACCTTGACTAGAATTTGACCCGGGCTGGGAACAGGGTCAGGCAGATCCACTAGCTCCAAGGGTTTCCCCTCAACTGAAGAGATTTTCTTAAGCACCATTGCCTTCATTCTATTCTCCTTTGCACCAATCAGTTTTCCCTTCTGGCAATCAACTTTAATGATTTAAAAATGTTCCATCTGGGAACCCGCTCCATATACTTGTGGTATCCATCCCCAAATTTCCTGATATTGAACTCATCTTCCTCTTTAGATGCCATCCAAAAGCAGAAGACAGCTACTAACCCCAATATTGTGGAAGGGATTGATTGAATGACTAACATTATCCCAATTGTCCAAATAGCGCTTCCTAAATAGAGGGGATGCCGCACGATTTGGAATATACCTTTGTCGACAAGTAAGGTGGTGTATTCCCACCCAGACGTTGGCTTACCTTTGTGTTTAAGATTAACGAACGAAAGGATAACAATCACAGCAGCAGGAACATATAGAGCATAACCTAGATATATAAGTGGGAAGATATCTATGGTCTTCCATGTCCAACCTGCTGCTATTAAAGAAAAATAGATGCCCAATCCACACGCCTCATAAATCTCATAAACAATACGTTTTCGAATCACAGGGATTAACCATCCAACGATTATCCCGACCCAAATGGCAGCGCAGATAATGTATGCCCACATTTCATCCATTTTTTCCTATATCATGAAGATGCTATTGTAAAGGTTCTCCGATATTGCCTCGAAGTTCTCCCTATAGCGCTTCATCGTAGCAGGAAGATAGTCCAGTATGTCCTGTGCCGTTATGCCATCTTCACCTTTATCCCTTGCCGCCAGGTCTCCAGAGAATCCGTGCATAAACACGCCCATTCTCACTGCATGCTTAAGGGATAATCCCAAACCAAACATAGCAGCGATCGTTCCCGTCAAGACGTCCCCACTTCCAGCCGTCGCCATACCAGGATTTCCACTCATATTGATGAAAACAGTCTCGTCTGGATAGCCTATGAGCGAATGAGCCCCTTTTAAGACAACGGTGGCATTGAGTTCCTTTGCTGTGCGCTGCAAAACGCCTATCTTGTTTTTGTTTACCTCGCTTATCTCCATTTTTGTCATTCTCGACATCTCACCCATGTGGGGTGTAAGAATCGTTTCTGCCTTCCTGTTCTTAATCATTTCTATATCTTTTGAAATAGCAGTAATTCCGTCGCCATCTATAAGCAGGGGCTTCTCAATTTCCTGTGCCAATTGCCTTACCAGTTCCTGTGTTTCTCCGTTTAAAGAAAGACCCGGCCCCATGACAACCATATCCACTCTTTTTGAAAGCTCTAATAAATTGTCCTTATTTTCCAACCCTATGCTTCCTGATAGTGTCTCTTTTTGGGGAACGAAGACGATTTCACTTCCTTTGTTTGCCAGGAACGATGAAATGGATTTTGGCGTAGCCAGACTGGAATATCCTCCTCCAGCTTTGAGGAAAGACAAAGCGGAGAAATACGGTGCCCCAAGATAACTCGAAGCACCAGCAATAAAAAGAACCTCTCCAAAATCTCCTTTATGAACATCTTTGCTTCTTTTAGGAAGCTCTATTGGATTGTTGATTTCTACTCTTATTGAATCTGAATTGTGAAGCGAAGGCGGGAAGGATATATGCGAGAGATACAATTTCCCACAGTGCTCATATCCAGGATAAAGCATATTCCCTATCTTGGGAAGCCCAAATGTTATGGTATAATTTGCTTTTACCGCCACGCCCATTACCTCTCCCGTATCACCATTTATGCCTGAAGGGATGTCAACACTAAACACCCCTTTTTTGCTCTCGTTTATCATCTGAATTACATGCCTGTATATCCCGCTGACTTCCCTGATAAGACCTGTGCCAAATATGGCATCCACAGTGGCATCGGAGTGAAGAACAGCAGAATTTACAGATTCAATCGAACTAACCTTGGAAATTTCTATTGGTAACTTCGATACTATCTCGAAGTTCCTTTTTGCTATCCCTTTAAATTTAGTTTCGTCATCTAAAAGAAAGACCTTTGCCTCTCCGCCATTGGAGTGAATCTTCCGAGCGACAACCAGCCCATCTCCACCGTTATTACCAGTGCCACAAAAAACGGCGAATTTCTTGTTCTTTACCCCGAGTTCCTTCAATATGACAAAATATACCGCCTGGCCGGCATTCTCCATCAAAAGGTCTTGGGAGATGCCAAATTCCTCCGTGGCAGACTTGTCCAAATTTCCCATCTGAGCCACTGTGCTTACCTTCATTTTTACCTCCTGTCAGGAAATGCGCTCAATGCGCTTTCGGGATATCTATCTTGATAAAGTGGATTATAGCTTATCTGCGCCATTAATATAACTATAAAACCGCCTTCACCATGTTAGCTACGAGGGTGAGCCAAAGCCCTGAGTCCTTCGATTTCTTGTCATTCTGAGGGGTTAGCCGAAGCCCTGAGCCGAGCGAAGGGACAGCGACCGAAGAAACTCCTCTTCACTCCGTTCACAGCTTTCGGCTTCATCAGTGTAAACTCCGCAAAAGGGTTAGCAATGGAATAACTTTCTAACTCTTTCTTTGCGACCAGCAATCTCAATGATAACCACAGGATTGTTTCACTTCGCTGGCCATAATCGGGAGTGAGATAGGGGAGAGTAGGGGCATAGATGACCTTACTGTTGATGCAGCGATAACTGTTTCTGGTTAATAAAAGCACAAAAATCTTCGACATTTCGGAAGATTCTGCTTG
>CAYTBB010000008.1:32748-35235 GCA_964435965.1 uncultured Dehalococcoidales bacterium
TGTTTCTGGTTAATAAAAGCACAAAAATCTTCGACATTTCGGAAGATTCTGCTTGTAAGAAAGGACTTGGATTCTTATTTGATGGCCAAATAACATAAGTATTTATGGTGCATTGCCGCGCATAGGCTAGTTCATTGATTACACCGACTGATAGTTCCGGGCGGCTATCTCTTTGAGGAATATATGCTACAACCATGTCGTTTTGCTCGATTAATTTGAAGTCTCTGGCCACTATCTGCCCTTTAATGTCGGGTATTGTTTGCTCCAACTCACTTAGGTGAAACCTCACCTTCCTATCCTCTACCGGGATGTTTACATAAGTTCTCTTCCGCGGCTGTGATTTGGCGACATTATGCTCTGCCATGAGAACACTTTCAGAAATTGTAGTGGTAAATAAACTCTTTAACGAATTGCCTCTACAGTCATTTCTATCACATCCTACCAAGTTTGAGGTTTGTGGTGTAATTTCAAGCTGATTTGACTGATACGGATACAGCGTGTTATCTTGTCACCCTCACTAAGTCCAAGTTCGTTTGCTAACTCAGACGAAATGGAAGCTAGAGAGCAGTATAATCCTGTCTGCTATGGCTTAGAAAGTTGAGGAGACTAGATTGAATTCCTTTGATAGACAATGGCGGCGTTGGTTTCCTGAAGGTAGAGGCGAGGAACCTGTACGACCTGCCCGGCACCGACATATCCCCAAGCCAATCATAATCATAGCCGTTGTCTTGGCTGTGTTCATTGTCCTAAACATATCGAAGGGAATCTATACTGACTGGTTGTGGTTTAGCAGCCTGGGTTACAGCAGTGTCTATACCACTATCTTGAAGACCAAGGTGCTAGTCTTCTTCTCCGCGGCCATCATCTTTTGCATATTGTTCTTAGGGAACCTGGTCCTGGCTGCGCGTCTGGCACCCAAGGCTGAAGCACATTTCTGGCCTTGGGCCATAGTTCAGCGACTACAACAGATCCTCAAGTTGGGTGTTATCTTGGGAACAGCACTGCTCAGCATAATATTTGGCCTGGTAGCCCAGGGCAACTGGCTGGGGGTGCTGCGGTTCTTCAGTAGGCAGCCATTTGGAATCGCTGACCCAATCTTCCATAAAGAGATTGGCTTCTACGTCTTCTCCTTGCCTTTCCTTAACATGCTGCGAAGTTGGGTCCTGGGCGCGCTGATAATTACCCTTCTTGCTAGCGCCGGGGTATATCTTCTGAGCTATACGGCGCAGCGGCTTAAGTTCGACTTTGCCAGGCCGGTGCTAGCCCATGTTGGTGGGCTGGCCATGGCCATACTTGGCCTTTTCGCCTGGGGTTACTGGCTTGGCATCTGGGAGTTAGTCTTCTCCAGACGAGGAGTGGTCTTCGGAGCAAGCTATGCTGATATGCATGCCAAACTTCCAGCGCAGTGGATACTCCTGGTAGTAGTGCTTGTGGTTGTGGGAGTTGTGCTGGTTTCCATATTGAGACATAAAGTTCGCTGGCCTTTCTACGCCATCGGGGGGTGGATAGTGGCTGCCATTATCGTGGGGCAGGTCTTCCCCGCCTTGGTACAGCGCTTTCAGGTGCTGCCTAACGAACTGGCTCGAGAGAGGCCCTACATCGAGTACAACATCCAATCGACCAGAGAGGCCTTCGGCCTGGACCGGGTTGAGGAGGAGTCGTTTCCTGCGGAGAAGTCACCAAGCCCACAGGATGTAGCACAAAACGCAGTTACTATCAATAACATTAGGCTCTGGGACCACCGCCCGCTAAAAGACACCTACAACCAAATCCAGGCCATTCGGCTCTACTATGACTTCAATGATGTCGATGTCGACCGCTATACTATCGATGGCGAGTACCGGCAGGTAATGCTATCGGCCCGGGAATTATCTGCCGAGAAATTGGCCGGAGAGGCACAAACCTGGGTCAACCGCCGGCTACAGTTTACCCATGGCTACGGTGTTGCCCTGAGTCCGGTAAATGAGATAAGTGCTGAAGGCCTGCCGGTATTGCTGGTAAAGGATATACCACCCGTTGGTAAGTTCGATATAGAGCGACCTCAGATATACTTTGGGGAAAAGACTGGTAATTATGTAATCGTGAAAACAAAAACCCAGGAATTTGATTATCCTATGGGTGATGAGAATGTCTACGGTCACTATGAGGGGACAGGTGGGGTTAGCATCAGCAGCTTCATCCGCCGAGTTGTGTATGCCTGGCAATTTGCCGACTTTAATATCCTTATCAGCGGCGAGTTGACCCCTGAGAGCAGGGCACTCTACCACCGCAACATCAGAGAGAGGGTGAATCACCTGGCACCATTTTTGGAGTTGGACAGTGACCCCTACATGGTCATGATGGAGGGAAGGTTATTCTGGATACAGGATGCCTATACCACCACCGACCGCTATCCCTATTCTGAGCCGCATGGGAGTGGGATAAACTATATTCGCAACAGCGTTAAAGCGGTCGTCGATGCCTACAATGGCAGTGTAACCTTCTATG
>CAYTBB010000009.1:0-35084 GCA_964435965.1 uncultured Dehalococcoidales bacterium
CTGCGACTGCGGTGCTTCGGCGGGCGTCTCTTTCTGGGACTCCTTACCCCAGCCTCGAGGAGAATGCGGCGTACGGAGGAGCAGGAAGCAGTGATGCCTTCTCGCTCAGCTAGAAGCTCAGTAAAGTGCTGATTGTTGCAGCCAGCGTAGGTTGTCTGTCCCAGGTCCAATATCTGCTTCCTCAGATTCTCGTTCAGGACATTATGAGGCTTTCTTCCCCGGTTGCCATGTGCTAATGCCGCGGCGCCCTCCTTTCTGTACACCGCTAAAATTCTTCTCACATGGCGTAAGGACAGATCTAATACCTCGGCTGCTTCCCTGCCTATCATCTTACCCTTCTCCACTTGATTTAATACCACCAACCTCTTCTGTTCTCTCCTGTTCAATGTCACCATCTCCTTCATGGGTGACATTTTCCCTGAACAGTTACAGGGTGACAAAATCGTAGAACATTAACATCAGCCAGCACAAGGAGTTGACAGGTAATATAGTTCAAGTTATTATAGCGAATGATTTTGGTTGCCTTTGTGTAGCATCACGGCGAAGTTCTGTAAGGAATTTCAGGTAGAAGAAAGGATAGGGTTGCTCACATAGACAGGCGGCATATTGCAAATCTGGTGTCCTAGTCTGGCAGTGCCCATAGTAAGCTATATCTAGATATAGCGTTGTTATTGATCTCAGGGGTGTAGCTATTGCAGGCTCAGGGTATGCCTGAGAGGTGATACTCCATTTTAAGAAACAAGGTTATCTAAGTATAAATCAATAGGTGAACAGGACAAAAGGGGATTGTTAGAATGTTTGAGCTAATTCTTGAGGGCGATGGCAGTAAAAAGTTGACCTTTGAGGTTCAGAAGATAATTAACGCAGGACGCTCTGCTCGCGATAAAGACACTTTACTGAAGCATGTAGAGGAGATAAGGAAAGCTGGGATTGCCATACCGGAGAGATTCAAATTCCCCGTTTTTCGCCCTAAAACGGCAGACAGGATTACCACTAGCGGCCGATTTGGTGTTCTTCCTGATAGTAAGACATCTGGTGAGGTGGAGTATGTACTTCTCTTTGCTAACAGCAACATATATGTTGCTGTAGGCAGTGACCATGGAGATCGAGAGCTTGAGAAATATAACATCCGCATGTCAAAGCAGATTTACTGCAATGCTATGTCGCCGGCTATATGGCGCTATGAAGATGTAACGGAACATTGGGATGACATAATCATGAGAGCCTGGGTAAAAAAGGATGGCCAGCGTCGGTTGTATCAAGAAGACAAGTTGGAGAAGCTGATTAGGCCTGAGAAACTTATCGAGGAGGTAAAAACGCATATTATAGGAGATCTAGATGGGTTAGTTATATTCTCAGGGACATTACCCACCATCAGTGGTGAACTATGTTACAGCCCCTACTTTGAGATGGAGCTGGTTGATGAGCATGCTGGAAGGGCTATCAGGCATGCTTATACTGCAGAGCCTATCAGCTGGTTTAAGAAATAAGGGAAGCAGCATAAAAGCTACAAAGTTAACAATATAAAAATAAGGGAGGGAAAAGATGGCTAAACCGGAGATGGAGTTTTTTAACACGGAGCTTATTCCATGGCGCCCGATAGAGGGGGTAGCTGGGCTGTATGAGAAGATATTAAGCAGGGATCCAGTGACTGGGTCTTACACTCGGTTAGTGATGAGCAGCCCGGACATGGATGCCTGTATCAGGCATCCTGAAGTAGCGCCGGGGGAGGTTCTTTGCCACGATGATTTTTTGGAGGAGAATTTTGTAGTCAGGGGCACGTTGATAGATACTCTAAACAAGAAGACCTACAGGGCGGGGTACTATGCGTGTCGTCCGTTGGGGATGAAGCACGGACCGTGTTTTCATCCCACGGGGGCAGTAAGCCTTGAATTCAGAACCCGCGTGTAGCTTGCACGGTATATGTTTTTAACAGAATAAGCGATATTGTGTGGGGCACGATATGCACAGTTAATACCGAAAGGAGATAGAGATGCGAC
The DNA here is from genome assembly GCA_964435965.1 of uncultured Dehalococcoidales bacterium. Classification (GTDB taxonomy): domain Bacteria; phylum Chloroflexota; class Dehalococcoidia; order GIF9; family AB-539-J10; genus 20-14-all-45-10. Next base: position 2,001 of record CAYTBB010000009.1, read on the forward strand.
TAACTGAAGAGCAGCAGAGGATACTGGACGGGAGTGAGGGAAGGATACTGCGGGAGGCGATGAGGAGCCTGGTTAAGTATGGCACTGCCATGGGGGCAGAGGAATTCATACCCATCACGAGTTCCCATACTGCGTTTTCGGCGATGGCTGTTGTGGCTTTGTTCTTTCCCCCACGTGGCAGAGAATTAGCGAGAGAGGATATTGATAAGTTTACTAGGGAGATGGAAAATATTCGGGTGAAGGTGAAGACCACGGTTAACCCTGGGATAATGGACCGTAAGAAATGGCGGCAGATGGGTGCTGATGAAGCTATTTATAAATCTGTGATGCAGGCGGTGGAGGTTGGTAGAAAGTGTGGATTCATGATAACTTACAGTTGTATTCCTTACCTTACGGACAATATTCCTTTAATGGGTGAACACTGCGCCTGGGCCGAGTCCAGCGCTCATATTTATATCAATAGTTTCTTAGGAGCTCGGTCAAATCGTGATTCTTATGATGCAGCCCTGTATGCAGCCTTGTTAGGCATCACTCCAAACTTTGGCCTGCATCTTGATGAGAACAGGAAAGGCACCGACTTAATTGATGTTCAGTGCGATATTGAGGACTTGAGTGACTGGGGGGCATTAGGGCACTTCACAGGAGACAGGGTGGGGCTGGGCATTCCGGTGTTCAAGAATTTGAGAAGGCCAGCAGTAGAGGAGGGGATGCAGTTGGGTGCTGGCATCACTGTCCCCGGTGGCTCGGCGATGTTCCACATCGTGGGTGTGACCCCCGAGGCCGCAACTCTTGAAGGCGCTTTTAAAGGAAGCCGGCCCGGGAATAGATATGTCTTCGATGAAGCTGCCAAGAGGGAAATTTACCAGTTGCTTAATTATGAAGCTGAAGGTAAGGTGGATCTGGTGTGTATTGGCTGCCCACATAAAACATTGCACGAGATACAAGAGATAACTCGAATGCTCAAAGGTAAGCATGTGGCCAAAGGCACGAGATTTTGGATAACGACATCCTCTTCCATTAGAAATACAGCGGAAGAGCTGGGATATGCCCAGATAATCGAAGACAGCGGTGCAGAGCTATTTGCTGATGGATGTCCTCTCCTCTATTATGTGAACGCTCCTGCTAAAAGGCCGAATATGAACCGTGTAGCAACTGACTCAGCTAGGCAGGCTTTCAATATGAGAAGGTCGTTTTTCAGTAACATGTTCTTTGGAAACACAGAGCGCTGCATCGAAATAGCCATTAAGGGAGGTGTGTAATATGGCTAAGGTTATGAAATTCAAGGCTAGAAAAATTGTTCCCGGAAAGGCTACAGGGCCAGCTTTAGTTACTAAAGAACGCCTCATGTTTATGGCATTTGCTGACCCCAAACGAGGAATATTTGATTCACCGAGGGCTCCTGTTGAGCTACAAGGGAAATCGTTTAAGGGGGCAGTAGTAATTTACAGGTCGGGGAAGGCTAGCACTGGTGGATCGCGAGGGATTGATTACTGCGTTCGTGCTGGAAATAGTCCAGCAGCGATTGTCAATTTGGAGATAGATCCTGTTACAGTTATGGGCAGTTCTAACGAAGATATTCCGATGGTGCAAGTCGAGGATCCTAGCATATTTGATCAGGTGAAGAACGGAGATATGGTAACGGTGGATGCTGACAAAGGAGAAGTTATTGTTGGTTAGTATTGGTGTGGCATCGCCGTGCCGTTGCAGCGGAGACGACTGATTCCACCGAGCCCAGGCCTCGCTACCAGTGTTGTTTATTACCCTTTCGAGGCTCCACACAAATAAGAACAGAGTTCTTGGGGAAGTTCGCACTGAGCTTTGCAGTATGCTATCATGGACAATGACCGTTGCCACTTTTCTCTGAGTCTGTCCGTGGGTCTCTAGCGAAGAATCTGAAGGAGAGGTAGTCATGAGTGATTCAGCCAAAACTGTTAAGGTGCCGCAGCTCGCCTGGTGGAACGATAGCGACGCCGAGTTCACCTTCCCCCGAGGGTGGCAGGTGACCGTTTGTCACATGCAGGGGCACGATGCTGCTAAACTCAGCTATGAAGGCTTTCGCCGGGCTTTTGCCAATCCTATAGAGGCCAGGCCTATCCGTGAACTGGCGCGGGGCAAGAAGAATGTGGTTATTCTCTTTGATGACTTGAGTCGTCCCACCAAAGCAGCGGAAATCGTGCCCTTTGTGTTGGAGGAGCTGGCAATGGCTGGCGTTGAGGAGAACAACATTCAGTTTATTTGCGCTCTGGGTAGTCACGGAGCGCTCACAGCCTGCGACTTTGCCAAGAAATTGGGGGAGGATGTGATAGCCCGCTTCAACGTTTACAATCATAATATATATGAAAACTGTACTTACATAGGCAGGACAAGCCGGGGTACTCCTGTTTCATTAAATACGGAGTTTGTGAAAGCTGATTTCACAATCGGCATCGGGGCAATAGTACCTCATGTAAATGTGGGGTTTGGTGGTGGCGGCAAGATTATTCTCCCTGGCATTGCCTCTGTGGAGACGATAGTGCATAACCACGCCACAGTACGGAACCGAGCTAGAGGGACAGGCAAGGAGTGCAATACAGGCATGGGAAGGCATGAGAACAATGCCCAGCTCTTCGATATAGAGGAGACGTGCAGGATGTCTGGGCTGGATATCAAGATAGATGCTATAGTCAATCTTTATCGGGATACCACGGCTCTCTTTGTTGGTGACCCCATTGCCGAGTACTATGAAGGTGTTAAGCTGGCCAAAGAGCACTATTTTAGCCCATTGCCCGATAACCCCGATGTGGTGGTGGCCAACTGCAATGCCAAGGCAAACGAAACCCTAATTGGGGTAGCGGTAGCACAATCATTGTTGCCTGATTCCGGTGGCACGGTAGTCATGATAACAAACAATCCCTATGGGGAGGTATGCCACTATCTACGTAGAAGCTTCGGTAACCATATCAGTGGCCGACTTGGAAAAGCTCCATCTTTGTCACTCAAGGTCAGGAGATTCATCTTGCTTATGCCGTACAAGAATAAGGTGAGTGCAGACTGGTTTGCTCCTCCTGAATCTATTACCTGGGCGACGACGTGGGACGAGGTCAGGGCAGTGCTTGAGGCCGATTATCCCGGTGGAGCCAGGGTAGCTGTTATACCCGATGCCACTCTCCAGTATTTCGATGTGCTTGCTGCGGCACCGTACGTTGGGGATGGGGCAACTGCCGCGGAAGAGCACGCTGCTAAAGGTATGTAGTGGCGCATCTAGGGGTGGAGGCTGCGGTGCTAAAGCTGCTGCATTCAATATATCCCAAGCAGATTTGCTACCGCAAGGATATCTGTGCGACTGGTTCTATCTTACCCTTAGCCAGGGATTGGCTGGATCGCTGCAGTTTTTAGCAAAATAGCATGCCTTGCTTCAGGATTGACGGCGTGTTTTTATGCTCGTGCAAGTAGGACTATTAGAGGAGGCTGTGGGGTAGTTGTGGTGGTAATGCTGGGGGGCGATGCAATTGTTCTGCTATCTATAGTGGGCATAGCGATGGTTGGCTAACGGCAGCAGTGTAGGGACAGTGTGCCAAATCACATGAAACATTGGGATATCTCATACCACATGGTTTCTTGAGCGCTATCAGTAAAATCAAATTGCCTGTTCTCGTGGCGTTACGAAACTCATTGGGGCTGATTGTGCATAGCTGTTGCTTACTATAGGATTCCGTCGCTTTAGCTTAAGAAACTCGCCTGAACTAGCTTTACTAATAGCACAGAAGTGTAGTCCTGTTAGCAGTTGGATGCTAGTGACGACTGCCCACATATTCGATCCTGGCTCTGCTGCTAGCTAACTATTACTTCTCCCTTATCAGCATCCACCGTTACGGTATCCCCGTTCTTTGCCTGATAGAAGATGCAAGCATCTTCTATCTGCACTAGGGGTATTTTTTGCATAACACAGCCCTGAACTGTAAACGGGTCTATCTCCAAATTGACCATTGCTGCCGGGCAGTTCCCATAGCGACAGGCGAGGTCAAGCGCGCTTGGGCCAATGGACGAACCCTTCCCCGAGGTGTAGATTAATACTACTCCTTTAAATGATTTTCCCTGTAACTCGAGCTGTGGTGAATGAAAGATCCCTTTCTTGGCGTCGGTGAATCCCTGAAACGAGAGACGCTCCCTTGTAATCAAAGCTGGCCCTGTTCCTGCGGTAAGGAAAGTGTTCAAGAAGACAGGATTTACCAACAAGGTTCTCGATGTCATTGAGCTTAATGAGGCTTTTGCCGCTCAGACTTTAGGTTGCATGAAAGAGCTTGGCTGGAGCTTTGATCAGATTAACCCTCATGGTAGCGGCATATCTATAGGGCATCCTATTGGTTGTACTGGAGCCAGAATAGCGGTCACCATAATATATGATATGGTACATAGGAATTTACACCGCGGGCTGGAAACTATGTGCATTGGTGGTGGCCAGGGGATGGCAGCTATCTGGGAAAGATAGCTATTTCTTTTCCCTGAATCTTAATCAGCTAATTTCCAGCCTGACTTGATTCCTCTACTCACATCTGTTAGTCTTTTCTAGGAAAGGAGGCAGGCGGTCTTCGTCTTCATATAGCTTCTTTTAGGGCTTTGAGGTGTGTGGCGCAGCGGCTAGCGCACATGGTCTTTTCCGGGGCAGGTCCGCAAATGAATAATGGCCGATCAAATTAGAGGCGCCGCCAGGCATATATCTAAATCCCTGGCTAGTGGAAATGGCTCCGAATCGTCCTCACGTAAAGCATCTCCAAGAATAGTTTATCACCTTAGCAGCCTTGCTTACTTTGGACAGAGCTTGCCACTATAGCGGATATAATCCCGGCGTACTAGAATTTCTTCCAACTGCCTTTGTATTTTGTCCTTCAATGTGCAGAGGTCATTAAAAAGCTTTTTCATACGACCCATCGTATCACCTTGCATACAATCATCGAATACCTCTTGATATCTCCTCTCATATTCTTTTTGCTTATCTCCATTTGTTTTAAACACTATTACATTCTCGCCATCAACGCAGAGGATCATAACTGCTCGCCCTGTCTGGGTTGTCTCCTCTTGCCAGCTAAAGTGAAAGCCCCCAGGCTTCTCTCCTGCAAGCATCAAGCCTAAACGCTTGACCATAGGTTTCTCAAATTCTGGCGTCAGCCTTGATCCAGGGTAGGCGCAACCCCTAACCCTAAGCTGCATTTTCGTCTCGCCCTCCTTCACCAGATCCTCTAGCAAATTCTCACCCAAGTCTATATGTTGTGCATGTTTTTCTTTCCAAGCCTCATAATCCGCACACAACGATTTGAAAGGCAAATGCTCCCCAAGATATTTAAAAAGCGGATCCTTCTCCACATCCCTACAGTCTGTTAAAGTATCCTGACCAATTTTGAATGCATGCAGTTTAATACTATCCTTCCACTTTATAATTAGCTCTCTTATCTCAGCCATATGTTCGGCCGTTGCATCTTCTAATGTCCTTCTCCTCACTCGCTCTGTCCTTTCCTCTTCCTCAGCAAGCTCTAAATGACGCTTCATTGTCCTCTGATCCCAAATGCCAAAACTCTTCATTATTTCAGCGTATGTAGCGCCATCTCTATGAAGCCAAAGCATTCTCTTCCTTTGAGAGGGGGTTATTCTCCCTGGCATCTTTAAAAAATCACCTTTCCACTTTTTGCATTTTGATAAGCTTTGAAAATGCCTTATTTCGTATTTTATCAAATTTATGTTTTCCCTGTGCCACCTTATAGTGACAGCGTAACTAGAAATACGGAAATCGGTTGAATGCAAGTCCATATTAACTCTCCTTTAAAGTATAGCCCGCTTTCGACCAGAGCGGGCTATACTGCTAAAAGGGATGCTTTGCGGAAATCTCTGGTGGAACAGAGAGGAGGCGTTGCATAAATATGATGGAGCAAAGAATAGGTACTGTAGATAAGTTAAAGATCGTTTCTTTAGTAGAGGATTCCCCGAGATATGATTCCTACCTTAAAGGTTGCAACGGTATATCCTTTTGGCTTGAAGTAACATCAGGGGATATTCACAGAAATATTCTCTTCGATGTTGGGCCTGTAGCGAACCAGTTATTTATAACGCAAAAAAACTCAATCTTAAGCTTTCTGAAGTAGACATGATAGTTTTATCACATTGTCATTTTGACCATACTGCGGGTTTAGCCGGCGTTATCCCTGAAATTGGGCATGAAGTCCCGATCTTTGGACACCCTGACATATTTAGACCAAATTTTACTTTAAAACCTGAATTCATGAACTATGCCATGGTTGGTGAAAACAGAAGAGAGACATAGAGCAACTTGGGGGTTATTTTATCCTTACAAAATCGCCTATCGAACCGATTCCTGGCCTTATGGTGACTGGAGAAGTTGAAAGGACTACTGATTTTGAAGAAGTTGGTGGTGTTTCCTGCTTTACAATTGATACCGAAGGTAATCTTGTTCCTGATAACTTGAAAGATGACTATTCCATAGTGATTAACTTAAGGGATAGAGGTATCGTGATTATAACTGGTTGTGGCCATGCGGGGCCAGTTAATATCATTAAGCATTCCATCAAAATCTCCGGTGTAGATAAACTAGAAGGCATAATAGGCGGATTCCACCTTTTACAAGCTGGTCAAGAAAGAATAGACCTTACCATTGAAGAACTTAAAAAATTCAAACCAAGATGGGTTGCCCCCATGCATTGCATCGGTGTGATACCTACAGCTAAGATAGCGTTGGCTTTTGAGAGCGAGTCCCGAGAAATGCATGCCGGGAATATTATTAATTTACCTTGAGAAATTTTTATGAATTTTATAAGGATAGAAAAATTTAAACCACTATAAAAAATAGAAAGAAGGGAAGAAAACGATGGAAAAGGGGAAAGGTGGACTTAAGAGAGAAGTAGGGCTATTTGGAGTTATAGCATTTGCGGCAGGGTCGGTTATAGGTGCAGGCCCAATGGTTCTGGCTGGTGCAGCTTCAGCGCTTTGTGGTCCCGCTGTTTGGCTGGCATATATTATTATTGGCATACCGCTGATAATCGTGGCCATTTCCTACGCGGGTGTGGCCTCTGCTATGCCTCTAGAAGGAGGTACATACTATTATCCTTCTAGAATATATTCACCTTTCTGGAGGTTCTTGTCAGGCTGGATTAGATGGTTGGCATACATTACGCCAATAGCTGTTACGGCCATAGCCTTTTCGGACCATATCCACACGGTGGCCCCGATAATTCCTGCAGTGGTACTTATGGTTGGGTTTATTGGGATTTTCTACATCTTGAATGTACTGGGCATTAAAATATCATCGATAGCTCAGATGATAATGTTTGGCATACTTGTAGCTGGTCTGCTTGCCTTTAGCTTTAAAGGACTGACAACCCTGAACCCAGAATTTATGACGGCCAATGCAACCTTTTGGCTTTAGCGGGACAGTAAAGGCTGCCGCTCTTCTCTTTTTCGCCTATGTAGGATTCACAATGGCTGCCGAAATTGGTGAAGAGGTAAAAAATCCCGGGAAAAATGTTCCCAGGGGAATGGTAATATGAATATTGCTTTGTGCTTTTATATATATTATTATGTCTGTATTATGTCTGTTGCTGCTTCTGGTAACCTAATTTGGTCTGAGCAGGCTGCCTCATCAACACCTATTTTTGATGCCGGTAAAGTTGTTTTTCCGGCGGCTGCCGCAACTGTTTTCCTGCTGATAGTTATCATGGCTGTTAGTACTTCGCAAAATGCTTTTCAACTGGGGTGTTCACGTATGCTTTTGACCTTGGGGCGGGACAAGGTAATTCCCCAGAAGCTTAGCTCAGTGAATCCGCGTTTCGGGACGCCAATCTGGGCCTTAGGCGCAAGTGTGCTTGTTGCTCTAATATTTATAGCTTCCGGGAAAGGTTTGATATTTGCCTGTTATACCTGTAACCTCAACTTCCTCTTTAGCTATATAACAGTAATGGTTGCTACCATCTTTTTACCGCGGAATAAGCCAGAACTTTATGAAAAAGCACCATTTAAACTCAAGGGTGCCATGAACTATGTGCTTCCTATAATTGCCATAGTGGTTTCCATTATTTTTATGGCATTACAAGAACCAATGGCTATGGTGTGGACTGCAGTCTGGATAGCAATCGGATTAGGTGTTTATTTCGTACGCAAGAGTCAATTAGCAAAAGTAGGTGTTAAGTTAGAAGACCTTCTGAAGCGTATGCCAGAAGAAATGGAATAGCTTTAGCCAGACGAAACGCTGCTACCAGGGATAAAAGTAGGCAAGTAGTGAAACTTCACATCACAACCCTGAGCGAAAATACAGCCGATAGAGGTTATCTCTTGGCTGAGCAGGGATTGAGTATTCTGGTAGAAACAGATGATGTAAACATCCTGTTCGATACTGGAACAAGTATCTCAGCCAGCTATAATGCTGATGTTCTTGGAATTGACCTCACTAGAATCGATAGGATTGTCTTGAGCCATGGTCACTATGACCACACTGGTGGTCTACGCCAAATCCTGGGCAAGATTGGGAAAGAAGTGGAGATAATAGCTCATCCCGATGTATGGGCAGCTAAATACAGTCGCAGGCAAGGTCGAAAGGATACATATAATGGCATACCTTTCCAGCGTCAGGAATTAGAAAGGCTCGGAGCTAACTTTAATCTAACCACAAAACCAGTAAAAATAACTGATAGCATAATGACTACTGGTGAAGTACCCATGGTAACTGACTTTGAGGAGATAGAGCCTGTATTCTTTATGAAGCAAGATTCTAGCTGGCAGCCTGATAAGCTCTTAGACGACCAGGCGCTCATCATAAATGCCGAGCCGGGATTAATTGTCATTCTCGGTTGTGCCCACCGCGGCCCTATTAATACCCTATACTATGCTCAGCAGCTCACTGGTGTAAAGCCAATATACATGGTATTAGGCGGCTGTCATCTTACTCATGCTTCACAAGAGCGGATACGGTTAACTATTACAGCACTAAAAGAATTGAATGTTCAAAGATTGGGATTGTGTCATTGTACTGGACTACCAGCAATTATGCTAATGGCTCACGAGTTCGGCGACAAATTCTTCTTCAATAATGTTGGGACCTGCTTCGATATTTAAGACACTTAGACGAAGAGCGAAATGATGAACTTTTTAAAAATGACGGGGTAGGGTTTCATCAAACCCAAGAGTAAAGTTCCGTTACCCTTAACAGGTTCTGGACTGAAATTGGTGGATAAAGCTGTGGCGGAAGCATTAAAGAAGGAGTTAGAAAAGGAGGAGAAGAGGAGGTGATGCCTCCTTAAAGTCTTGCAGGCAACCAGCGGGAAACGGCACTGGCCTTGCTTCCGGCCAGACACCTCCTCGTCCCATGTAGAGTGCCACTGTAATCGGGGTCCTGGTTGCCCAACACTGAGACAGATGACTTACACATATTTTATAAAATGCAATGTTTGTAGTCGTTCGAACCCTCAACCGAGGGGGAAGCAAGGGTTCCAGGGGTTCAGCAACTCCCTGAATCTTAATCAGCTAATTTCCAGTCTGACTTGATTCCTCTACTCACATCTGTTAGTCTTTTCTAGGAAAGGAGGCAGGCGGTCTTCGTCTTTATATAGCTTCTTTTAGGGCTTTGAGGGGTGTGGCTGCATCCGCTTACTCCGATGCGGGAGTAACTCAGTGGTAGAGTTCCTGCCTTCCAAGCAGGGTGTCGCGGGTCCGAGTCCCGTCTCCCGCTCCAAAAATGGGCTCGTAGCTCAGCGGCAGAGCGGCCGGCTCATAACCGGTTGGTCGTAGGTTCGAATCCTACCGAGCCCACCAGTTATTTTACCCTAGTTTAGAGCCAAGAGAACCTATTATGGGCTTTATTCCAGTAGGGCGAAGGAGTCGGGCAAAACCTCGGCTTGTTTTGCGTAAAATTCCCTCAAAAATCACTCGACTAGTCCATTTACACCCATGAGGTTATTTTACCCCCCAAATTTCGCCTCTCACGACCAGTTTTTCTCCCGAGGATTTCCTTTTCAAGAATCTCCTGTTTCTCCTCGGGGGAGGGCTTAAGTTACTTGACATAATACCTACGCGGGTGACCCCACTAATCAGGTTCGGCCAGGGGATGATATTTATGGTGGGTTTCTTCGGCATATTTATCTGAGGCATGGACATACCGGGTGGTAGTATCCAAAGATTCGTGCCCCAGAAGAACCTGAAGAGCTGCTGGATTAGCACCTTCCTCAGCTAAATAAGTAGCAAAGCCATGCCTCAAGGAGTGTGCTGAAGTAGGGACGTTAATCTTTAATTTCTCTCGATATCTTTTGATTCTCTCCTGGAGATAATTGGTAGAGATTCTTTTTCTGGGGTTAGCTACATTTCTACCGGCATAGGGAATAAACAGGGCGGGGCAATTGTCATGGCGTGTGCTCAGGTATATATCGAGATGCTGCTTAGCCCGGGGGGTTAAGTAAACAAACCTCTGTTTCCTGCCTTTGCCGGTGATGAAAATGCGCCCGCTGCCATCAATCTGGCTGCGATTCAGGTTGCACAGCTCAGAGATACGCATTCCGGTGGCAAATAATACCTCTAGCATAGCTCGGTTTCTCAAAGCTACCTTTAGATTTGACTCAAAGGAGGTTGGCGCTTCAATTAGCCTAACTAAATCGTTAAACTCAGCTACCTGGGGATGTTTTTTGCCGGCTTTTGTCAGTTTAACTGCCTCAGGTGGTAGAGGGCAGGGGTAATCAATGTCAATTAAGTAGCCGAGGTAAGCTCGGAGAGTTGACAGCATGCGATTTATGGAGCGTGGGCCAAGCTGCTTATTACCCCCATTGCTTAGCCCCGCTGTCTTTCGATCTCGTGAAGTCAGATATGCTTTGTAGTAGGTGATAAGGCGCTTGTTTACTTTGTCAAACTCAATATTGCTTTCACTTAGAAAATGGTCGAAAACTTCCAGATCTCTCTCATAGTTATAAACTGTTTCTGGTGAATAATTGTTAGCCTGCAAGTTTAGCAGGAAGTCATCAGCGTGTGGTAGCATTTGTTTCACCTCTTTGTAACTATCAATTGAGTGTAAGGAATATTATACTCAATCAAGTATACACACAAAATATTCTTCTGTCAAGGTAAACTTCACTCTCTCGATAAAGTGATATAATCTCAACGTCTAATGATTCTAATAATATAGTATGCTATGGTAATAGTGATAAGGAAGTAAGGTGCACGCGCTGAGATTGGGAATGGCTCAGATCAACCCTACTGTTGGTGATTTGAGTGGCAATGCAAATAAGATAATACAATTTATTGATGAGGCAAAGGCACTTGGAGTCGACTTGTTGACCTTCCCTGAATTAGCTTTAACAGGCTACCCTCCAGAAGATCTGCTGCTCAAGCCACAGTTTATCCAGCGAAACCGGGAAAGTCTGAAAGAAGTAATAAGACATTCCACAGGGATAGCGGTGGTGGTAGGTTTTGTTGATCATAGCGATAACGCTATATACAACGCTGCGGCTATGATTTATAACCAAAAATTGGCGGGCGTCTACCATAAAAATCATCTGCATAATTATGGTGTATTGGATGAAAATAGATATTTCCAAGCTGGAACCGAGTGCCCTATTTTCATCATTTATGGCGTTAGCATAGGCATAACTATCTGTGAAGATATGTGGTATGAAACCGGACCAGCCACAGTTCAAGCTTATGCCGGGGCTAAACTTTTGGTCGATATAAGCGCCTCGCCATATCATGCTGGTGATGGAGACTTTAGAGAGAGGATGCTTGCTGATAGAGCAACTGATAATGTAGCCATTGTTGCCTATAACAATTTAGTTGGTGGACAAGATGAATTGGTATTCGATGGCAATAGCCTTGTTATCAATGAGAAAGGAGAAGTCATCGCTCGAGGGAAAGAGTTTGAAGAGGAGCTCATAGTCACAGATTTGAATTTGGAATCAGTATTTCGCTCGCAGCTGCACGAGCCTCGGCGGAGGAAGGAAGTCCCCTTAGTTGAAACAGAGCTGGGACAAGCTACTGAGATAGAGGTGGCGAGTGAATATCCGATGGTTGCCAAACCATCTTTGCCACCAAGGCAAATTGAACCCCTAGACAAAATTGCCGAGATATATCAAGCACTTGTTCTTGGCACCAGAGATTATGTGCGCAAGAATGGTTTCAAGAAGGTAGTTATTGGCCTGTCTGGTGGAGTCGACTCATCTCTGGTAGCTGCCATAGCAGTAGATGCCCTGGGAGCTGATAATGTTGTCGGTATTTCCATGCCCTCTCGCTACTCATCGCCAGATAGCAAATCAGACGCTGAACTATTGGGAAAGAATCTGGGGATAGAGCTCAAAGTAATCCCCATCGAAAAAGCATTTAGTTCGTATCTGGAAACGCTGGCGGGACCTTTCAAAGAAACCCAGCCCGATGTGACGGAGGAGAACATTCAGGCAAGGATTAGAGGCAACATCCTCTTTGCCTTGTCCAATAAGTTTGGCTGGCTAGTGCTTGCTTGCAGCAATAAGAGTGAAACCGCTACAGGCTATACTACCCTCTACGGAGATATGGCTGGAGGATTTATCCCCCTCAAGGATGTGCCTAAAACAATGGTTTTTGAATTAGCCAAATACAAGAACCGCCGAGCAGGGAGTGAGGTGATACCATCCAATGTTTTAACCAAAGCACCATCAGCAGAACTAAGGCCTGACCAGAAAGATACGGATACTCTGCCACCTTATGAATTATTAGACCTTATTTTGAAAGCATATGTGGAAGATGATATGGCAATTGACCAGATTGCAGCCATGGGTTTTGACCGCGAGATAGTCCTGAAAACGGCTCGCTCGGTAGACAGGAATGAATACAAGCGTCGCCAAGCCGCCCCAGGTATAAAGATAACCCCCAGGGATTTTGGCAGGGATAGAAGATTGCCCATTACCAATCGGTTCAGAGTTTAAACAGTTCATAAGTTAAGGAGGCGAAATGAGGAAGATAGGTGGTATTCTACTGGGAATTGGCCTAGGCATTTTAGCGATTTGGGGAGCTGTTCAATTCTTCTAACATGCCTTAACATCATTGCCTTTGCCGGTTAAAATTGCCATCGCTGCTATAGCCATAGGGCTTATTATTCTCCTGGCATCGCTGGGCAAAGAGAGATACCGAGCATCAAAGGAGGAAAGAGAGAAATTCAAGGAGGTAGAAAAATGATTGTGGTTACCACAGATCAGATAGAGGGCAAAAGAATAACAGAAACTCTGGGTCTGGTTAGAGGCAGCACCATCAGAGCCAGACATGTAGGGCGTGATATCATGGCCAGCTTGCGAAACATCGTTGGTGGCGAAGTCAAGGAGTATACCGTAATGCTGGCGCAAGCTCGTGAAGAGGCGCTACAGAGAATGATTGAACAAGCCGAGAAGATGGGAGCCAATGCCATCGTAGGCACCAGGTTCGTAACTTCAATGGTAATGTCCGGGGCTGCTGAAATGGTAGCTTATGGGACAGCGGTAAAAGTAACCTGAGAGTTACTGCTAGCAGTTTTAGTCTAGCCTTTCAACCTGACGTTGCTTGTTATGTTGATTTGTATGGTTTGACCGCATTTGGGGCAGGTGACTTCCATAGTCAGCGGTTTTTCCATCACCCTTTCCACAAGAGATGTAATTACTGAGTCCATGTTATCCAGTCTTTCATCCAGCATATCGAGCCGTCTGTTCACCTGCTCCATAGCTAGCTTGGGGGTAACTTCAGCAACCGGGTCACCTCTACCCCTTAAAGCCAATTTATAAACTCCTCTCAACTACGCCCAGAGACTCCAGCTCAGCTTTATCTTTTTGTATTAGCTTATCTATTTCACTAGAGACGGTATGCTCCAAATACTTTCGAAAAGCTTCCCTCGCTGCCGGTGATGACCGCACTACCTCCTTAGCTTTCTGCCATTCATCACTGAGCACCTCACTAATTTGCTCAGGACTTATAGGCTCTTTCCCCTGCCATATGATCTCAATTCTATTCAAGGCTCTGGTTGTTATAGCTCTCTTCAAGCGATCAAAAGAAAATACCTCCTCCCAACTATATGGTTGTTCTGCTTTTCTCTCCACCATGATTTATTACCTCCAATCAGCTTTGTTTGATATTACTATCATAGGGTTAACCACATGACCTGTCAAGATATACTTGGCTAATATATTGATTTATAATCATAAGTAGTATACATTATTTAGAGGAAGGAGGTATCCCAAAATGCCAGAAGTAGTAATTGGCAAGGTGACCGATTTTTTTGCCAAGCCGGTAGTAGCTGGTGTGGAACTAAGCGGTACATTAAAGATAGGTGACAAAATCCACATCAAGGGCGCCACTACAGATATGGAACTTGCCGTGGAATCCATGCAAATCGATCGCGTTGACATCACAGAGGGCAAGCTTGGCGACCTTATCGGCATAAAGGTTCTTGAAAGGGTAAGGCGGGGTGACATAGTTTATAAGGTCACGGAATAGATTGCTTCGTTTCACTCGCAATGACACGGAGCAAATTTGCCATTTCAATAGCGCTTACCGCGGCAAGAAAGCCCTTGTTGCCCTCTTTAGCTCCAGCTCTCTGAACAGCTTGTTCCAGGGTATCAGCAGTAATAATGCCTTGTATTATTGGTAATCCGGTGTCCAGGCTTATTTTACCGATTCCCCTGTGTACCTCGGAAGCTACATATTGGAAATGCGGTGTGCCACCGCGAATCACGGCACCGAGGCATATCACAGAGTTATATTTACCACTTTGAGCTAGCCTCTTGGCTATCAGTGGAATTTCAAAACAGCCTGGTGTCCAGGTAACGTCAATATCTCTCTCATCAACGCCATGGCGTAACAAAGCATCTCTTGCTCCTTCAAGCAGCCTATTGGTTATCAACTCGTTAAATCGGGAAACAACTACAGCAAATTTAAGACCTTCTCCTACTAACATTCCTTCGTAGTTCTTAGCCATTAGCTAACCTCCTCTACACCTAAAAGGTGTCCTAGTTTTTTTTGCTTGGTTTCTAGATAGTGAATATTATAAGGGTTGGGTGAAACTATTAATGGCATAGTCTCCACTATCTTAAGTCCATAGCTCTCCAGTCCAACTACCTTTTTAGGGTTGTTGGTAAGTAATCGAATGTTATGTAAACCTAAGTCAGCCAAAATCTGAGCCCCCACTCCATAATCTCTCAAATCAGCGGGAAAGCCTAAAGCGATGTTAGCCTCTACAGTATCCATTCCTTGATCTTGAAGAGCATAAGCACGGAGCTTATTATGGAACCCGATTCCCCTCCCCTCTTGCCTCATATAAAGGAAAACCCCTCTACCTTCTTCAGCTATGCTTTTCATTGCCAGTCTGATTTGATCGCCACAGTCACATCTGAGACTACCGAAGACGTCTCCAGTAAGACATTCACTATGGACACGTACTAGTACTGGGCCATCACCTGATATGTCACCTTTGACTAAGGCAACATGCTCATTGGCATCAACAGTGCTCCTGTAAGCCATGACTGCAAATTCGCCAAACTTGGTAGGCAGCTTAGCCTCAGCTACTTTTTGTACTAGCTTTTCGTGACGAAGGCGATAAGTAATCAGATCGGCAATAGTTATAATCTTCAAATCATACTCAGAGGCCATAATCTCAAGCTCAGGTAGCTTTGCCATTGTGCCATCCTCATTCATAACCTCGCATATGACGCCAGCGGGGTAAAGTCCAGCTAACCTAGCTAAGTCAACAATAGCTTCAGTATGTCCTGCTCGCACTAGTACTCCTCCATCCCTGGCTCGAATGGGAAATACATGCCCTGGGCGGACTAAATCACTTGGCTTACTACCAGGATCGAGCACTGTTTTTATGGTTTGTGCTCGATCAAAAGCGGAAATTCCAGTAGTTACTTTGTCCTTTGCTTCGATAGAGACTGTGAAGGCAGTGCAGTTTTTTGAGGTATTATCCTGAACCATTAACGGTATTCCCAATTCATCAAGTCTCTGTTTGATCGTAGGAAGGCAAATTAAGCCTCGAGCATGCTTGGCCATAAAATTTATAGCCTCAGGAGTAACTTTCTCCGCAGCCATTGCCAGGTCGCCTTCATTTTCGCGGGTCTCATCATCAATGATAATGATAAACTTGCCTGCTCTTATGTTTTCAATCGCTTCTGCTATAGTAGCTAACATTATTTGAGTTCCTTCGCTTCACTCAGGATAAGCCTTTTCTCGCGAATCCATATTCCTCCAGAAAGTCAGTGGTTAAACCTCGACTGCTTCGTTCCCTCAGCCGTTCTACATACTTAGCTATAATATCTGCCTCTAAATTAACCTTATCGCCGGGTCTCCTATTACCTAAAGTGGTATGTTCCAGGGTATAGGCTACTAGAGATATGGCAAAGGAAAAGTCATCAAGGCCTGCAATGGTGAGGCTAATGCCATCGACAGCGATAAAGCCTTTATCAGCGATATAAGGCATTAGTTTGGCCGGGGGTGAAATTCTCATAATGTGTGCCTCTTCCTCGGGAATTACTGAGATTACTTCCCCTATGTCATCAACATGACCCAATACTAAATGACCACCAAGCTGTCCACCTACTACAAGTGCTCTTTCCAAATTTACCTTGTCGCCGTAATGAAGTCCACCAAGATTGGTGCGACGCAATGTCTCTGGCATTACATCAACGTTGAAGGCATTACTGTTTAAAGAGGTGACTGTCAGGCAGACTCCATTAACAGCTATGCTATCGCTTATTCTCATCCCTTCAAGCACCCCTTTGGCCTCAATGAGTAAACAGTGTGGATTCGCTTCCCTGACTATGCCAATTTCCTCAACTATCCCGGTAAACATACTGCTGCTCTATAAAAATTTACGATTTTTATCATGGCCCCCTTTTCACACACCCGCTGACTAGTATATTATTGCCGAAGTTCCTAATATTAACCCGATCAAGGCATAAAGCTTGAACCACACTATCAACTCCATCCCCTCCTACTGCAGTCTTAGCCTCACTACCCCCAATGATAATCGGCGAAATGAAAGCTATCACTTTATCCACCAGACCATGGTCAAAAAGAGAGCCCAGGAGTTTGCCTCCTCCTTCTGCTAAAACTGTGACTATGCCTCGTCTTCCCATCGCTTTGAATAATTCTTCCAAATCTACTAGTCCTCCCACCCCCGGCAATTCCAGCACCTCGACTCCAATTTGGGCCAGTCTTCTTTTCTTTTCGCTATCAAAAGGTTTAATTGCGGCAAGCAAAGCCTTTCCTGGTTGCTTAAAAAGCTGAGCATTCAATGGTGTTCTTCCATTGCTATCAACAATTAGACGCAGCGGTTGCTTTTTTGTCTCACCACCTTTGCCACAACAACCTCTAGCAGTAAGCCTGGGGTTATCAATGATGACAGTATTAACCCCCACCATTATAGCGTCGGCAATACGTCGCAAGGTATGTACATAATTCCTTGCCGCCTCGTTACTTATCCACTTAGAGTGACCGGTTTTAGTAGCGATCTTGCCATCAAGACTCATAGCAAACTTAGCGATAACAAATGGCAAGCCTGTAGTAATAAACTTAATATAAGCCTCATTTATTTCGTAAGCTTCTTTTTGGTACACGCCGACGTAAGTTTTAATGCCAGCTTCTCTTAGCTCTCTAACACCACGCCCTGAAACCAGCGGGTTTGGGTCAAGCAATGCTATTTGGACTTCGGAGATGCCAGCATTAATTATGGCTTGAGTGCAAGGCGGGGTGCGTCCATAATGACAGCAAGGTTCCAAAGTAACATACATAGTGGCCCCTTTCGCCTTATCACCGGCTTGGCGAAGTGCTATCACTTCGGCATGGTCTAAGCCAGCGGGCTGTGTATATCCCCGACCCACAATGACCCCTTCTTTGACAACCACAGCTCCCACTGCTGGATTGGGGCTGGTATGCCCCATAGCTAATCTGGCTAAAGACAGAGCGCACTCTATGCATTCTGCGGATAACATTAGCTATTTAGCGCTCCTTGCTAAAATCCTTATAATATCTAGTGGCTTCGGGGCCACTTTGCCCCTGATATTTACTTCCTAAACTAGGTGAACCATAAACCTTTTCTACCGAGGAAGTCAAACGAAGGAAAGAAATTTGTCCAATCGGCATCTTATAATAAAGGGTTACTGGCAACTTGGCTACATTGGATAACTCCAGTGTAAGATGTCCCTGCCAGCCGGGATCAACGTAGCCAGCAGTAGAATGGATTAAAAGCCCTATCCTGCCTAGGGAACTCTTGCCCTCAAGCCGAGCCACAATATCGTCAGGTAAGCTAATCGATTCCAGTGTGCTAGCTAAAACGAATTCCCCAGCATTTAACAGAAATGGCTTATCCTCGCCAATTTCCACTGGCTCAGATAAGTCATCTATATTCTGCTTGACATCAATATAAAAAGGATAGCGCCAGGTCTTAAACACAAGAAGCTTATTATCTAAATGAAGGTCAACACTCGCTGGTTGAATACAGGTAGGGTCGAGAGGCTCAATAACTATCCTGCCCTTAGCAATCTCCTCTTTGATTGTATGATCGCTAAGCACCATGTCTTTGGCATTGTAGCATTAGCCTTGACAAAGTGCAAAAACCGAGGCTTTGTGGATTGTCAAGCGCCCTTGTTCTTGTCATTTTGAGCCCACTATGTCATTGAGAGCCCCTCGCCCCCCTGTCATTCTGAACGGAGTGAAGAACCTGGGCAAAGAATCTCTTGACCTCTTCCTGCCTGCGGTACTGTTTTTCATAATGCCAAGAATAAATGAAACTGGTAAAATCAACCATGCCATGACCATTAGCATTACTGTTTATGGTGGTGCGGGGGTGATAGGCGGAAACAAAATTTTCGTCGAGGCGGACAATACAACAATATCTTTTGATTTCGGTATTAATTATGCTCTTTGGTCTCAATACTTTGAGGAGTATCTCAAACCTCGTGCTAGTAGAGGTCTAGCAGACCTATTTGAAATCGGACTTCTTCCCCCTTTGAGGGGTATCTATCGAAGCGAGCTCGAACCATCCTGTGACGATACCTGGTCAAGGCTGCACTCTGAGATAAGAGATGTTCGCCTAGACGCTGTTCTCCTCTCCCATGCCCATCTAGACCATAGTGGTCATATATCTTTTCTAGACCCTGACATCCCTATTGTGTGCAGCGCTACCACAGCTTTTCTTGCCAAAGCAATCCAGGACTCAAGCCGGGGAGATTTTGAGAAGGAAGTGTGCTATGCCATGCCTCGTGAGGAGCAAGAGCGCCTACTTGTTCCTTGTGATTGGCGAAGATATGCCTCACTTCAAAGGCAATTTTGTTTCCCTACCTTGATGCCATTATCCCCGGAAGCGCATGCTTTCTGGAGGAAACCAATTGGAGCCAGAAAATTGAATTGTAAACAGCCAAAAGTTGTTACCCAGGTTGGCAATCTCGAAGTGAGGTGCTTCCCCGTTGACCACTCCATTTATGGGGCAACGGCTTTTGCCCTTGAGACAAGCCAGGGATGGGTGATTTATACCGGAGACTTACGTTTGCATGGCAAGACGGGTTACAAGACCAAGGAATTCGCTAATGAGGTGGCAAAGCTTCAGCCTATTGTGCTCTTGTGTGAAGGAACTAACATTGGCGAAGAAGGCAACGCAGTGACCGAGGAGGAGGTCCTTCAAAATGCCTTTCAAAAGATCGAGGAAGCTGAGGGTAAGTTAGTGATTGCCGACTTTGGCCCCAGAAATCTGGAGAGGCTGTTGACATTCAGGGAGATTGCCGCCAGTCATGGACGAAAACTTGCCATTCTGCCCAAAGACACCTATCTCTTACAGTCCTTACATCTTGTAATGCCTGAAATGCCGGATCCTATTGCAGATAACACTTTGGTCGTATATGAAGAGGCTAAAAATGTTCTTAATTGGGAGAAGGAGTTGCTCAAGCGCTACGGAGATAAAGGTAAAACAGCTCAACCTGAGGATATCAGGCGTGACGAAGGAACTTATATTCTCTGTCTCAGCTTCTGGGATATCAATGAGCTGATTGATATCAGGCCAAGCAGAGGCGGACTCTATATTTACTCCTCCAGCGAAGCTTTCAACGAAGAACAGCGTATTGACATGAGAAGGTTAAGACAATGGATTGACCATTTCGGACTTTTGTCTGCTGGAGTCCCTGATGCCCAAACAGGCAAAGTAGCTGAAGCTGAGCGGGGCTTCCATAGCTCCGGACATGCTTCGGCTCCTGAGTTGCTGGAGATTATCGAGACAATCAACCCCAGGATTGTCATTCCGATACACACTGAAGCTCCTGAGCTTTTTGCCGATAAGGTTGGTGCTCAGAGACAAGTTATCATACCCAAAGTAGGCGTGCCGATTAAGGTGTCACCTTAAAACTAACTTAGCCTATTTTCTTTTGTCATTGCGAGCCCTTCGCCTGCTGTCATTCTGAGCCCTTCACTCCTTGTCATTCTGAAGGAGTAAGACGACCGAAAAATTTCATAGTGCTCAGGACAGGCTCCGCGAAGCAATCTCCCACCCGCTAACTTAACGCTTCAATTCTCTCCTCAGCGAGTCCACCTTACCTTTCATGCTCAAAGCTTTATCTCGCCGGTCATCAATTATAATTATGGTTATCACCCTGGCCACTCCCTCAGCAAAAACCTCTTCATGCATCTTCTTTGCTACCATTAGAATCTTATCCAGAGCGCCTTCTATAATCGTCCCCATCGAAGTTATCTCATACTTTAGCTCCTTCTCCTGCTGCAAGGCTTTAACTGCCTTAGCCACATATTTGCTGAGCGATGGAGTCTCTGTCCCTAAGGGGACGACGCTTATCTCTGCTATTGCCATTCTCTTCCTCCTGTCTGCAAAGTCTACCAGATATTGGATTTAATGAAATACTCTCAAGGTTCTGGATAGCCCCACTGCCAGCGCTATCAGCGTAAGAAGAATAGTTATTCTTATAATTACAAACTTGCTGGATTTTTTTATGGGTCTTCCTTTTTCTTTTTTGTTCAACTAATTTTAAAATAGTAGCAAAGAATCACTCCCAAGTCATTTTGGTCTATTATGTCAACAAATAAAGCAGTCGTAAAGATGATGGAGGGGGAAGAGATGGCAATCAAAGAGGAAATTCCTGTTCCCTGCTTTCGCTGTGGTATCTGCTGCACCCTCTATCAGCCTCCACTTTATCCTGAAGACATAGAAAACATTGCCTTAGGACTGGGAATATCAAAATCAGAGTGTATCTGCAGGTATGCTGAGCATGCTCCAACAAAGGAGGGTTACTTGCTTAAGAGGATGGGAAAAGGTTGCATTTTCCTTGCCTGGGATGAGGAAGGCAAAACTTGCTGCGCTATATACTCCTTCCGTCCCAAAGCTTGCCGAGAATGGATTCCCAGTCTATCCAAGCCAGAATGCCTTGAGGGGTTGATTAAACTCAACTCCGAAGGGCAGCTGATATTGCTGGGCAAGCTATTCGACTCCGAGGAAGATCAGGAAACATTTTGCTCATCTTTAAAGAATGCTTTATTGATAGGATGCTTTTGAAATGAAAGAACTGGTTGAGAACATAGCCAGGAAGGCAGGGGATTTCTTGGTCGAGCACTTTCGCAAGGATCAGACACTGCTAAAGCTTCGAAGCTCAGCCAAGGAGGCTGAATTTAATTTCCCTCTGATATGTGCCGTCGCGGCACGGACATCAACAAGCAGCTTGCTATGGTAATTAAGCTATTAGAAAGTATTCCAATGCAAAACTGATTCTAGTTTTCTCTTTGGAACATGAAGCACACCACTTTTGTCTTTCCAATACTTCACGGAACCATCAAATAGCTCTGTAACCGGGTTTTCAGCTGGATAGCCCAGGGCTAAAACCAGTAAAATTTCATAATTATCAGGCATATTCAGTATTTCCCTCAATTTATCCCTATCGACACTGGCAATAGGACAGGAACCTATGCCCTTTTCCAGGGCTACCAGTATGATATTCTCCATTGCTCCTCCAACGTCATATACCGATGATGGCACTCCGATATCCCGGTTTTTAACTATGGTGATATACGCCTTTGGTCTTTTGCCCTCAGGTGGGGTACCTTCTGGGCTGATGTACGCTGCCCACTTTAATGTGGAGAATACCTGAGGTAGCATTTGATCATCATCCACAATCACATATTCTAAGGGTTGGAGGTTAGCTGCTGAAGGTGTTAATCTGGCTGCGTCAACGCAGCTCTCCAAGATTTTGCGGGGGATGGGTATCTCCTTAAAGCGCCTGGTTGAGCGCCGCTTGATAATCACCTCATAGACACTCATATTGCTCCTTTTTTCAGGCATTGTAACACTCGAAGCTAGGGCTCCTCAACCTAAATTAAAATGCAGCATCCTCTCTATCCTGGCAAAGATTAGCCTTGTAGCAATTCCATATTTTGTCCTGGTTCTAGCTTAAATAGGCTAGTTGCTTTGGGTGCCGGCTAATAATATTTCCAGGATTGCACAATGAAACCAAGTATGGAATTTTGAGTCCCAAAGGGGGGCCGAGACGCTCAGTCAATTTTGGCATGTATGCTATCAACCTTACCTTGCAACTCAATCGTGAGGCGAATTGCCTTGGCTACCTTCATATAATGGTTAATCTCATCCAGAGATAGCTTCCGCCCTTTTCTATCCCTCAAATATTTCTCCATCATCTGATAAGCACCAATTAGAGATTCCCACATTTTCATTGAGATGCCTTTCTAAAACCACTCGCCACATAAGACTTATGGATTTCCTTAAATTAGCTATTCAGGCTTTTCTCAAGCTTGTCTTTTTCTGCCCTTTTCATTTAATTCTCTTAAGCAAGCACTGTTTCGTTTGAGAAAATCTGACTTATAATAACTTACAGTAAGTTATTATAAGTCATTTTCGTGCCACTACATAGTTCCTCAGTGTGCCTATGTTCTCAATTTTTACTTCAACAATATCACCGGGCTTCATAGGTCCGATGCCTGAGGGAGTGCCTGTAGCAATGACATCGCCAGGCAGCAGCGTCATTATATTGGAGATAAAGCTTACCAGCATATCAACAGGAAAGATAAGGTCGCTTGTCCGCGTAGATTGGCGAAGGTCACCATTTAGGTAGGTTTCGAGCTTCAAATCGTCAGGAGAAACTTCGGTTTCTATGTATGGGCCTATGGGGGCAAAGGTATCATAGCTCTTGGCTCGGGTCCACTGGACATCATCCCGCTGTTCGTATCTAGCGGAAACATCGTTCAAACAGGTATAGCCCAATATGAATTCTCTTGCCATCGCACTATCCACTGCTTTGGCTTTTCTGCCTATAACTATGGCCAGCTCGCCCTCGTAGTCCACGCGTTTGGAGGCTCTGGGGTGGATGATTTTATCCTCTGGGCCTATAACTGCAGTCGGCGGCTTCAGAAAAATAAGTGGCACACTGGGTATCTGCAGCTTGAATTCCTCAGCGTGCTTCCTGTAATTCAATCCCACTGCCACTATCTTGGAAGGAAGACAGGGGGCAAAAAGTCGTACCTCGTCTAATTTGTATGTGTTGTCTGTCAATCTTAAAGAGCTGCTGGGTCTTCTAGAGTAGCTATAAGGGGGGCCCTGTATGACTCTGATGCTGTCATCTTCAAGTATTCCATAGTTGACTTTCCTATTGATGGCAAAACGCAGAATCTTCATTGCATCCCTTCAGAGTAATCTATTTCACTGGCTATCTTGACCGGACATCCGCCGGTATTCGTTTATAGTCTGTATCATGGTTTGGAAATCTTTATCTCTTGGGACCTTGCTCCTTTCAAGCCACTGTTTAAGCGCCTGGATAACGATTTCCCGGACCGATTTACCCTGCTCAACAGCAGCAATCTTTACTGATTTAAGAAGCTCTTTGCTTCCCAGGTCTACAGTTATTCTCGTTCCTTTAGTCATACTTACCTTCTTCGCTTGCATTATAGCATAAAGACATAAAGGTGAGTAACTGCTATGCAAAAGTTATTTCATCTAGAAGGGTTTCATTTCTTCGGCAACGATTTCTGGTGAGGTGTCGATGACCCACGCATCATATAGACTGGCTAGGTTTGGGATTCAAGCAGTGGAGCAATATAACTGATGTAGATATAGTTGAAGTAAAGCAGGTGGGAATCAGGGCAATTTTATTTCTTCTATTTCCCGTTTGATGCGCTGGTTAAGTTTTTCAGGCAAGGGAGTATTTGTCTCAGCCAAAAGTTTATAGAAGGCAATCCTCAGGATGGCCACTTTTTGAATAAGGGGCGATATAGCGAAAGTTCAGTGAAGTCGATCTTAAGAAGTGAGATGGCTCTTTTAGCAAGTCAGATGCAAAGCCGCTACAACTTGCTCTTCCGCTTGAGATTTTTCGTTGTAGATTTTACATGCTTTATCAGTTGGCTCCGCTATTAGTTCTATATTATTAGACTTCAAGAATTCCTTTATCTCTTGTTTAACTTCGACGTAACCAAAAGCTCCGGTCCCAACTATTAAAACCTTCGGCGCGGCTTCAATGATTCCTTTTATATCTTCCATATTCAGCGCGTGTCCTTCTTTACGCCACCAACTACTCTTAACCTTGTTGGGAAAGATAATAACATCACTGGTATATTTCTTACTGTTTATCACTATCTCTCCAAAGGAATAAGAATCAATACGCATAGTTTCCTCTCTTGGGTAAACTTTAAGCTTATCATACCAGCCTGATTACCTATTTTTGAAGCACAAACCAATTGGAGTAATGCTCTATAATATGTTGTTAGTGTATGTCAGCAGATTTAGCCAAAAGAATTGAAGCCTGGCTCAATGGATGTTTGAGGCAAAGCATCTGGTTGTCTTTACAGGTGCTGGCATAAGCACAGAATCAGGCTTGCCTGACTTCCGCGGGCCCGATGGTATCTGGACTCACCAGGCGAAAGGACTGCCTCCAAAGGCAAGACAATTTGGCTCTGTAGGGCCAAATACGGGGCATATGGCTATTGTGGAGCTACAGAAACTGGGCAGGTTGATTTTTCTTATCTCACAGAATGTGGATAACCTCCACTTGAGGTCCGGGATCCACCTTGATTTGCTAGCAGAACTGCATGGCAATATCACCAAATTGCGGTGTACTCGCTGTGAAGCTGAAGTGGACAAATCTGGCGGGCTAAGTAGATGTTCTTGTGGTGGCAAGCTGGTTTCCAATGTAGTTAACTTTGGTCAGCCCTTGCCTCGAAAGGCACTGGCAGATTCCTATTGGCATTCGGAAAAGTGTGACCTTTTCATAGTCGCTGGCTCAAGCCTTGTGGTCACTCCGGCCGCTGATATGCCTAGAGTAGCTCTGGAATCAGGAGCTAGGTTGGTTATTATCAATCAAGGTGAAACGCCATTCGACCGGGTTGCTCATCTGAGATTCTGGGAAGGGATAGGAGAAGTCTTACCTCCAGCAGTGGCTCGGTTGAAGGAATTTATGAGAGTGTCTTGATTGGACTGTTTTCCAGATGGGAAATTATCTTACTCAAAAGCTTATCCAGTCCCCAGTAGTTGGTGGCGGAGATAAGGGCTATGTGTTTATTCGGCAGCACGATTTGTTCCTTAAGACAAGGAACAGCAGTTAGGATTTCTAGCTCCCCTTCACTGCTCAGGGCTAAATCCAGCTTATTGAATACTGTGATTCTAGGTTTGTCTTTAAGGTTTAGCCCATCAAGGATTTCCTCTACCGTGCGGCACTGATTAGCAGCACTTTTGTGTGTTATGTCAACCATATGCAGGAGCAAATCAGCCTGACCAAGCTCCTCCAGCGTGGCTCGAAAGGCAACAATGATTGATGACGGTAATTTTTGAATAAAGCCTACAGTGTCAGTCATCAAGAATTGCTGACCGTTGGGTAAGTTCAAGCGGCGGGTCACCGGGTCGAGGGTAGAAAAGAGCTTGTCTTCCACAACTACACCAGCCTTACTTAGGGCATTAAATAAGGTGCTTTTACCAGCATTAGTATAGCCAACGAGAGCTACGATTGGCATTCCTATTTTCTTGCGTTGCTTTCTATAAAGAGCTCTGTGCTGTCTTACCTCTTCTATTTCATGTTGCAGGCGATTGATGCGCCTATGAATAAGGCGGCGGTCAGTTTCTAATTGCGATTCGCCAGGGCCTCTGGTGCCGATACCTCCACCAAGTCGCTCTAAATGGCTCCACTGACCTACAAGCCGTGGCAGAAGGTATTGGTGCTGAGCTAACTCAACTTGAAGCTGCCCTTCATGGGTTCGAGCTTGTTTGGCAAATATGTCCAAAATGAGGGCTGTGCGGTCAATAACCTTGACCTGTAATAATTCTTCCAGGTTTCTTTGCTGCCGCGGTGATAGCTCATCATCAAAAATCACTGTGTTGTATTGAGTTCGCTCTTTGAGGCTAATTAGCTCGGCAATCTTTCCCTTGCCGATATAATAAGTAGGTGAAGGTGCATCCAATTTCTGGGTAAACATGCCTGCCACATTGGCGCCGGCTGTCCTGACCAGGCAGGATAACTCCTGTAAAGAATCAGCGGCTGACCAATCGTGGTTAGAGGCCTTGCTCTCTACTCCCACCAGGAATGCTTGCTCCTCAGCTTGGGTAGCGAAAAGTTTCTGCTTTATTTGCTCCCTCCTGTGCTTATCACCCTCATCCTTCAATAAACTCAGGACAAGCTCTTAATCCTCTCATGTAATGAAGTTCCTTTTCCTTACAAGAGAGGAAATCTGCCTAGCAACTAACATCTTCGGGCATGCCAAGCTGATAGTCGGTTTACTCCTTCCTCTAAACGGTCATCAGCCAGAGTCAGGGAAAATCTAATGTAACCCTCTCCCTCCTTTCCATAGCCAATGCCAGGAGTAACAGCTATGCCAGCTTCATCAAGCAACTTTTTAGTGAAATCTATCGAAGTATAGCCTTGAGGAACCTTAGCCCAAATGTAGAAAGTGGCTTTGGGTATCCTGGCTTTTAAACCTATTTTAGCTAGGGTTCTTATCAGTTTGTCTCGGCGCCGCTGCAAAATGGCATTATGCTCAGCAATACAATCCTGAGAGCCGCGCAGGGCTTCGATAGCAGCCTGCTGAATTGCTTGAGGAATACCCGAATCCAGATTGGATTTAACTCGGAACAAGGCATCTATCATCTCAGCATTGCCCACCACCATGCCTATTCGCCACCCTGTCATGTGATAAGTTTTGGACAAGGAGTGAAATTCTACACCAACTTCCTTAGCTCCTGATACTTGCATAAAGCTTGGTGACTTGTAGCCCTCAAAGGCGACTTCGCTGTAGGGAGCATCCTGGCAGACGGCTAGATTATTATGCTGGCGAGCAAAGTAAACTGCCTTTTCGAAGAAATCAATGCCGGCTGTAGCCCCAGTGGGATTGTTGGGATAGTTTAACCACATAAGCTTCGCTTTGCTGGCTATCTCTTTGGGGATGGCTTCGAAATTGGGCAGGAAGTCATTCTCCTCTTTCAAGGGCATAAAATAAGGCTCACCACCAGCTATTAGGGTGCTCACAGAATATACAGGATATCCAGGGTCAGGTACCAGGGCTATGTCGTCAGGTTCGATAAAACACAACGCCATATGCCCAATCCCTTCCTTGGAGCCAATGAGCGGCAGTATCTCCTTATCTGGATTCAGAGTAACTCCGAATCGCCTCTCATACCATTCGGCAATAGCCTGTCGGAGTGTAAACAAACCGCTGGTCTCAGGATACCTGTGGTTAGCCGGGTTATGTGCTGCCTGGCACATGCATTCAATAATGTAGGATGGCGTGGGCAAATCAGGGTCACCGATAGCGAAGCTGATGACGTCCTCTCCCCTGGCCTGAAGTTCAGCGATTTTCTTAGTTATGTCGACAAAAAAATAAGGGGGTAACTTATTAAGTCGTTTGGCTAATTGCATTGGCTATTCTCCTTTAGTTAGATATTCTCCGGTGAAAACTTCTTCCACCGGGCCGGTGAGCAATACCTCCCCTACCCTATCCCACGATATAGTCAAGGTTCCGCCTGGAAGTATTATGTCAACTACAGCGCCCACGTAATTATGTAGCTGCCCAGCTACAGCTATGGCACAAGCACCGCTACCACAAGCAAGGGTCTCTCCCACACCTCGCTCCCACACTCTAGCTTCTATCTTCCCCCTACTCAAAACCCTGGCTATCTCAAAGTTTGTCCTTTGTGGAAACAGGGGATATCTTTCCACCTTAGGTCCCACCTTGGCCAGAGGAAAACTAGCTACTGGCTCAGATACAAAGCTCACCACATGGGGATTGCCCATGGATAAGAGGGATACCGATAGCTGATAGCTATTAGCTGTGAGCTGATAGGTGATTACTGGAGACTGTTTTGCTTGGCTCGCAACGGCGTCTGTGGTGAGGGTGACGGGAATTTGTTCTGGTTGGAATTGGGGCGTGCCCATGCTTATCTCGACTCGGCTCACTTTATTCCCCAACATGTACACTTTAGCCTGTCTCATGCCCGATAAAGTTTCTATCCTTAAAGTTGTTGCTTCGCCACCTTTGCAGGTTGTCCTAACTATGCCCTTTTCAATAGCATACTTGGCAAGACACCTTAATCCGTTGCCACAGGTCTCAGCCTCGGAACCATCTGGATTAAAGATGCGCATCTTTAAATCGCAATAGCTAGAATTCTGCACTAATATCAAGCCATCGGCCCCTACGCCAAAGTGACGGTCACAGATAGTTTGAGCTAACTTTGCCCAATCGCGCTCCATATTCCTGGCATCTACCAGAATAAAATCGTTTCCTGTAGCCTGGAATTTGGAGAATTTCATGCTATAAAGCCTCTTATTAGATTCTTCGCTTCGCTCAGAATGATAGAGAAGTGGCTGACATTGAACCAGCAAATTCTTTCGTCATCCAGATGAAACCAAGCATATTGATGACGAGCAAAATGATGCGTTTCATACTTTATCTGTTCAATAGCTGCAGGCAAAGTCAACTGGCCTTGAAGAAACTGGCCCACTTGCTTATAACCTACACCCGACATAGAAGGCAAGGAAAAACTATAACACTTTTTTACTAGCTCCTCTACCTCCGCAACTAATCCCTCTTGTATCATTTTATCAACACGCTGATCAATCCTATTATACAACTTGCTTCTTTCTACGGTTAAACCGATGATGCGGATAGGAAAACCTGGCGCCTCCTTGTGCCATAACTGAGAGGGAAGCTGCCCTGTCATGTGGTAAATCTCTAAAGCCCTGATGCTACGGCGGATATTGCCAGGATGGATTTTGGTTGCGGCAAGAGGATCAATCTTCTGAAGTTCTTTATAAAGCACATAGCCACCTTCTCGCTTCGCTCTGGCCTCCAAATCGGACCTTAGTTTAGGGTTAGGTGACACCTGGGGTATTTTCCACCCTTCTAATATTGACCACAGATAAAGGCCGCTACCACCTACCAATAACGGCAATTTGCCTTTTTGCTGAATATCCTTGATTGCCTCGGTAGCCAGTTGATGATAGATAGCCAGGTTGAAATCTTCATCAGGGTTAACTATATCAATAAGGTGATGAGGGACTGATGCTCTTTCAGCTAAAGTGGGTTTATTGGTGCCGATATCCATATAGCAGTAAACCTGTCGGCTATCAGCGCTTACTATCTCTACCGGGAAATCTCGAGCTAAGTGTAGAGCAAGCTCGCTTTTGCCTACTGCTGTGGGACCAATGATGGCAACAAGGCATTCCATTTCCAGCTACCAGCTACCAGCTATCAGCTATCAGCTTAATGCTGACCACTGACTGCTGAATGCTCCCTTGATTGCTGCTGTTTGACTAACAAGGCTCGAGAATTCCTTGGCCTTGAGGCTACTTCCACCAACTAAAGCGCCATCGATCTCCAATTGGGATATAAACTCAGCGATGTTGTCACTAGTAACGCTGCCGCCATAGAGGATACGTAAATCTTGAGCTACATCCTTGCCCCACAGCTTAGCTATAATATTGCGGATAAACTTGATGGTAGCTGCTGCTTGTTCGCCGCTGGCTGCTTTGCCGGTGCCAATGGCCCATACTGGCTCGTAGGCAATCACCAAATCGCGGGCTGGTTTTACACTGTTTAACCCCTGACTTACCTGCCTACTAATTACTTCCTCTGTCCTGCCAGCTTCATTCTCCTCAAGTCTTTCTCCAACACACAAGATGGGCTTAAGCTTGTTTGCCAGAGCTGCTCTTATCTTCTTATTAACTACTTCATCAGTTTCACTGAAATACCACCGTCGCTCAGAATGTCCCAGGATAACAAATTCACACAACTCTGTGAGCATTGCTGGGGAAATCTCACCGGTATAAGCTCCTTTGGCCTCAAAATGCATGTTCTGAGCACCGAGTTTAACAGAAGAACCTTTTGTTAGTCCCCTTATCATAGTCAGAGAAGTAAATGGTGGGCAGATTACCTTCTCTACCCCCTCTATTCTGTCTAAGCTATCTAGCATGTCATGGATGAGCTTTTCAGCTTCATCCAGCGTGGTATTCATTTTCCAGTTGCCAGCGATGAGGGGAATGCGCATTTCATAGCCTCCTATTTAGTCATCAGGTATCAGCTTTCAGCTATCAGTTTCAGCTTCATACTAACCGCTGACTACTCCTTTAAACTGCTTATCCTTTATCTGGCAAGATTTCCACTCCAGGCAAAGTGGGGCCTTCTAAGAATCTTAAGCTGGCACCGCCTCCAGTGGAGACATGGGTCATTTTATCAACCAGCCCCATTTCTTGGACTATCTCAGCAGTAGAGCCGCCACCGATAATGGTAGCAGCGTTGACAGTAGAAAGAAGCCTGACTAATGACCTGGTCCCTTGAGCAAACTGAGGTATCTCGTAAATTCCCATAGGGCCATTCCACATAATGGTGCGACATTTCTTTAGCTCGTCTGAGAAAAGCTCAATGGTCTGAGGCCCGATATCGACAATGTAGCTATCAGGCAGTATATCAGTTGTGGACACCACTTTAGTTGAAGCTCCAGCTTTAATCTCTTGGGCTACAACCACATCAACTGGCAGTAAGAATGGCACCTTCCATTCTTCGGCTTCCTTAAGCAAGTCTTTAGCCAAGTTCAATTTATCCTTTTCCACTGTGGAGTGTCCTACTTCATATCCCTGCGTCTTCAAGAAAGTAGCCACCATGCCACCACCAATAAGCAAGATATCGAGCTTCTTTAGCATATTTTGCACCAGGCCTATTTTGTCGCTTACCTTAGCACCACCTACCACGCAGGCAAAAGGATGTGCTGGAGTACTCAGAAGGCTACCCATAGCTTCTAATTCTGTTTCCATTAGAAAGCCAGCCACCGCAGGCAAGTATTTGGCTACACCCACAGTGGAGGCATGAGCTCTGTGTGCTGTGCCAAAAGCATCGTTAACGTAAATGTCAGCCAAACGGGCTAATTCTTGGGCAAAATGAGGATCGTTTGCCTCTTCTCCGGGATGGAAACGCACATTTTCCAGAAACAGAATATCGCCTTCTTTAAGTACCTTTACCTTATTTTCTACCTCTCGGCCCACGCAATCAGGTACTATGCTGACAGGTAAACCTATAAGCTGTGACAAGCGCTTTGCTACTGGCATCATTCGTAATTCCTCAACTACTCTGCCTTTGGGACGTCCCAGATGAGAGCAAAGAATTACCCTGGCTTTATGCTCAACAAGATAATTAATGGTGGGCAATGAGGCCCGGATGCGGCTATCATCACTAATGGCGCCGGTATTTACATTCAACGGAACGTTGAAATCAACTCTAACTAGCACCCTTTTCCCTTCAACATCTATATCCTTGACAGTCTTTTTCTGCATTTTTCCCTCCTAGTAGTCGCACTCCATTAAAAAACATGCTGCCTCGCTTAATGGAGCTCGCCTGGATGGATCAAGGCCAGCAGCTTCAAGCTTTGTCAAAGCTCGGTGATAATATTGTTGCTCTAAATCCTGGGCATAACCCCTGGCACCTGAACGATTGAGTATTTCTACCACTTCAGTTACATCCTCCTCTCCAATGGGTTCCTGTGAGTAAAGTTTCTCAAGCCTCTGCTTATCTTTGCCCCTGCTGTTTTC
This sequence comes from uncultured Dehalococcoidales bacterium, assembly GCA_964435965.1. Taxonomy (GTDB): domain Bacteria; phylum Chloroflexota; class Dehalococcoidia; order GIF9; family AB-539-J10; genus 20-14-all-45-10. Next base: position 34,004 of record CAYTBB010000009.1, read on the forward strand.
CAATCCGTAAACTACCGGTAAAGTTTTCTTTTTCTGTAAAATATCACTCTTTACAGATTTGCCGATTTTTTCCTCTGCTCCCCAAATGCCCAGTATGTCATCGTGAATTTGATAAGCCACGCCCAAGCTTTTGCCAAACTCGTGGAAGTAGCTCACTATCCTCTCATCCTCTATAACAAGGCACGCTCCGATAGAGGTTGATGCAGCCATTAATGCCGCTGTTTTCTTCGTTATCATTCTAAGGTAATCTTCAGTGGTAACATCGCCACGAGCCTCATAGGCAATATCTAGATATTGGCCTCCACAAAGCTCTAGGCAAGCTTCGCCTAGCACTCGGATTGCTCGCATAACTTTTATCTCGGCTATCCCCTTCTCTCTCAATTTAAGCAAAGCTAAATAAGCTAAGGCAAACATGGAATCGCCAGCATTTATAGCTTGCGGCTGGCCCCATAATTTCCATACAGTAGGGCGATGGTGGCGCTCACAGCTAGCGTCTTCAATATCGTCGTGGATTAAAGAGAAGTTGTGAATGAGTTCTAAGGATACCGCGGCAGGCAATATCTGTGACGTATTTCCACCTACCGCTTGACAGCTAAGAAGACAAAGAACGGGGCGAGTAAATTTACCAGACTTCTTACCACAGGGATGACCTTGTGCATCCTGCCAACCCAGATGGTATCGCAACACATCATAAAGGGCTGAAGGTTTACCACCAATAATTCTCTTTAACTCAGCCTCTACTTCCCTTCGGTAGGAGGCATAACTTCCAGGCAAGATTTCATTTGTGCTTATCAAACCCACCTTTATATTAAAGGCCAAAGGGGCAAATTGTCAATAAAGCTAATTTAGAGCCTGTTTGTTTTGTCACCCTGAACCGAAGCTCCGAGCGAAGTGAAGAGGCGGCGAAGGGCCTAGATTCTTCGCGGAGCTTGTCCTGAGCGGTGTGAGATTCTTCGCTACGCTCAGAATGACAGGAAGCGAAGGGCGCAGAATGACAATTTGGAGTTGCTAGACACTCTGCTAATTAAAGCCTTGAAAAAGTCTCCTTATTGTAATATAATTAGCACTTTGACATTGAGAG
>CAYTBB010000010.1:0-34538 GCA_964435965.1 uncultured Dehalococcoidales bacterium
ACACGGTAAAGACGTTAGACCAAACCATTCCTGTAGATTACTACCTCCCCGGATGCCCACCACCACCAAATTTAATAATGGATGCTATCAATGCCATTCTCACGGGGAATCTACCAGAGAAAGGGGCGGTGCTTGCTCCTAACAAAGCGCAATGCGATACTTGCCCAAGAGCAGATACAAAACCAGAGAAGCTATCAATAGCAGAGATAAAGAGACCCTGGGAGATCAAAATCGACCCTGAGAAATGCTTCCTGGCGCAAGGGCTAATTTGCCTTGGACCCGCCACCCGTTCAGGATGTGGCGAAACATGCATCAGAGCCAACATGCCATGTCGGGGTTGCTTTGGTCCTATAGACGGAGTTGTTGACCAAGGGGCAAGAGCGCTTTCAGCGATTGCCTCTATATTGGGACTTGAAGGCGAAGAGAAGATGACAGAGGAAGATGTCCAAAAATTAATTGACCAAATCGCAGACCCGGCGGGAACATTCTACAGATTTAGTCTGCCAGCTTCTCTACTGAGAAGGAAAAGGATGGCATAAGTAGGAGGATAGAATGAGAAAGATAACCATAGACCCGATAACTAGACTTGAGGGGCATGGGAAGATAGAAATATTTCTCAATGATGCCGGGGGTGTTGACAAAGCTTATCTCCAGATCCCGGAGCTGCGAGGATTTGAGAAGTTCTGTGAGGGAAGACCAGCAGAAGAGATGCCAAGAATAACAACCATGATTTGTGGGGTGTGTCCTACCGCTCATCACATGGCGTCGACTAAAACCCTTGATGACCTCTTCAAGGTTGAGCCAACTTCGACAGCAAAGAAAATAAGAAGGCTGATGTACAATGCTTTCCAGGCGGAAGACCATATACTGCACTTCTTCTTCCTTGGCGGGCCTGACTTTGTTGTTGGCCCAACAGCCCCCGCTGGAGAAAGAAATATCTTAGGTGTTATTGCTAAGGCAGGATTAGAAGCCGGCGGAAAAGTAATAGAAGTTAGGAAAAGGTTGAGGAATGTTTTGAGAACAATCGGCGGCAAGCCAGTCATGCCTACCTGCGGCTTACCCGGAGGAGTATCAAAAGCGATCACCGAGGAGGAAAGGAAGACCCTCATAGAAACAGGGGAATATGCGGTGGATTTCTGCCAATTTGCCCTCCAGCTCTTTGATGATATAGTGCTGAAAAATAAAGAATATGTTGACCTTGTCACTGGGGACATCTACAAGCATAGGACTTATTATATGGGGCTGGTGGATGAGAATAACAAGGTAAACTTCTATGATGGCATGATTAGAGTGGTTAACCCCAATGGTAAAGAGTTTGCCAAGTTTAAAGCCCAAGAATACCTTGACCATATTAGGGAGCATGTTGAGCCCTGGAGTTATGTTAAGTTCTGCTATCTTAAAAATGTCGGCTGGAAGGGGTTTACCGACGGGGAGGATAGTGGTGTTTACCGGGTGGCGCCGCTGGCTCGGCTGAACGCAGCCGATGGCATGGCCACGCCACTGGCACAAGAAGCCTATGAAAAAATGTACGAAACATTGGGAGGAAAACCAGTTCACAGTACCATGGCTTTCCACTGGGCTCGACTCATCGAGGCGCTTTATGCCTCAGAAAGGGTGCTGGAACTTGCCCGCGACCCTGAACTTACCTCTTCTGATACTGTAAATCTGCCGACTGAAACCCCCAAAGAGGGCATCGGGGTGGTAGAAGCACCAAGAGGAACCCTTTTCCATCATTACCAAACCGACGAGAAAGGGATTCTTACCAAGGTCAACTTAATTGTTGCCACAACGAACAATGCTGCTCCCATTACTATGTCAGTTGAGAAAGCGGCTAAGTCACTTATACACAAAGGCGAGGTTTCCGATGGGCTTCTCAATATGGTGGAAATGGCCTTTAGAGCCTATGACCCCTGCATGGCCTGTGCTACTCATTTCCTTCCCGGCCAGATGCCGTTAGAGGTGATTATCCGAGACTCACATGGCAACGAGGTGAAAAGGCTAAGAAGAAACATCTCTTAGTATGTGTGCCATGAGCAAAATGAAGAATCTCAAAACTCTGATTTTAGGGCTGGGAAACCCCATCCTCTCCGATGATGGGGTAGGGATTAAGGTAGCACAGGAAATAAGGGAAAAAATTAAAGACCCGCAAATAACTGTGACTGAGACTAGCGAAGCCGGCCTCAGCCTTTTAGATTCGATTATAGGTTATGACCGGGCTATTATCATTGATGCCCTTCAAACCCAAGGAGGAAAGGCAGGGCAGATACATCGCTTGGAACCAAAAAATCTCTCCTTCGCCAAGCATCTTTCTTCACCTCATCAGATAAACTTGCTCACTGCTCTAGAGCTGGGCAGAATGCTTGGCTTGGCTATGCCCCAAAAGATCACTATACTTGCTGTGGAAGTAGAGGATGTTATTAACTTTAGTGAGAAATGCACGCCAGAAGTGGAGCGAGCAATTCCCAAAGTGGTTAAGCTGGTGCTCTGTGAGCTAGACAAAAAATTTCTTGGCACAAAAACCTAACCTCCCCTTGTTTTTTCCCCAACATTGGTTTAATATTTACCTTTTGAATACGTAAGCGGCTTTCTTGCCAAGTGTGGTGCTTGTGCAAAAACTGGGTAAATTAAATACACACCAAGTTTAGCAGAGTGACGATAATAGCATTTTTAGCGACCTCGTTTGGTGCTTTTCTATTATACCTATTCTTCACCACCGCTTCTGGCCCCTTATTTCTCTGGAGCAAGGAAGAACTAATTATTGGGGCTATTTTCGCTCTAATAGTAGCAGCGATAGTAAGGAAGATATTTCCAGCGAAAAACCTTCGCTTGCTAAACCCGAAAAGATGGTTCCTCTTCCTTGCCTATGTTATATGGCCATTCTTTCCGGCGATGGCAAAGGCAAATATTGATGTTGCCTACCGAGTAATAACAGGAAGAATAAACCCAGGCATTTTGAAGATTTCTCCAAAACTAAAGACCGATGCCGGTTTAACCATGCTTGCCAACTCCATAACCCTAACTCCAGGCACTTTAAGCGTGGATGTAGATGAGGAAACAAATGACCTTTATGTCCATTGGATAAATGTGAAAAAAGAGGCCTTGGAAAAAATGCCCAGAGATTACGAATACGTATGTGGTAATTTCCCTGATTGGGCAAGGAGAGTGATGGAATAATGTGGCTTCCTGCGGCCATATTCCTTGCAGTTTGCGCCACTATAATCCTTATAAGGCTGTTCTTAGGCCCTACCCAACCAGACCGACTGGTAGGGTTGGATACCTTAAACACCGTAGTTGTAGTGGCCATGGTTATCCTGGGAGCAGCATTTAAAGAGGTGATATACGTTGATGTGGCTATTGTTTATGCCTTGCTTTCCTTTGTCACCACACTTTTCATAGCCAAGTACATTGAGAAAGGCAAATTCTGATGATACTAAATGTAATCACTTACATATTTATCGGCATCGGGTGCTTCTTCAATATGTTGGCAGCAGTCGGCCTGCACCGTTTTCCTGATGTTTACACCAGGCTGCACGCTGGAACGAAATGCACTACCTTCGGCTCCGTATTTTTAATCGGAGCTGTAGTGATACAATCTATAAGTACTTGGGTAGCAGAGGGCATCTCTTCTCCCCAATCAATACTTAGCTTACATGCAGTTATTGCTTTGGTAGCTATTTTACTGACTAATCCTACTAGTGCTCATGCCATTGGTAGGGCAGCACATAGGAGTGGGGTTAAACCAGCGAGAGCGGTGGTGGATGACCTGGAGAAAGAAAAACCATGATTGAGTCAGGAGTCCTACACATAATTATCCCTATTTTGATTGTAGCCTGTGCATTGTTAGTCGCTATATTCAAAGACCTCGTCGCTGCCGTAATAAGTTTAGCTGCTATGAGCTTGCTCTTAGCTTTAGAGTTTTACTTACTTCAAGCCCCTGACGTGGCTATTGCCGAGGCCGGAGTAGGAGCAGCTATCACTGTGGCGATTTATATCCTTGCCATAAGGGCAACAAGGCGTGAGTAGGAGGAACATGAGAAAAATTGCTATCGTAGTATCCTTGAGCATCTTTATCGGCCTCTTGATAGCAACAGCATTCCTCATGCACCCCTTTGGCTATCCGCCGGCTGAAATGGACGACTACATAATAGAAAATGCACAGAGTGAAACCGGAACCAATAGTGCCGTGACTGCCGTTGTCTTTGATTATAGAGGCTATGATACTCTGGGCGAGGCTACTATTTTGTTTACCGCAGTGACCGGCGTGGTAATGCTATTCAGGAGAAAGAAGAAGGAGAAATAAACCCATGATGTCCAAAATTGTGCGTACCATGGCTAGCCTCTTAATCCTTTTTGCCCTTATCTACGGTTTATACATCATCATGCACGGGCACTTGACTCCTGGGGGTGGGTTTCAGGGAGGTGCTGTATTTGCCTCTGGCATAGCCTTACTCATTGTTGCTTTTGGCTCCGATAAGATTCACAAGAGTCTAAAGGAACACCATCTCTCTATCTTGGAAAGCAGTGGAGCATTAATATTCATCGGCCTGGCCTTTGGCGGTCTAGCCATCGTATTCTTCTATAATTTCCTTGTTGGCTCCCCCATTTTCGGTCACATCCCTCCTTCTGGCCCTAACCCTGGGGATATATGGACCGCCGGAGTAATTCCTTTTATGAACATAGCAGTAGGCTTAAAAGTCTTGGCCGGGTTGTCTGCCATACTTCTGGTCATGGCTTTAGCCACCACCCTGATGGAGGTGGAAGAATGACACAAGGCATTCCTTTTAATATTCCCTTTTTAGCAGTAGCGGTAATGATAGGCATCGCCTTTTACATTATTATATCCCAAAGGAATTTGATAAAACTGGTAATGGGCCTCAGTATCCTGGCGTCAGGCGTTAACCTATTCTTGATCACTTTGGGGTATAGGAAAGGCGGGGTGGCTCCCATTTACACCCACACTCCTGCAGGGATTATGGTGTTGCCCGTCCCTCAAGCTTTGACTCTCACCAGCATCGTTATTGCCGTAGCATGTTTGGCTTTAATGCTTTCCATGGTAATACACATTTATCGCCACACCGGGAGCACAGATTCAGAAAAATCTAGAATAATGAAAGGGTAAAGTAAACTGGATACGCTAATAATTCACTCCCCCATCCTGATAATAGCCATTCCACTGCTGGCAGCATTTTTAACCCCTTTAGTTGGCAGAGCCAGTGGAAAGGCTAGAGATATACTGGTAGTAGCCAGCCTAGCATTCGTAGAATTCTTGGTCATAATTTTGGCCAAGGATATTTACCTCAACGGATTGCACGTCTATACCCTAGGAGCATCTTCCCCCAACCTTACCATCCCTGAAAATTATATTGCCCCCGTACGCATAATCCTGGAAGTAGATAGCATGTCCATATTTATGGCCATAATATCGGCCACTGTTTCCTTAGTCGCAGCTATATATTCCCTCTCCTTCATGAAAGGAGAGACAGGCCAGAATAGGTTTTACACCCTCCTGCTACTTTTGGTAGCGGGCATGCTTGGCATAGAGCTTACCGGCGACTTGTTCAACCTGTTTGTCTTCCTAGAAATAGCTTCTATTGCTGGGGCAGCATTGACCGCTTTCAGAACCAGGTTTGCCGATACCGCAGAAGGTGGATTCAAATACATAGTCATATCTGCGGCCGGGGCATTGATAGTCCTATTTGCGGTGGGCTTGTTTTATGCTCAATATAACTTGCTCAATATAGGGGCTCTCGCCAATGTAATGCAATATACCATGCTGGACAAAATAGCTTTAGCCTTGCTGGTCATAGTATTTGCTATGAAGCTAGGAGCTATACCCTTACATATGTGGGTGCCAGACACCTATGCTGTTGCTCCTGCAGGTATATCCGCTATGCTGGTAGTGTCAAGCCAAGCATGCATGTATGCCCTTTTCAGGGTCTGCTTCACCCTTTTTGGGATTACGCTAAACATGTATACGGTGGGATGGATAGTGATAATTCTTGGGATGTTGAGCATGTTTGTCGGGGTTACTATGGCCATCCCCCAAACCGATATCAAGAGATTGATGGCCTACCACGCTATTTCACAAAGTGGATATATGCTGCTTGGAGTAGGTGTGGGACTTGCCGTCTTAGGCAACCCAGAAGCTTTAGCTACTTATGGAAGAGCGGCTATGAGCGGAGGCATCTTCCATATAATAAACCACGCTATGTATAAGGGATTGCTATTCTTGACGGCCGGAGCTCTATTCTACCGCGTAGGCCACAGAGACCTCAACAGAATGGGCGGCTTAGGACATAAAATGAAGTTAACCTCGATATTTTTCATAATCGGGGCTTTAGCCATCTCCGGTGTTCCTCCCTTCAATGGATTCGCATCGAAATTCATGATTTATGAGTCTGTTTATCAATTCAATCCCATCCTATCCGTAATAGCTATGCTGGTTTCACTGATAACCCTGGCTTCCTTTACTAAAGCCTTTCAGTCAGCCTTTACCGGACCGCAGTTACCGGAGTATGAGGATGTTAAAGAAGCTCCCAAATCAATGCTAATCGGCATGGGTATCCTGGCCGCAGCCATCATCTTTTTCAGTATATTCCCGGGACTAATTGTTCACCACATAGTTGATCCTGCTACCAATGCTCTGATAGACCAGGCAGCATATGTGAATGGAATTATGGGAGGCATACCATGATTGAGAGCCCTTCTGGATTCTGGGGACCTGTAGCCTGGATTATTGTTGCTGTTGTAGCCTCCCTCGTTGGCTATTATATTTGGTCTCGAGGAGAAAAGGCACATAAGAAGGGAATGCAAAGTGAGGAATTCCTCATGGCAAATCCCAGACTAACTGAGGGGAAAACACATGTTAGGGCTCATAACATATACTGGGGGTTTTTTGAGGGGCTTAAGAAATACTACGACCCAACTGTAAGAGCACACACGGGAATAATAAATGACTATATCATCTGGTTTGTAGCCCTTACAGCCATAACTGCGATCATACTCCTTATCGTGGGGGTGCTCTAGATGGTTAAGCAAGCAACAAAGATGAAAAGGCTGATAAAGGCCATATGGATATTCAACTGGTTTAACTCGTGCGGATTTGCAGAGTTAGTCCCGGTGGTCGGTTCCAGGTGGGATATGGAAAGGTTTGGCATGATCATCACAGGAACACCAAGACATGCCGACGTTCTGTTTATTGCCGGCTACCAAACTTTCAAGTCGATAAAAAGAGCACAGACAATATATGAGCAAATGCCTGATCCAAAGGCAGTCATTGCTCTAGGCGCATGCACTATGAGCGGCGGGATGTACTGGGATTCATATAATACCATAAAGAACTTATCAGACTATATTCCGGTTAATATCTATATTCCTGGGTGTCCTCCCAGGCCTGAGGCGGTATTCGAAGCTTGTATGAAGATATTCCACCACGTGGGGGCTGTTCCTCCACATGGGAAGAAGTTTGCGAAGGCGCACAAGGGATGAAGGACCAGGTAAATGGCCGAGAGCTTATATAAAGAGAACAAAGTAATAGAGGATATAAGCGCAAAATTCAAGGTTGCAGGCAAAGTGCAGAGGGAGCGCAGAGTCTGGGTGACGATTGATAAAGATAACCTAATAATGCTGTGCAATTTCGCCAAAGGACTGGGATTTGAGCATCTTTCGGCAATTTCTGTGACTGATTGGCCCGAGGAAGGCACATTCGAGCTCACTTATCATCTTTGGTCATACTCAGAGAAAATCCTCCTGACTATAAAGACAAAAATAGATAGGGCTAATCCTGTTATTGACTCAGTTATTCCCATATGGGAAGAAAACGCTCAGATACATGAAAGGGAATTACATGAGCTTTTTGGCGTAGAATTTAAAGGCAATGAGGATTTGGCTTCCCTTTTCTTAGAGGGCTGGGATGGGCCGCCACCGTTTAGGAAAGATTTTGATTGGAGAGAATCTGTAAGGCATAAGTATTACGACAAAGCAGATGAACGAGAAAGAGCTTATTACGATTGAGCACATAGAGCAAATTATCCCAGAAGACACCGATTATGACTTCTACTTTGGGCCAGCACATTCGGGTTCTGGGAACTTCGGCGTAAAGCTAAAAATAGATGGAGAAAAGGTAACATCCGCCCGTGCCGATCCAGGTTATCTGCACAGAGGATTTGAAAAACTGATGGAATACAGGGTTCCCATGCAGAATGCTGTGTTATCAGATAGAGTCTGTATCTTAGAGGCACTTAACTGGAATCTAGTGCATGCCGAGGCGGTGGACGAGTTGACAGGCGTTGAGGTTCCCCAACGAGCCAGATACATAAGAGTGTTAATGGCAGAGCTGTCCAGATTGCAGTCCCACCTCATTTGGTACGGGGTAATGAGCCTCGCCCTCGGTTTTGATACCGGATTTAAGATGGCTTTTGGCTACAGGGACTATATACTAGATCTTTTCGAGCTGATCACAGGAGGAAGAGTCTACCCAGCGGGTTATATATGTCCGGGAGGGGTGAGAAGAGACCTACCTGATGGGTCTCAAGAGAAGATAAGGAGAGTTCTGGACCAAACAGAAGAGATGATGCAAAAGATGAAAGACTTTGACAATGTAGTGTTTGCCAGAAGAACGAAGGGTGTCGGTATTCTAAGGTCAGGAGATGCCCTCAGGCTGGGAGCAACAGGGCCGGTGTTAAGAGCGTGTGGAATGAAAGCGGATGTAAGGAAGGATGATCCCTATGAGATATACGATGAGCTAGACTTTGGCATACCAGTAAGGGAGGAAGGAGATGCCTATGCTCGCTGTTTGGTCAGAGGGAAGGAAATGGAGGAATCGGTAAGGATCATAAAGCAAGTCTTAGATAGAATGCCAAAAGGGAAAGTAAGAGAGCCTGCAAAAATAACGCCCCCCTCCCGCGTTAAGATCCCTGAGGGTGAGGTGTATGTGCGTAATGAAGTTGCCAGAGGGGAAGGATGCATTTATATGAGAAGTGTGGGAGGGAGAGAACCTTATAGGGTTAAGATTAGGGGCCCTGATTTCTTACATATGATACCCGTCCTCGAGCATTTACTGAAGGGGGCCCAAATAGCAGATATTCCAGCTATCTATTGGAGTCTAAACATTTGTCCAGCCGATATGGATAGGTGATGTACGATGAGCATGGTGAAAACAATAGAAGTGTTGTTTGAGACGCTATTTTCAAAGCCGATGACGGTTAAATTTCCCTACGAAGCTATTGAAATTCCAGAAGGCTATCGCGGAGAACATGAACTTGACATAGACAAATGTGTAAGCTGTGGGCTTTGTGCTGAGATATGTCCCAACAAAGCTGTAGAAATGGTGGAGTTGCCCGAAGAACATAAAGAGAAGTATCCCAAAACCTATCCTCGACTGGATCTTGGGAAATGCTGTTTTTGTGGCCTTTGTCAGGATATTTGCCCGAGAAAATGTCTCGCGATGACGAAGAACGTGTTCCTTGCCACTCCTGACCCTTCTGCGGTGATTAAGAATCCCATGCCGAAAGGACAAGAATAATATGATTATTACCTCTGGGGCTGCATTAGGAGCAGTTATAGGGACCATTGGCCTTACCGCATTTGCCGTCCTTTGCGGCTTGTTATACGAGGGTTTTGATCGAAAAATCGCCGCTCATATGCAGAGCAGAATAGGCCCACCCGTAATACAGCCTTTTCTGGACGTAAGCAAGTTGATGATTAAGGATACAGTTCAGCCTGAGAGAGCACTGACTTGGCTCTACAATGCAGCGCCAATCATGTGTCTCGCTTCCACGATCACCGTCCTCCTCTACCTACCCTTTGGTGGCATGGCCTTCACCCCCATACTTTCCGGATACGGAGACCTTATTTTGGTTGTATACCTGCTCATCATTCCCGCGTTGGCTATGGTTGCCGGGGGATTTGCTTCCTCGTCACCGCTTGCTACGGTTGGGGCACAGCGAAAGATGATAACCATGATGTCCTATGAGTTCCCTCTAGCTGTGGTTGCAATTGCCATTGCCTGGAAGCTAAATTATCTTTACCCTGGTGAAAGCGTTTTTGGCCTCGCTTTTATCTACTCACATCCGCTGTGGGCTCATGTGGGCCCTCTGGGCATTGTAGGTATGCTGTTACTCCTGTTTTCCATAATTGTAGTTACTCCAGGGCAGTTGGCCACAGTACCTTTTGACATTTGTGAGGCAAGCCCGGAAATTGCAGAGGGTCTGGTAGCTGAGTATTCAGGACGGAATTTCGCCCTCTTCTACCTCGCTGATGCCGCAAAGATGGTGGCAATAGGCACTCTAACTATTGCCTTGTTTTTCCCTTACGACCTATCTCCCCTCATTGCTATAAAGGGTCCTGCTGGCTCTTTTGTAGATTTTGTGTTCTTCTTGGTAAAGTTGTTCTTGGTTGTAATGTTTACGGTAACCTTGACTAGAGTAGCAATGGCGAGGCTGAAGGTATCTCAAGTTCCCACCACCTATTGGTTTGTCACTACTGCTATAGCCGTAGTTGGCCTCATACTGCTCGTGGCACCCCACTAGTATAGTGAACGAACGCATTCTCTGGTACAATCTGAGTTGAAGGAATTAATATAATGGAGGGTCATAAATGGTAAGCCTTCCTTTCTGGAACCCCGGTGTCTGCATCATTGCATTTGTAATTCTAGTAGCAATAATCTACCTTTTTAGAAGTCGCGGGCAGAAAAAATACAAGAAAGGAACTGCTCAAACAGATATTTTCCTATCGGGCGAAAAGCCACCTGCGGTAGAGCAACGCCATATAAGATCCCATAATATATATTGGGGGTTTTTCCAAACCCTCAAGCGATACTATGACCCAACTGTAAGAGCACACACTGGAATAATAAATGATTATATAATCTGGTTTATAGCCCTTGCAGCCCTAACTGCACTAATACTGTTTATTGTATCGCTGACTTAAATGAGAAGGAGAGAACATGAGTCTTAACTCGTTCAAAAGAGCGCTGTGGGTTTTTCACCTTAATACCGGGTCGTGCAATGGATGTGACATTGAAATCCTGGCTGCACTCACCCCACGGTATGATGTTGAACGTTTTGGCATCATGCTTGTTGGTACACCACGCCACGCCGATGTATTACTGGTGACCGGTCCAGTGGCAAGACAGATGGCTCCAAGACTCAAGCGGGTATATGAGCAAACCCCTGACCCTAAAATGGTCATAGTAGTTGGCAGTTGTGGTATGGAAGGAGGAGTGTTCTACGAATCCTACAACTTGGTGGGGCCGGTAGACCAAATTATACCTGTAGATGTATATGTTCCCGGATGTCCCCCCAGGCCTGAAGCTATTATAGAGGCTGTAGCTAAAGCCTGGGTAAAACTGGAGAAAGCTGAGTAGGTGGCATAAATGGAAATACTGAGTCCTAAAGAAATAGTTGAGAGCTTTAAGGCTGCCCTAGGAGCTGGCTTCGTCAATGCCAAGATGTATGAAAGAGAAGTTGCAGTCAAAAAGAACCTTTTCCAAGCAATTTGGATATATGTAAAGAGGGACGCCTTTAGGCAAGCAGTAGAACACATCTGTAAGCTACAAGAATATCCCCACCTGGCAATAATCTCGTCCTCAGATCTTGGGGATAGTGTTGAGTTGATATATCACTTCACAATATATTATGGACATCACCTTAAAGAATTATCACTCGGGCTATGCCTAAATTTACCAAAAACCAATCTCAAGATACCAACGATTACTGATATCATCCCAGGCGCATTGTTTACCGAGCGTGAAACTCAGGAGATGATGGGAGTAGAAGTGGTCGGCATACCAGATAACAGAAGGTTATTCCTGCCAGAGGATTTCCCAGAAGGTGTTTATCCCTGGAGAAAAGATGCGACAGGACCAGAAGACATGCTCAAAGTCTTGCCAGGGAGGCAACAGAAATGGCAGTAAGCAAAGGAATAGAAAGATATACCATACCTGTAGGTCCAATCCATCCGGCACTTAAAGAGCCAATAAGGCTTGACCTTGGGGTTGATGGCGAGGAGATTGTAGATGTGGATGTCATTGTGGGGCAAGTCCACCGCGGCATCGAATGGCTGGGTATGAACAGGAATAACCCTATCCAGAACATATACTTAGCGGAACGGGTATGTGGCATCTGCAATATATGTCATCCATTCGCATATATCATGGCTGTCGAGCAAGCCGCTGGGATCACCCCATCAGAACGAAGTGAGTATATAAGGGTAATCATTGCCGAAATGGAGCGAATACATTCTCATCTACTATGGGCGGGAGTCGCCGCTCATGAGATTGGCTTTGATTCGGTATTCTACCTCGTCTGGCGCATTAGAGAAGAAATAATGGATTTAATAGAATATGTGACCGGAAACCGAGTGACCAAGGCTATGTTTCAGATTGGCGGAGTGAGAAGAGATATTACCGAAGAACAATTTCCCCGAATTAGACAATCTCTGAATTACTACAAGGCCATATTCAACCAGTTAAAAACCGTGTTTTTGGACGATAGGACGATAAGGATGCGCACAAGGAATGTGGGCATTCTGAAAACAGAAGATGCCTTGAAACTGCTTGCATGTGGACCAACTGGTAGGGCGAGCGGTGTACCGAAGGACGTAAGACAAGACCAGGCTTATGGCGCATATGCCGATTTGGATATCAAAGCCGTTACGCCAGATGTGCTCACCGGAAGTATAGTTGGCGATGTGTATGACAGAATCGTCGTTCGATTATTAGAAGTCAAGCAGTCCGTTGAAATCATAGAGCGCTGCTTAGAAGAAATGCCAGCTGGTGCAATACTCGTAGAACCAAAGATGGCAAAAGTTTTAAATACACTGAAGAAGGCAGAAGGCGAAGGTGTCGGGCGCGCCGAAGCGCCTAGAGGTGAAGTTATACATTATGTCCGCTTGGAGGCTGGGAGGGAAACGCTGGCTACTTGGAAGATAAGAGCCCCTACATATGTTAATCTTATGTCAATACCGACAATACTTAAAGGTGGACAGATTGCCGATGTCCCCATAGCCTTTGCCTCTATAGACCCCTGTATGTCATGCACCAATAGAGCTACCGTTGTAGACTCAAAAACGAAAAATAAGTCCTTTCTTACTGATAAAGAGTTGCATGAGCTCTCCGTGGAAAAAACAAGGAGGTTGAAAGCCAAACTTGATAGCCAGTAATCCAGCAGGCATTGCAACAATAATCATCGGCCCGATCATTGTGGGAGTAGTTGGAGCGCTATTTGCTCTCCTATACCTTGGTATAGACCGCAAACTAGTTGCCCACATGCAAGGCAGGATAGGACCCCCAATACGCCAGCCCTTCCGTGACGTCGGCAAGCTGCTTGTGAAGGAAAGCATCATTCCCGATGGTGCCCTTCTCTGGCTGTTCAGAGGAGCTCCAATCCTTTGCCTGATGGGGTCTGCTGTGCTACTACTCTACATACCCATGTTAGGACAGAAGGCAATTTTTGAAGGCTTCGGTGACGCAATAGTGCTACTATACCTATTAGTCATACCTTCTCTAGCACTTGTAGCAGCCGGATTCTCATCAAGCTCGCCATATGCCACCGTAGGCGCACAGCGCGAAATGGTTATCATGATGAGCTACGAGTTCCCCCTGGCGATGGCGATAGTTGCTATTGGCTGGCGTATCAGTCACATCACTGATATTAATCCATTCACATTTTCTACCATCGCCCAATATCCTGTATGGAACCAGGTAGGCCCGGTGGGAGTGATCGGATCACTGATTTTGCTCTTTACTCTTTTAGTAGTTACGCCTGGGGAAGTTGGCAAGGTACCATTTGACCTAGCAGAAGCTGAGACTGAGATTGCTGGGGGGCTATTGGTTGAATATTCTGGCAGAAACCTTGCACTATTCTATATCGCAAGCGCAATAAGAGCCTTTGCCATGGCATCTTTAATAGTAGCTTTATTCTTTCCATACAATCTCTCGCCTGCAATTGGAATTGGGGCATCTGCTCCTGCAACAGTTGTGGATGGGTTATTCTTCCTCATCAAAGTCTTCCTGATAATGTTTGTTTGTGTAATGTTAATACGCGCTGCCATGGCGCGGTTTAAGATTGACCAGGCAAGCAAAGTCTATCTTGTCGCAATGACACTCGTAAGCCTTGTCGGTCTGATACTGATATGGGTAGATATGATAGTGTGAGGCGAAAGACATGGAAATAGTTAAGGTATTGCTAAAGCAGCTCTTTCAAACTCCGGCGACAAATAAATTCCCGGCAAAATATGCTCCCAAATCAACCATCCAATTTCTGGACAAGGTTAAGAAAGGTGAGGCGAAGTTAACACCACCAATAGCAGTACCGCCTAAGTTTCGGGGGAAAATCTCATATGACAGGGAAAAATGCACCGGATGTCAGTTGTGCATTAAGGTCTGTCCCACTAAAGCCATAGAATTTATACCGGAGGGAAAAAAGGTGAAAATATTTGTTGCCAGATGCTGCTTCTGTGCTCAATGCAATGATATCTGCCCAACAAACGCACTATCCATGACCGATGAATTTCTGCTCTCCAGCTATAATAAATATGCCGACGAGCTTGTGGTAACAAAATAGCTTGCGCTGCTCATGCTTCAAGCATCATTATCTCACTCAGCCGTTCTTCTATTATCAGATTCGCCACACGCTCCCCACTCTTTTGGACTATGCTCGACAAATCTGTGCCAAGCTCCATCCTCTCAGGCTGAATCCCCACAAGCACTATATCCTTACAAAAATCACTTACATACGATATTAGAAAAGATAGTGACATGCTGTGTGTTGAAACATGCATAACTCCTAATTTCTCTGGCGGTATGATTCTATATGAACCTGGACTCAATCCCATCTCAGCGGCATCCATCAATATAAGCCTACCCGGGTTATGCTTTCTAATAATTGAAGTGTAATTCTCCGGGGTTGTACCGCAATTTATGGCAATGATTTTCCTTCTTGCCCCTATGAATTTGGCTTGTTTTGCCTCCTTTTTAACCTGCTTAAGATGTTTATTGATCCCTTCTACAATATAAATACCGATCCCGTCGTCGCCTTTTAATGTGTTCCCTATGCCCAAGACTACTTCTTTCATGCTAACTGTTTAACCACCCTTCTGTCACCCTGCGCCCTTCGCTTCCTGTCATTCTGAGCCCTTCGCTCCTTGTCATTCTGAGCGTAGCGAAGAATCTAATCCCGCTCAGGGTAAACTCCGTGAAGAATCTCACGGCGCTCAGGACAGGCTCCGTGATGGGTCTCTGGGATTCTTCGGTCGTTACACTCCCTCAGAACATCAAGCATTATACTGAGGAAAGTCATCACCTACAAGGAAAGCCTGAAAACTCTCTTTGACACTCGAAACTTGGCAATGCTACACTTCCCTTATCTGTGAAGAGAATTGGTATCCTTTATCACCCTCGGCTAGCCAAAGCCCAAGATTTAGCTCTCAAAATAAGAGAGCTACTATCAGCCCATGAAGTATCCTCGTGGCAGTGCTCCGCTTGGGATGAAGATAAAGCTAAACCTCAAGTGGCTGGCACAGATTTAATCCTTAGCATTGGCGGAGATGGCACTATCCTCCACGCCGCACGGATCACAGCCACTTTAGCAGTGCCCATTTTGGGGGTAAATTTGGGCAGGCTGGGATTTATTACTGAGCTAAATGGCGATGAGGTGTTATCAAATTTGCCCAGTTTGCTTGAAGGTAATGGCTGGGTTGAGGAGCGAGCCATGCTTGAAGCTCGACTTGAAGATAAAAGTTTCCACGCCTTGAATGATGTGGTAGCGCGAAGTACTGCTGTTCGCTTGGTTAATATAAAAGCAGAAATCGACGGTGAAATATTAGCTACCTATCGAGCTGACGGAATCATCGTAGCCACAGCTACCGGGAGCACTGGCTATTCTCTAGCAGCTGGTGGACCGATTCTTCAGCCTCAATCCAAGGAAATAATCCTTAAGCCAATATCTTGCCACCTTGGCCTAAGCCATGCTCTGGTCTTGCCACCACAAAGTATGGTAGACCTGAAGGTTGCCAGCGGAGATAACGCCATGCTTAGCCTTGACGGGCAAGTTGACCTACCCCTAGCCGGCGAGCAAAATGTTAGAATAAAGCTCAGCCCCTATGTAACCCGCTTTCTAAGATTTCATAAGCCAACCTATTTCTATAGCTCTTTATGGCAGAAACTGAGAGGGAGAGGGTAGCATGAACCTTGCTAAGGCAAAGATAAGCGATGCTACTGCAATGCACCAACTGATTAACCACTTCGCTGACCGAGGTGAGATGCTGCCTCGTGCCCTGAGCGAGATATATGAAAATATCAGAGATTACTTCGTGGTCAGAGACGATGAGCAACTCATCGCTTGCGCCGCTTTGCATGTCAACTGGCTTGATTTAGCCGAAATTAAGTCTTTAGCTGTTCAGGAAAAATATCAAAATCAGGGAATTGGCTCTATGCTTGTCCAGGCTTGCCTCGATGAAGCTAAAAAATTGGGGCTACCCACCATTTTTTGTCTTACTTATAAACCGCCCCTCTTCGAGAAATGTGGCTTCAATTTGATTGATAAAATAGAATTGCCCCGTAAGGTTTGGACAGAATGCTATCGCTGTCCAAAATTTCCCAACTGTGATGAAGTGGCTCTTATCCGCCATGTCTAATGCTAGCTGTGAGCCAAATTTCCTCTCCCTTGACGGGAGAGGAGCAAGGTGAGGGTGATAAACAAGGCGAAGCAATCTCGGAAGGGGAGTTATGTTACCAGAGAAAAAGTTGTCTAGCCAACAGATTTACCATGGTAGCGCAGTAAATTTACGCCTGGACACCGTCGAGAAGCCCGGCGGCAAAAAAGCCACCCGGGAAGTAGTAGAACATAGTGACTGTGTAGCTGTGATAGTCCTCGATGACCAGGACAACGTGCTGCTCGAACGCCAGTTTCGTTATCCAGTAGGTAAATCCCTCCTGGAAATACCTGCTGGCGGCATTGACCCCGGTGAAGAACCCCTTGACTGTGTCCGTCGTGAACTACAGGAGGAAATCGGCTATCTGCCCAGAAAAATAGCTAAGTTGGGCGGATTTTACTCTATTCCTGGCTATGGCACAGAATATCTGCATTGCTACCTAGCTACTGACCTCGTGCCCAGCCGCTTGATGGCTGAAGATACCGAAAGTATCGAACTGGTGCGAGTCCCTCAGAGCCAAATACCCCAGCTTATCGCCTCAGGCGAAATCTGCGATGCCAAAAGCATCGCCGCCCTGCTCACCTTTCTCCTTGTCACAAAAAAGAAATGGCAATTGCCCCCCGGGGACGAGTAATACACCAATTATCATTAACATTAGGCAATTATCCCCTAAGAGCCGGTAAAACACTTTAATCAAAGTATATTTTTTATACTAGTTAGCAAGTGAAATAGGGAGAGATAGCAATGGGGACAACTAATAATAAAGAGATGATCTTAATACAGTGGCATAACGCCAAATTTTCTCCTAGCACATATAATGAAAAAGCCATCCAAGAGCTTGGGATGGCCTTATTCAAGAGTGTAGGCTATGTGATTGCAAGGGGAAATACTACCATAATCATCGCTGCTGAACAGAATGACCAGGAGGAATACAGAGATATAACTCTGACACCTGTGGGTCAATTATATCTATCAGTAGGTTAATACCCAGCTCTTCTGTGTAAGTCTTGGTGCTCCTTTTTCGTCAGCACTCTAAAGTTTCGAGGGTCATTGTTCTCTGGGTTACGGTCTTTATGGTGTATGTCTAAGTTGCTGATACGATGAACTTGACCATCTCTCTCAGAACGACACCCACGACGCCTAATAATTTCTTCTCTTTCGTTCGGGGTTAGTCTTCCCACTTGTTATCACCCCCTTTCTTGACAGATTCAGGTTAGCTCCTTAACAACTAAATAACAATTACCGCAAGGCTAGCTAGTGACGCCAGCTAAACGTTGCTGGGCACCTACAAGTCTATATTCACCGGGGCCAATCTTCTCAAAAATGCCATCCTCTGCCATATCGACAAGCATTACTTGCACCATCGAATAGGCAGTCGCACGCTTCTTAGCCCTAATGAATCCCTTGCTATAGAGAATGTCGGTTGCTTGACTTACTCTTACTTTCCCACCATTATGCTCAGCGATTAGCTTAACTCTTTCTTTATGAGTTCCTACAGTACCCAAAAGTTTACTCCAATCAACCTCAGCAACCTCTTGTTTTCTTATTCGTCTCAGATAACCCTGCAATGCTGTTTCATAAGCACCTACTTCTCTTGCTACAATTACTCTTTTCCCCTGTAGTTTTGCTATTTCCTCATCTAGGGCACTAAGTTCAGATTGCGCCTCACTAAGAAGCCTACGGGTCTGTTCCTCATATGAGTAATTATTCAGAACCATTGTATCACCTCCTTTCTTGTATCACTGAGTATACTGGGTAGCCTCAGTATACCTAGTATACTTGTAACGTTATATTCCGCTCACCACTTGACAGCCTATTTGGTCATTATGCTACTCTGACAGCATACGGGTGGAGAGGGATTCAAACCCTCGGTTGGTGGAATTATCACCAACGGCGAATTCTAAGTTCGCAGCTATAATTCACTCAGCCATCCGCCCAAATAAAATGTCTCAACATGGCCTGGGAGCCATTTGAGACATTTTAACATAAGGGGGGTGGGGTTGTCAAGGCAACACAGGGGGTTGTTATCATGTATAGACAGAGTGGGGAGGAAAAACTCAAAGGAAAAGGTGAACAATGACTAAACGCCCCTTTGCTAAGAGCGACCTAGAGGCTGTCCTCAAAGCTGCTACCAAGCTCTTAAACAAGGAACAAGCGAGAGGAATATGGAGAAACATAGGCTTCTCGTTGTTCCTGTCATTCCAGTGAAAAGCATAAGCATTAACATAGCCTTGAAGGTATTTAGCACCTACCGCATGATTGACGCCATTAATTCCCCGCTCTACCAGACTCCAAAACCCCTCTATGGTGTTAGCGTGGGTATCACCTAAATTCATAAGCTGTGATAATGGAATCCCGAACCACGCTTTTGAAAGGGGGCCGAAAATAATTTAAAATGAGCAATAAATCTAAAGCCACGTAAGTCCTGGCAGGAGAAATTGGCAGATAATAAAAGTCTGCCAAAAGTCCAGGAAATCACCGATAAGATGAGTAAAAGATGGGAAACAGGCACGGTTGTTATTCCAGCACCAGAAGAAGTAGATGAAATTATGAGGAAGGTTCCCGAAGGCAAACTTATTACCATAAATGGAATTCGGGCGGCACTAGCCCAAAAACATGGGGCAACGATTGGTTGTCCCATAACTGCGGGGATTTTCGCCCGGGTTGCAGCTCACGCCGCAGATGAGGCAGCCGCAGAAGGAAAGCAAGATATTAGTCCAGGCTGTACACTCGTTAATAGAGGAGCCAGACACCTGTGTCTAAATACCCAGCCTTTTCAGTAAATTTTGCACCTGTAATGGACTTAGATTCATCTTATCCTGAATACCTTTACCCCGCAGCATTTTCATCTACATGTATATAGCCTCCAGATACTATTAATTGTTACAATACGGGAAGCATCACAAGCATCTGTTAAAACAAACCAGATCCTAACCATGCCAATCAAACTGGAGTCAGATATCAAGACTGAAATAACGCAGGGGCTTGCAGCCGCCTGGCCTGTCTGTCTGGGGTACGTCCCCCTCGGCCTTGCATTTGGTGTGCTTGCCCAGAAGGCCGGCTTACACCCTCTCCAAATCGGGTTCATGTCGCTTCTGGTTTTTGCCGGCAGCGCACAGTTCATAGCCATATCAATGCTTTCAAGCGGGGCAGCAATCACCTCTATTATATTTACAACACTCATGGTCAATTTAAGGCATCTTCTGATGAGTTCAGCGCTGTCTGTTTACCTTACCAGGGCAAAGAGGATAGTCCTGCCCCTATTTGCCTATGGGATTACGGATGAGAGCTTTGCGGTCAATCTTTCCAAGTTCAAGTACAGCAACTGGAACATAAAGCGAGCACTTGTTGTAAACCACGCTTCAAATATTTCCTGGATCGCAAGCACGGTAGCAGGCGGGTACAGCGGGCAGTTCATACCAGCAAAAGCTTTCGGCATCGACTACGCGCTCATTTCCATGTTCCTCTGCCTTCTGATATTTCAGCTGAGAGGGCGCAAATATATAATCACTGCAATCATCGCCGGTG
Organism: uncultured Dehalococcoidales bacterium; assembly: GCA_964435965.1. Taxonomy (GTDB): domain Bacteria; phylum Chloroflexota; class Dehalococcoidia; order GIF9; family AB-539-J10; genus 20-14-all-45-10. The sequence continues at coordinate 20,182 of CAYTBB010000010.1, forward strand.
CTTCGGCAGTAATCCTATCTGTGACAGTCCCGGGCAATTCATACATTATTCTGGCTTCAATTCTGGCAGCGACGCTGGGCGTTGTGCTCAGAAAGTGGATCAAAAAGGTGTAATTCAATGTTTCAGAGTGACTACATTATTCTTGTTATTGGAATGGGCTTTGTTACGTATCTGACTCGATGGATTCCCCTTTCTGTACTGGCAGGGCGCAAGCTCCCCGGCTGGCTTATCGAATGGCTCGATTTAATTCCAGCTGCCATCCTCAGTGCGCTTCTCCTGCCATTGCTTGTAACTACAGGTGAACCAAGACACATCGAGCTTTTTCGGCCAGAGCTGCTGGTTGCCATTCCCACTTTTCTCTTTGCCCTGAAGACAAAGTCCCTGGCTGGCACTGTCATTCTGGGAATGTTACTTTTCTGGCTTGCCGGCAAGATAATGTAGGATGAGCCAAATGCCATGCCATACGGCAAGCTAATCCCCAAGGGTAGCCACTGTCGCTCATTCCTCCGTCCAGTGAAATTCGCACTTCTACTTTCCGCCAACCGAGTTAGAGCAGAACCGTAAGATTATAGGCATTGACAAGATCAAGCCAGATATCCAGAATGTCCTACAGTAAGTAAGGCGAATGCTACTGACGCCGCACAGGCTATAATTGGAATGCCTAACTGCCTTAATCTAATGTGACTGCGGAGGTGAAAAATGGGTAATAAGGCTAAGCCATATAAATCATGGCAGGAGAAATTGGCGGATAGCAAAGGTCTGCCAAAAGTTCAGGAAATCACCGATACGATGAGCAAGAGGTGGGGAACAGGCACGGTTGTTATTCCAGCACCAGAAGAAGTGGATGAAATTATGAGGAAAGTCCCCAGAGGCAAACTTATTACCATAAATGAAATTCGTGGCATACTGGCTCAAAAACATGGGGCAACAATTGGGTGCCCTATAACTACTGGAATTTTCGCCTGGGTGGCGGCTCACGCCGCAGCGGAAGCAGCCACAGAAGGAAAGGAAGATATTACTCCCTACTGGCAGACATTGAAATCTGGGGGGCAGCTAAATGAGAAATATCCCGGAGGCGCGGAGGCCCAGGCTGCACATCTGAAAGAAGAGGGACATATAATTGAGCCAAGCAAGGGCAAAAAGCCACCAAAAGTGAAAGATTTTGAAAAACATTTGGTAAAACTTTCAGTGTTCATCCCTTAAACTTTCGCAGAGGTAGACAAATTTGCTATGTTATAATGCAAAAGGTGGTGAATTCTGTGAAGTGGATGCGCTACACCGCCCTAGGAATAGGCATTGCCTTTGGATTGCTGTTCCTGTCTTTTGCCCTTGGCGAGGGTTTTAGAAGTATCCCAAACCTCCAAGACTGCACCCTCTTGCTATTCGGTCCAATCTCCATGATTGCCGCTACGGCCGTAGCCTGGAAACATGAACGCATCGGCGGCTGGTGGTTGATTACCGGCGGCATCATTACTGGGACACTTTTTACCGCCAGGCTTATAGACCAACCAACGAATTTTCTATGGACATTTCTGGCTTATCCCTTGCCAATGCTGGTAGCTGGACTGTTATGGGTGCTTCACAAAGCAAAATTCGCCAAAGTGGTAAAGTGAAACCGGGTTCCACCACTCCGCTCCGGACTAGCAGATTCATTTTGAAGGCAAATGAGCATGATGGAAAAGCTAGCCACCAATCAGAGCTCCGATATAAAGGCCAAGGCTCTCAGAGAGAGCTTACAGGTTTGGCTCAGCAGCGTAGCATCGAATTAAAACCTTGGAAAAAGAGAGGATAAAATTGCTACCAAAGTAGAAGAGGTCAAAAATCTGGTCGAGCTGGGAATTAAACAGCCCGAAGCAGCATTCCCAAAAATCAAGCAATTAGCCCAGAGCGATGACTGGAAGGCGCGGAAGGTAGCTGCCACTTGTCTGGTTGAAATCAGTAAGAAGAAAACCGATGAAGTGATTCAAGAAGTGGTACGTTGGGCTGATGACGGTAACCCAAATGTTAGAAGAACCTCGAGCGAGGGCTTAAGAGCCGTCGCTAGAAGAAGTCCTGACAAGGTCCTTCCTGTTATCGAGAAATTAAACAAGGATGATAATCTTTATGTCAAGAAATCCGTAGCCAATGTTTTCAGAAATGCCTCAAGATACAATCCAAACTTTGTATCTAAACTATGCCAGAAATGGGCACTCCTTAATAACCCCAACACCAACTGGATAATCAAAGACGCCATCAAGAAACTACCTCCTGAGCAGCAGAAGGAGATTCTATCTCTTCTAAAAAGACCATGATTAAGTGAAATGCCGAACCAAATCCAAGTAAAATCAATCCTCAACAAGCACAAAAAGAGATGACTCGTTCTTAGAGAAGTAGGTATCCCCTAATGCTGGATAGCAACTGGATAATCACAAAGGAGGATCAACAACTATCTCTCAAACAACAAAGGTAGAGGAACTATCACTACTTATTGTGTTATCATATAAGCGGAGGTATCTAGGTGAAGGCAGTTGAGTCAAGGGCTGAAGTTTATCTGATGGCTTTGCAATCTCTCTCTAAGGCAGAAAAAGAGATAGTGATTACCCGTTTGTTAGAAGACGCAAAACTAAGGGAAGACATTCTTGATTTAGCGCTTTTCCAACAGCGTCAAGGAGAACCCTCACGACCTTTTAGAGAATACTTGGCTGAGAGAAGAAAGCGAGCCCGCAGGAAGTGAAGTATCAAGTCCAAATTCTTCACACTGCCGAGAAGGAAATGAACAAACTCCCCACACCTATCCATACCCGCATCAGTAGGAAAATCCTCTCCCTAGAAAACAATCCTAGACCTAGAGGAGCAAAGAAACCCAGTGGTCGGGAAGAATATCGCCTTCACTCGGTGAATATAGAATCCTATACACCATTAATGATAGGGATGGCATAATCACAGTTTTTGCTGTAGGCCACGGTCGGGAAGTGTACCATCAAATCTAGGACTTAACATCAGTGATAAACCATGCCTCCAATAAAAGGGAAGCCCTTATTATTTGATTGCGGAATATTCGCATGGCAAGCGAAGTGCCAAACCAGATCCAGGTCTAGTCAATCTTAAATAAACACGGAATTAAACATAGTATTATTTAGCCGCAGTTTGGGGCGGAGCAGCTCACATTCATCGTCTATTTGCCGTCTCCTCTCAAGCTGAACCTTGCTCAACGAACAAAAATTAACTTCGCTACAATTGTGCTATACTAAAAATAGAGTAAGTATGATGAGAGAAGAAGCCAAAAAACCTCTTTCCCATAATGCCGTAATAGTGTTTTTGCCAGTGCACGAACTTTCGCTATCTGCAAAACGTTGTATGAAACCATGGACATTAAGCCTGAAAATGATAAAACATTAAGAATGGTCGAATTTATAACAAACAAGTAGGAGGTGGGAGAAATGCTATCAACAATACCAATAAATCTCGAGAAGGTAAAAAAGGAGGATTTGGATAGAGAGATACTGAGAGTTGGAATAATAGCTGAATTGGATGCTGTAAGTCTTTACGAGCAATTGGCAGCCATGACTGGGAATGAGAATATCAAGAAGGTTCTTTTGGATATAGCCAAAGAGGAAAAGACCCACGCAGGAGAATTTCAAGCTCTGTTACTAGAACAAGATGAAGAGCAAAAAAGGGAATTAGAAGAGGGCAAGAAAGAGGTTGATGAATTAATGGAATAAAGGGGAGTGGAAAATATGGAAGCAGCCAAGTCTTACTCTTTGCCAAAACTGCCTTACGAATACAAGGACCTAGAGCCATATATATCTGAAGAACAATTGAAGATTCACCACAGTAAGCATCATCAAGCATACGTTAATGGCGCAAATGCAATACTTGAGAAGCTCGACAAAGCACGAAAAGAGGATACTGCCCTAGATATTAGAGCCACTTTAAAGGAACTGTCCTTCAACATAGGAGGGCATCTACTTCACTCATTGTTCTGGGGCAATTTAGCGCCAACTGGCAAAGGCGGTGGAAAGCCAGGCGGGGTTTTCGGCGAGATAGTAGAGAAAGAGTTTGGTAGCTTTGAGAGATTCAAAAAGGAATTCACTCAAGCCGCTATTAGCGTGGAAGGCTCCGGATGGGCAGCGCTTACTTTCTGCAAGCAAACCAATAGACCAATAATAATGCAGATAGAGAAGCACAATACTAACATCTACCCTATGTTTCGAATACTAATGGTTCTCGATGTCTTTGAACATGCATACTACCTTGATTACAAGAACGAAAGAGCCAAATTTGTCGATGCCTTCTGGAACATCCTTAACTGGGATGAAGTAAACAAAAGGCTTGAAGAATTATTGAAGTAGTATATTGCAGCGTTGATGCTTTGTGGCAAACTGGTTAGAAATCGAAGTGCGCTCTTGGCCTATAACTTTGTGGTTGGTTCGCTCCCCTGTCTTTGCGCCTGTAACCCAGGCTTTGCCGCCACTTCATTCGCCCAGATGCTTCGCAAAGCTTGGGGGATATGATGCAGCAATGATTACTGCATCATATAAAGGAAGGGGTGAGGCCAGATGAAACGTCCCAGGTCACAGATTATCTTAGGTTTATCACTAATTGCAATATCTGCAATTCTCTATCTCTTTCATTATGCAATCTTTAGAGATCCTCACCATATCTTCCTTTGGAGTATAACGAGCTTTGCGTTTCTCCCTATTTCGGTTCTGTTTGTTACTCTGATAATAAATCAGTTGTTGAGTGGGAGGGAAAAGCGAGCCCGGCTAGAAAAGTTAGAGATGGTCATAGGAACCTTCTTTAGTGAAGTTGGAACAAGACTTTTGGCTTTTCTTTCCGACTCTGACCCTAAATTGGATGAAATCAGAAAAGAACTTGTTGTGACCAGCGATTGGTCCGAGCAAGAATTTGCTGGTGTTAGCAAGCGCCTCAAGAATTACGATTACGGGGTTGAGATGGAAAAGATCGACTTAGAAGATTTACGAAGTTTCCTTGGAGGAAAAAGCAACTTCTTACTGAGGCTACTGGAAAACCCGACTTTATTGGAGCACGAGGCCTTTACAGAGCTACTTCGAGCGGTATTTCATTTGACTGAGGAATTATCCGCCCGGAAAGACACCAAGCAGTTGCCCACTTCCGATCGTGAGCATCTCGCTGGTGACATAAAAAGAGTGTATGTTTTACTTGTCCGTCAATGGTTGGATTATATGAGATATTTGAAGGATAACTACCCTTATCTCTTTTCTCTCGCCGTAAGAACCAATCCTTTTGATCAAAAAGCATCGCCGATAGTGAAGTGAATGGCCTTAGCCCGCCTTGTAATGTTTAAAGGTCATCATCTTTATTGATATCCCTTCTCAAAGCTAAAACAAATCCAGCAAATAAAGGCCTTGTTTTGGATATAGCTTACATGGTATACATATAAAGATATGACCTAAGACAAAGCAGCCCAAGTCACTACGAAAGAGCCAAGGACGATTATGATCGCCTTAGCTTAAGGAGGTAAAGAAATGGATTTAAGATTGACAGAAAAGCAACAGATGACAAGGAAGATGGCCAGAGAACTAGCGACAAAGGAGATCGCCCCTATAGCAGCGGAGATTGACGAGACCGGTCGGTTCCCAAGGGAGGTAATTGAAAAGATGGCCGATGCCGGTTTGTTCGGCATCCTCATTCCTCCGCCATTCGGCGGGGCCGGGGGTGAGAGGCTTGATTTCCTGCTTGCCATCGAGGAGATAGCAGCCGCTTCTGCATCGGTTGGTATGACCCTGGTGGAGAGTACAAGTGCTGCTTTCCTTATCCTGGCTTTCGGCAGCGATGAGCAGAGGAAGAGGTACCTGCCTGATCTGGCCAAAGGGAAAAAGCTGGCTGCTTTCGCCGTCACCGAACCTAGCGGTGGCGCCAACTGGTATATGACCTTGCAGACCAAGGCGGTGGCTGACGGCGACAGTTACGTGGTCAACGGCTCTAAATGCTTCATCAGCAACGCCGGCGAGGCAGACAACTACATAGTCCTGGCCAGGACTGACGCGACGAAAGGGCCGATGGGCATTTCGGCGCTGATCATTGAGAAGGATACTCCCGGGTTCTCCGTCGGTAGACTGGAGGAGAAGTTTGGCCTTCGCGGGGACCCCACGGGGGAGCTGGCCTTCGAGGATTGCCGTGTGCCCAGGGAGAACCTGCTGGGACAAGAAGGCGATGGCTTGAAAATCGCCCCCGCTTATGCCGGGCTGGATTGCCCCGGGCACGCCGCCATAGCCGTCGGAATTGCCCAAGCCGCCCTGGAAGCCTCCATCAGTTACACGAAACAGAGACCCGTGGTTGAGCCAATGACCCTGGCCAACCTCGATGGCGTTCAGTGCACCATAGCCGATATGGCCGCCGCCGTAGGGGCGGCGAGGTTCCTTGCCTATCGTGCTGTCTCTCCCGAGGCAGGGGGCCCAGACCCCTTGATATTCATGGCGGCCGCATTCGACAAGGAGTTGGCGATAGATGTCACCGGCAAAGCCATCAGGCTTCATGGAGGTTACGGGTGCACCAAGGACTTCCCGGTGGAGCGCTATTTCAGGGATGCCAAGACGCTCTCCTTGAATCCAGCGTCTGATTTTCTGAGGTTAACTGCCGGGAAGATACTCTTGGGGATACCACTAGCGCCTCCCCCTGGGGCCAGCGGCCCACCCAGGTAAAGCATATTATCAAACACGCTCGAAGCGAGCACAAGCAACAATGCCAGAGAGGAGGTGATAAATATGTCAGTAGAAGAAAACAAAGCTATCGCCCGCAGGTGGAATGACGAGATCTGGAGCAAGGGAAGCTTGGCTGCAATAGATGAGCTTTTCGCCACTGACTTCGTCTCTCACTATCCCGGTGAACCGACACCCGACCGGGAGAGCTACAAACAGTGGGTGACCATGAACTTCGCCGCTTTCACCGACGTTCATTGCACTATTGAGGACATCGTTGCCGAAAGAGACAAGGTCGTGATCCGCTGGACCTGGCGTCTCACACATACTAAAGGTGAGTATATGGGCATTGCCCCTACGGGTAAGCGCGTGACCATGACAGGGATCAGCATCCTCCGCATCGCAGGCGGCAAGATCGTGGAAGAATGGGGTAACACTGACGACTTGGGCATGATGCAACAACTGGGCGCTAAGGTGGGCTAGGAAATAGGTTAAAGTTGGCTGTCGCTATGTGGCCTAACATGGGATTGTCGCCTTCGCTAGGCTTCGTGGCAAAAGGGAGATGATACCCATGCCAAACTGAAGCTGGCCTCTTCCCGTACGGGCAGGGGAGGGTTAGTTTGTTCTACTTTAACATCCCGATAGATTTAATGAAAAAGGAGGGTAGGATGAAAGTAATGGTGCGAAGCATTATGAAAGTCTTCCCTGGCAAGATAGCAGAGGCCATGGAGCTTGAACAAAAGCACATAGCTATCGCGAACCGTGTATTAGGGATATCTGGGAGGTGCTATCGCCCCCTTAGTGGTGGAGGCGACGTTATCAACACCCTCATTTCCGAGGGCGAGTTCACTAGCCTCGCCGCATTCGAAGCTCACCCCCAGAAGATGGGCGCAGACCTAGAGATGCAGGCGCTCATGCCGAAGTTGGAAGCGGTCATCGAGAGTATGGAAGTCGAATTCTACATGCCCATGCCATAGAAGCACGGCTAAGTGAGTTCAGTCTCAATGTCAACCGGGCACCTGATAAGGCGAGGGATGGTGTTAGCTTATTCTATTTAGGGAGGTGATGCCTATGCTAAACTAAAGCTGGCTTCTCCGCTGCGGGCGGCGAAGGGGTTGGTCTTATTTCAACCGCCCGAAATCTGAAAGGAGGGTGATTAAATTGAAAAAGCTGAATGTCGCAGCTATCTTGATTTGCATCATCGCAGCATATAATGTGTTTGAAGGCATCTGGGCAATTGCGGCAACCGAGGGCTACATTCAAACGTGGGCAGCAATGATGGGAACAACTGCCAAGGAGTCAGCAGTTTTGACAATGGCAGTCCAGTTCTTTGGAATATATCACTTGGTTGCTCTTGTATCCTTAGGCATAATTGCCGTGATTCCGCTCAGGAGAGCAGAGAAATGGGCCTGGATCACAATCCTAGTTTTGGGTGGAATCGGTCTAGGTTCGTGCATCGCTCTCTGGGCTCCATATGCTCCTATAATGTATGTTTTCTTTGCGATGTGGATAGCAGCGTTAGCGCTTTCTGCAAAGCCAAGCCTTCAGAAGAAAGGGTGAGTGATGTGGAAGGCTAAAAGAAAGGAGGAGAAGTGATGAAAGTAATGCAGCGAGGAATCATGAAAATCATGCCTGGCAAGATGGCAGAGGCGATGGAGCTTCTAGAAAAGTACATGGCTGTCGTGAGTCGCTTGGTGGAAATGCCTCGTGAGAAGCTTCCCATGAAAACCTACCGCCCCTTCATTGGTGGGGGCGACGCTCTACACACCATCATTTTCGAGGTCGAGTGGGATAGCTTCGGCGAGATGGCAGCCTTTTTTGAGAAGGCAATGGCAGACCCAGAGATACAGGCAACCATGCCGAAGTGGGAGGCGGTGGAGCAGAGTCACGAAGTGGAATTGTACATGTCAATGCCATAGGAGCATGGCTAAGCCAGGCCAATCTTGATACTAACTGATAACCCTGCTAAGGCAAGGGGGTGAAAGAAACGCTGTTCGCTCATTTTATGTAAGAAGATGATGCCATGGTAAACTAAAGCTGGCCTCTTCGCCCGCAGGTGGTGTAGAGGTTGGCAGGCTCTACTTCAACAGCCCGATAGATTTAATAAAAAGGAGGCGAAAACTATGGGAAAGGTTTTATTGCTTTGGGAGATGGACACAACCAGACTGCCTGTCGATCCTAAAGAGCGAATTACTGCCTGGACTACGCTGGTGAATATGATCAAGGATGACTTAAAAAGCGGCGGACTCAAGGAGTGGGGAATGTTTACTGCCGAGATGGCAGGATATGCCATCCGTGAAGGAACCGATGAGGAGATCGCCATAGCGACAGGAAGATATACTCCATACGTGGAGTTCAAGGCGTACTCAATCCTCTCAGTGAGCCAGACAGAGGAAGTTATAAAGGCTCTATCACAAGGTTGAAAAAGGGTTATGGCGCTCGCGCTGGAGCAGTGGCAAGCCGCTGATTGGCGAGGGGGTGGGCGAACTCTGCAGTCGCTTTGCTCCCTTGCCCTTCAGTCAGCTAAAAGTAGTTAGGCGCCACAATTTGGGCAAGGAAAAGGAGGAGGTAAAATGAAGCGAGAGGAATCTATTGACATCGCTACACCCCCAGAGAATATCTGGGCACTGCTAATCAATCGAGAGAAGATACCCCAGTTAGACCCGCTAGTTAAGAGGTTCGATTTCGTAGGTGAACAGCACAGTGGTGTGGGGACAATGGCTTATATGGAGAAAAAAACTGATGGGCGACTTATCAGGTCTCTCTGCACATTTACCGAATGGGAGGAGAATAAGAAACTCGCCTTCCATCAATTCTTGGGCAGCGATGTAAAGAGGATGTACGTAGCGTATACCATTGAACCCATCGAAAGGGGCAGTAGGCTCACATTGGTGCACGAGGTTGTGATGCCCTACTGGATTATCGGCAAAATTGTGGAGTTACTGGTTGTTCAACCTGTGATGAAAAAAGTGGGGCCGAAGGTTGTGGCTAACATAAAGAGGTTAGCGGAGGCATAAGAAGTAATCTTCTATCGCCCGTTGGACTCAGCAAAAAAGAAAGGAGGTAAGTAAATTATGGAAACTTTAACCCTAAAGACAAGGATCTCGGTGCTATGGATCTTTATGGCAGTGGCTATGTCGGCTCATAGTGTGTTGTCCTTTATGGAGCCAGGCATGGTAGAGAAAATAATAGCAGGGGAGATGGCAATGGGACCTGAAATGATGTTATTCATGGCTATCCTCTGGTGGGTTCCATTGGTGATGGCTGTCCTCTCCGTTACCTTGAAGGATTCAGCAAATCGCTGGGCAAATATGATTCTGGGAATAGTCTTTACGGTTCTTAGCATCGGTCACTTAACTGAGCATTTGGCGCACCCATCTGCTCACCAATTACTGATTGTCGCTTCAACAATTGTGGTTGCAGCACTAATATTCTGGTTTGCCTTGAAGTGGCCCAAACAGAAGGCATAAATCTAAAGCCAGCTTCTTCGCTGCGGGAGGTAGAGAGGTTGGCTCATTCTACTTCAACAGCCCGATAGATTTAAATAAAACATTTGATAGAAAGGAGGTAAAGACAATGCCAAGCGCATGTGGTTTAGCTTGTGAAGTCTGCGGACTTCGAGAAAAAGGGCTTTGTCCCATTGATGGATGTGTAGCGGGGACCGACCCAAAAGCTCCGGAGAAGCTGGAGAAGTTCAAAGCAGCAATGGGGCATCCCTGCTTTATACTTGAATGTGCTATAAAGAATAAGGTGGATCACTGCACAAGATGCGACAAATTCCCCTGCGAGGTTCATTATCAGCAGGGGCTTTATAGTAAAAAACTTCTTGACATGATTAAGGGCATGCTAGGAAAGAAGTAGAGAATTTATGACCAACACTGAATATGGTTAACATTGAGGATGCTAGCGTAAAGTCGCTCATGAAACTCAAGCAGCAGGTAGTCACGAGCCGAGCAGCTTTGACATGGAAGACACGGCTGTAGAGACCTAATAGGGTGATGGGGGGCGAACTCTGCAGTTGCTTCGCTCCCTTGCCCTTCAGGTCGCCTAAGACGCGCTTTGCGGCTAACTTCGTTCGCTAAATCTCTTCGGCGACTTCGGATACAGGCAAAACATCAGGTACAATGCACCTAAAAAGGAGGGAAAACATAGCTAAACACATCGGAATAGTTGCTTGTAGCGCAGAGGGAGCAGCCCTTTGCTATCGCACAATCTGCATAGAAGGGGCAAATTTGATGGGTGGCTACGCTCACCCTGAGATTACTATGCACACCTTCCCCCTTAGCGAATATATGCGCTACATCGAAGCAGGCGATTGGGAGGGCGTAGCTGGTTTAATGTTATCCTCAGCGGCTAAGCTAGCGAAAGTGGGGGCGGATTTCGCCATATGCCCTGATAATACAATCCACCAGGCATTTGACCTCGTCGTTAGGAAATCACCAATTCCGTGGCTTCATATTGCTGAACAAGTTGCCGCTGAAGCAAAACGTCAAAACTATAAACGTCTCGGGATTTTGGGCACACGCTTTTTGATGGAGGGGCCGGTTTATCCTGGCAAGCTTGTTGCCATTGGTATTGAGCATAGGATCCCTGAAGTAGAGGACCGGAGGCGCATTAATGCGATTATTTTCGATGAACTCGTTTATGGCCGTTTTCCCTCAGAAGCTCGGGCATATTTGAGCCAGGTAATCGGCAGGTTAAAAAAACAAGGCTGTGATGCAGTTGTTCTTGGCTGCACCGAGATACCACTGCTATTAACCGAAGAAAATTCACCCTTGCCAACATTGGATTCTACGAGGCTATTGGCAAGGGCTGCTCTGAAAAAAGCAACCGAACCAGCATCTCAATAGAAATTTGTGCTATGCCAAACAGCATATCTGCGATTTGTTTCGCTGGCCCAAATGACTCGCATTTGCAAACACATAAAATTTTAAATTAAATGGCGCCCGGAATGCCTGTACAATGGGAGGTGAGTATTATCTAGCGGCGGTTGGGGGCGCAACACTTCACATTCATCGTCTCTATTGATATCATTTCCCGAAATTAAAACCTGCCCAGTAAGTTAAAGCTAGCTTCGCTCTAATCATGATATACTAAAGATACGGTGTAAGACAAAACAGGCTGGGCCAAGCAAGCACAGGGTTTGTGTATCCCGGTTTTAGGCGAAATGGCAGCAGCGATCAATACCGGAAAGGAGATGGTCAGCAATGAACCAGCTGACTCTGGGGAAGTTACAAGTATCGTTTCCGCAAATCTAGATTGAAAGGAGGATTTCGATGTCAACAGAAGAAAACAAGGCCATTGCCCGCAGGTGGAATGACGAGATCTACGACAAGGGGAGCCTGGTCGCAATAGACGAGCTCTTCGCCACCAACTTCGTTTGGCACTATGCCCCTCCCGGAGTGGCGCCCGATCGGGAGGGCTACAAACAAGAAAACGTGACCAATTTGGGCGCCTCCTTCGCCGACGTTCATTGCACCATTGAGGACATGGTTGCCGAAGGGGACAAGGTGGCAGTCCGCTGGTCCTGGCGCGGCACACACAAAGGTGAGTATATGGGGATCGCCCCTACGGGTAAGCAGGTGACGATAACAGGGATCGAAATCCTCCATATCGTAGGTGGCAAGATCGTGGAAGAATGGAGCGAGTCGGATTGGCTGGGCTTTATGCAACAGCTCGGCGCTAAGGTAGGCTAGGGGGTAGGTCAAAGCTGGTTGCCGCCACATCGCCTAACGCGGGGTTGCCGACTTCGCTATGCTTCGTTAAAATCGCCTACGGCGACTTCGGCAACCTGCAAAACGTTTAAATTAAATCGCGACCGTAATTGCCTGCAAGTAAAAATAGCATGCTTTGAGCTCTCGAATTCCCCTCACCTCCCCGAGGCAACCTCACTCCATTTGCCATGTGATATACTTAAACAGAAAATAGGCAAGGCAACTCAGTCAAAATAAGACATGTCCAGAATAGCTATCCTTAGCGATGCACATCTTCTAATCCAAGCTGAACGCTTCAGAGATGAGAACTACCGGTCTCCACGAGGAGAAATCTCGCTCAAAAATTTTAGCCAGGTTATCAGTCAGGTCATAGCAGAAAAACCTGAAGCGGTCATCCTTGCCGGTGACATGTTTGATGAGAAGGAAAAAGGAGGCGACTGGATAGCAGATTCTGAAGCAGCGAAATATTGGCCTGAGATTCGCAAGGAACTGAAGCGATTAATTGAGTCCACCAGATACGGGATTTACGCCCTGAGAGGAAATCATGATTCTGCCTCAGTGTTAAAAGAGCTTCAAGATTACCTGGGAGACGGATTCCACTTTGCACGAGATGAAGAGAAAGAAATCGGCGACCAGCACATATATTTTATGGAAAGCCGCTATCGTCAGGGCAATTATAAAATTCCTGAAGAGGAGCTTCCCCAGAAAGGGGAGATACTCATCATGCACGAAACCCTACCTTGGGGGATGCCTGGATTGGAGGAGAAAGTGTTTCAGGAGCTGGGCAAGAGGTTCTCTCTTTTGCTTAACGGTCACATGCACCATTATGCCCAGGGTCCACTCGATATACCCCATCTTTACTCCCTGCCAGCCTTGATCCCATCGCAAGAGCTGAAAAACAATTTCACCGTCAAATACCAATGGCCCGGCGATTTAGACCACCCCGAAGCCAAAAACTCCCCTTTTGGCTACCTGACCCTGGACGGTCACGAGATTTCATTCCAAAGATACACCCCCATACAGAGCATAGTTAACGTTCGGATTGAAGGAAAAGCTCCTCGCGATGTCGTTGCTGGAATCAACGAAGTTTATTCTAGATTGATGGAGAGAGAAGACAGGGATAAGCTCTGGATTTGGGTTTCCGCTCAGGGGGTCACTTTTAAGGACACCGTTCAAAAGGAGACCAATAAGTATTCCCAAATAAACACCATGAACATAGAAATCAAAGCAAGAAAAGAGCCCGCCACGCATGCCGAATTAAAGGGACTGGAGAAGATGATAAGCCTGTCCGACCTGGAGGCAAAGGTGTTAACTTCCCTGCCCTGGCCAGATAGAGATTTGGCTCAGAAGCTATTCGAGGAAATCTTCACCGCCGACAATTTATCCAAGAGGGCAGATAGCAACCTGGGAAGGTTTCTCTTCCAAAAGCTTCTCGAATTATCCGCTCCTAGTTATGGCGTGTCACCAGAACGTGTAAATGACTTTCTTAAGACGGTAGACCCACTGTGGAAGAAAAGGTAAGGAAAAATGAAACTGGCTAGGGTTGCTTTTGAAAACGTGATGGAATTGGAAGGCTCTATCGCATTTCCCGAGGGGAAGGCGATTGTTATCTATGGCGAAAACAAAGCCGGAAAGTCCAATATAATCCATGCTCTCAGGTATGCTTTCCTCAGCAAAGTAATAAGGCCCAGGAAAAGCCCGGGATACGATGAATTGAAGCTTGTGACAGGAAAAGAGATAGCTCCTGCTGAGGGTGTGGGAAGGATACTGATAGAGTTCGAGCATAACGGTGAGCAATTTGAAATCCGCCGGGAAATTGACAAGTACAGAGATAGCAACAAGATTCTGAGGAAAGAGACTGGAGGACTTCGAGAGCTTGATTTCAATAAGACCATAGGTAAGGAACTGAAGGCGGGGTTGCTTGACGCTCTTTTCGCCCCGGATAGCGCTATGGGGTTCAATCACCTTAACGAGAAAAATA
>CAYTBB010000011.1:0-2442 GCA_964435965.1 uncultured Dehalococcoidales bacterium
CCTTTCCCCATTTCCTCTATAAGCTGCTTAAGCTTTATCCCGGTGGATAATTTCCCTCCTTTTATAACCCAGGAGCGGTCAAACTCCCCTGGACCCCTTGTGACAGATGCTTCGGGGGAAGGGGAGACAAATCTACTCGAGAACCTGACTCCCATCTCGAGGCATAAGCCCTTGGGAACTATCATCCCACAAACCCAATAATTAGTCGGGGGCTTTTCTCCAGTAGGCTCTTCTACTATAAAATAGGTAGAGCTTGAAGGGTGAAGAACTATCATCCCCTCTCTAAAAGCCTTCCTGACAGCTTCCATCCAGCTTACTGCCATGGCTATAAACTTCTTGGAATGGGTAGGGGTAAGAGTAATTATCGCTTTTGCCATGTTTAACCTCCCTCTAGAATTTCAGGGTGTTTAATTTTGATTCCCTGTTCCTTCGGCATCATCATGTCAATTTCAGCCATCTCAGGGGTGTTTCACCCCCAAATTTTTGTAGTTGCCTGATTTATCAGGCACAGTCGCCCAATAAATTGGGCAACTACATTTTTAAACGGCCTAGAATCTTACACACAACGTAAGCCTCAGGTTCTGGTAGTAGGCCGTGAGGGATTCGAACCCACGACACCCTGATTAAAAGTCAGGTGCTCTGCCATCTGAGCTAACGGCCCATTGAGTGCGATTAGAAGAATATGGCTATTTTACTCCGATGTCAAAAGATGGGAAATATAACAAGCGAAAGCGGGATGGACATCACAAATATAACCGCCGTCAGTTGCTTCAACGGAGAAAGCTACTCTAGTTGGTTTTCTGAGCGGGTCACCAAATTTGTTCAAACCTGTTTCATCCCAAGGCATATTATGTCCTAATATTTCCAGGAAACCTCTCACATCCCTAGGCTGCTCTAACACTACTTCAAAGGGAAGCTGTTGAGATAGTCCTTTCAATTGCTCTGTCTTCAGCTTTATCCGCATTGCCGCTAAGAATTATACTTTGCCGCATATACAGTGTCAACAAACGTCTGGTAGCAGACTTATGTTCTCCGCCAAGCAAGGGTAGCTAAGGCTCCCAGTCCTATGCCAGCGATTACCGCTCCCAGCCAGCCAAGCAGACATAGACTGGTGACAATTGCTCCGGCAATGACAACCCCGATAACAATGGATAGGAAGGCATACCGTAATCTTAAGCCGAGCAGGAAGGCAGCGATTGACCCAGTCCAGGCGCCAGTTATAGGAAGGGGGATGGCTACGAACAATGTCAAGCCAATTTTTTCATACTTTTCAATGGTCTTTCCCCGTCGCCTGGTGTGGCTAAAAACCCAGTTGAGCACCCTTCGGCCTACCTCCACGCGGCTAACAGCCTTAGCCAGCGGGTCCAAAAACAGTAAAAGGATTGGCACAGGTAGCAGATTGCCGATAACGGCTAAGCAGAAGGCTTTATACCATGGCATATGGAACAAGTTTATAGCTATGGGCAAAGCTCCTCGCAACTCCACCACTGGGAAAGCCGATACAGTTACAATTATCAGCTCCCGAGAAATATTCCAGCTCAGGAATTCTTCAATCATAATTCTTTGGCTATTATATCACCAGGCATTGTTTGCCTAGCCCTTTTAGCTTATAATTCCTTACCTAAACAGTGGACTTAAACTAGCATGCACGTCAGCAATCAGAAAGTTTTAATTGCCGTTATTGCCATTACCTTGCTTTTATTCCCCTTGGTTGCCTTTACCAGCGGGGTCTTACGCATTATTTTTGGTCTTTGCCTTATCCTTTTCTTTCCTGGGTATACCTTACTCTCAGCGCTTTTCCCCAGGAAAGGCGACCTCAGTGGCATTGAACGGGTAGCCCTAAGCTTCGGCTTGAGCATTGCTATAGTGCCACTTGTGGGACTGATACTCAATTATACCCCCTGGGGCATCAGGCTCTATCCTATCCTTATCGCTATTACCATTTTTATCCTTGCTGCTGCTGCCATTGCCTGGCAGCGGCAAAGGAGATTGCCAGTACAGGAGCGTTTCGAAGTTACTTTCACTGTTGCATTGCCACAATGGGCAGGAATGAGCAACTTGGATAAAGGACTCTCCATTGGCTTGGCAGTAGCCATCGTGGCTGCCCTGGGTTGTCTGGGATATGTCATAGCCAATCCTAAGCAAGGCGAGAAATTCACCGAGTTCTATATCCTCGGACCGGAGGGTAAGGCGGAGAATTATCCCCAGCAAGTTATGGTTGGTGAGGAAGCCAAAATAATCCTGGGGATTGTCAACCATGAGCATCAGTCCTTAAGCTACCGGGTGGAGATACAGATAAACGGAATCAAGAATAAGGAAATAGGCACTGGTATATTGGCTCACGAGGAGAAATGGGAGCAAGTGGTGGGATTCACTCCAGAAGAAGTGGGGGTAAAGCAGAAGGTGGAATTCTGGCTATATAAGGATGATGCCCTACAGCCC
>CAYTBB010000011.1:2542-34507 GCA_964435965.1 uncultured Dehalococcoidales bacterium
GGGGGTAAAGCAGAAGGTGGAATTCTGGCTATATAAGGATGATGCCCTACAGCCCCATCTTGAACAGCCACTTCATCTTTATATTAATGTTAACAATAGTAGTTAAATCTCAATATTGTGTCAGAACGCTTTAGATTGCTTCGCTTTGCTCGCAATGACAGGCTGAAAAGGGGCTCGCAATGCCCAAAAGTCATTATTACTGGCACACTTCCCGTGTCATTGCGAGCCGAAGGCGTGGCAATCCCTGAGACCCTTTGCGGAGCCTGTGTCCTGGTGAGCCGAAGCCCTGAGTCCTGACGATAGGAAGGAACTGAAGGGGAGATTCTTCAGTCGCTTTGCTCCTTCAGAATGACAAGAAGTGAAATGCTCAGGATGACAAACCACGAATAGGCTCGCAATGATAAAAAGGCAACGTTGCCAGCAAATTTCCTATGTCACTGCGAGGAGCATGTGCGACGAAGCAATCTCATGGCGGCCTAATTCAGGCAAAATGTTATAATCTTTGCCATGTATGATGTTATTGTAGTCGGCGCTGGCCCAATAGGAAGCTTCATCGCCTCCAGATTAGCTGAGCTTGGTTATAGAGTAATCGTCTTGGAGCAAAAAGAAGGTGTGGGCGAAAACGTCTGCTGCACAGGCATCATCAGTGTCGAATGCTTTAGTACCTTTAACCTCGAAGCTACCATTCTTAGAGAGATGAGCTCGGCTAAATTCTTTGCTCCATGTGGTGAATTTATCAGACTTGAGAGAGGAACCCCACAAGCTTACATAATTGACCGTGCTAGCCTGGACAAAAGCCTGAGGGAGCGTGCTCAGAGACATGGCGCTAGCTATCTTTTTTCTGCCTCGGTGGTAGCTGTTACCCCTGAAACAGATTGCGTCTCGGCCACAGTTGATTATCACGGCAAACAAAGGATATTCACTGCTCAGGCTGTTATCCTGGCATGTGGCTTTGGCTCCGGGCTCCCTGAAAAGATTGGCTTAGGCGAAATCACTAACTTTGTAACTGGAGCCCAGGCTGAAGTAAATACAATAGATTTAGGTGAAGGTGAGCTTTATTTTGACCAGAATCTTTTTCCCGGCTTTTTTGGCTGGCTTGTGCCCACTAATCATGATAAGGGACTGGCGGGATTACTCGCCCCTAATGCCCCAGCTTTATATCTGAGAAATTTTCTCCATGACCTCCGGGCTCAGGGCAAGATAGCCTCAACTGAAGCTGCTATGAAATTTGGCACAATCCCTTTAGGGACTCTACCACGGACCTATAGCGACCGCATAATAGTGGTTGGTGATGCTGCTGGCCATGTTAAACCTACCACAGGCGGGGGCATATACTACGGTCTCTTATGCGCTGATATTGCCGTTGATTGCCTTCACCAGGCTTTTTTGGCTGATGATTTTTCGGCGGCTAAGCTTGCTATATATGATAAGCGGTGGCGGGCCAAGCTTGACCATGAGCTTCAAATCGGCTATCGGGTGCGGCGCCTCTACAAAAAGCTCAGTAACCGCCACATTGACAAACTAATTTCAGTAGCCAAAGATAGCGGCATATCCCAGCTTGTAGCTGAGTGGCCGGACTTCTCTTTTGACTGGCACGGGCCACTTAGCTACCAAATATTGAAATCTCTTGCTATAGCAGCACCTCTCCAGTCAATTACAGCTTTGTCAAAGCATGGCAATTAAGTTAAGGTAAGGTTCATAATGTGGGAGAGCGGAGATGAGCTACCAGAAACTTGTCATAATCCTTCCCACCCTCAATGAAGAGGGAACTGTTGGCAAGGTCATTGATGAAATCCCCAGGGCAATACTGGAGGAAAGAGGCTATCAGGTTAAGATTTTGGTTGTTGATGGCAATAGCACCGATTTAACTCGTCAGATTGCTCAGGAGAAAGGTGTTGAGGTCATTATCGAGCTCAGGAAAGGTAAAGGCCGGGCAGTGAGGACTGCCTTTGAGCAGGTCAAGGCTGATTTTGTCTTCATGCTCGATGCCGACTATACCTATCCTGCCGCTTATATCCCTGATATGCTGGATATGTTGCATCAGGACTATGATGTGGTCATTGGCTCCAGATTGAAAGGGGAAAGGGAGAAAGGAGCTATGAGCCGCTTGAACACCATAGGAAATCATCTTCTGAGCCTCATGGCTAATGTATTGTATCTAACTAGGATAAGCGACCTGTGCACCGGCTACTGGGGCTTAAAGGGTGGGGTCATACGCAAGTTGCATCTATCTGCCGACGGCTTCAACTTCGAGGCCGAGTTATTTACCCAGATAGTTAAGAATGGCTACTCCATAGGCGAAGTGCCCATTTACTATCGCCGTCGTCCCACGCCAGCCAAGCTCAGCTCCATAAAAGACGGGCTCAATATAGGCTGGACACTGATAAGGAGAAGATTTTGAGCTCTCCGCCTCCAGTCATTGCGAGCCCTTCGCTTTGTGTCATTCTGAAGCTTCCTCCTGTCATTCTGACCCTTTCATTTATTGTCATTCTGAGCGTAGCGAAGAATCTCATTATCGGGTCTTCGGAAGAATGACAATTTGCGATATAGCGAATGCTCTCTAGTTAAGCTATGGTATAATTAACATGGAAAACCCAGGTTGGGAGTTTTGATATAGTTTAAATGAGGCTTTATTTAGATACTTCGGTATTTAATGCTTACTACGATGAGAGAGCACCTGAGCGGATGGAACTGACAATTGAATTTTGGACGAAGCTGAGTGGAGATGAAAGGCTTTGTTCAGAGCTTACGACTATATCAATAATAAGCTTGGGCTTCGCTTTATTGAGATTTTGGCTCCCCCGGAGATCTAGGGGCTGTTTAGAAATGTAGTTGCCCAATTTATTGGGCGACTGTGCCTGATAAATCAGGCAACTACAAAAATTTGGGGTGAAACACCGCCGAGATGGCTGAAATTGAACGGGGAATCAAAATTAAACACCCTTATCTAGACAAAGAGGTGAACAAAATGTTTGATGTGGAGAGATTAAAAGTAAAAAGTGGGCTTGACTCCCGTAAACTCGCTCTCTTGGACAAGAAGGTTAGGGGAGAGTTCAAGGCTGATGAGATGATGTTTGAGCTTCACTATATTCGAGCTCTTAGAGCCCTTCAAGAAGGCTGGATTAACCTGGAGGAAGCTCCTCTCCGAAAGCGTTAGAGTATGACCCGTTGCAGCGGGTGAGGTTCAACTGAGGTTTTGAAACCTTGGGCTTGCCTTCTCCTGTCATTGTGGTGAGCCGAGGCAACCTCATAGCAAAAGGAGAGCATGGCAACCAGATATAATTCAGATGGGGCAGTGAGGCAAGCAATAATATGAAAGAAACAATAACAAACACTGTGGAAGACAACCTTGAGAAAATAAAACCAATAGTAGATGAACTACAAAGGGAAGAGGTTCATGCAATTTACTTGTTTGGTTCTCATGCTAAAGGCAATGCTGGGCCAACTTCCGATATAGATATCTGCGTAATCACAGAGAAAGAAATTCCGAGGAGCGCAAAAGAAAAAATAATGAGCAATTCCTCCAGGCACATAGACATTTCCTTATTTTGGGATCTGCCACAAACAATAAGATTTAGAGTTTTCCGAGAGGGGAAACCCTTGTATGCCAAAGAGGAGCTATTATTGCAGAGGCTCAAAGTAGCCACGCTTAAATCCTATTTAGATATCCAGCCAATGATAAAAAGATATTGCACGCACGTACTCAGGGTAAGCGAAAATGTATGACATAGAAAGAATAGGAAAGATAATAAGCGATATCGAAAAATACCTTAGAGACTTGGAGGAATTGGATATAGGAGGAGCAAAAGATCTGATGGATAAAAAGAATTTTTATGCCACTTCGATGGTTTTGCTCTCTATTCTCAATAGAACCATAGACTTAGGAGAGGAAATAGTGATGGCAAACAATCTCGGTATGCCGTCCACTTACAGAGAAATTTTTAGGCTAGTAGTTAAAAATAAGCTCATTGATACAAATCTTGGTGAAGGATTATCTAATTTGGTATTTTATAGGAATCTTCTGTCTCACGAATATTATGAATTAACCGAAAAGGATGTTTTTGCTGTCTCTAAGAAGATAAATGTAGTCAAGAAATTTGCGGAGAGAACGAAAGAGCTTCTTCGATAAGTAGCCTTGGATGCTAGGTCTAATATCATTAAAATGAAAAACCTGGGGCTGGAAGTGGTTGTCATTGCGAGCCAGAGGCGTGGCAATCTCGTGGTGAGCCGAAACTTCGAGTGGAGCGAAGCAGCCATCATGGCAAAAGGGGAGCATGGCAACCAGATATAATTCAGATGGGGCAGTGAGGCAAACGGTAGATGTCAAATAACGGGTTAACCAGGTACTTCATCACCGGTGGTGCCGGCTTTATCGGCAGCCACCTTGTTGACCGCTTGATTAGCTCAGGCGAGGAAGAGTTCATTCAGCACCATTAATATGAGCGCCATCGCTAACATGGTAGTTGAAACTATGGGCTTATCTGGGGTAAAGTTCATCTACATAGGTGGCAGAGGTCAAGCTTCTAAAAGATTATGGCACGATCGTCAAAGTTGCGAGCATAAATGAAAAAGCCAAGGTTTTGGGAAAGAGAAATCTGTTGATTGGCGGATGTCATGGCTCTGGATGCGTCAGGTTTGCAGCAAATGTGTATGAGAATGATTGACTTTAGAAGGCGAGGGGAGAAATGATTGTGGTGCAAACTCCCCTCCGAGTAAGCTTTGTAGGAGGGGGGACCGACTTTGAGGACTTCTACGCAAACTACGGTGGTGCTGTCCTTAGCACTGCCATCGATAAGTGTGTCTTTGTCATCGTCAAGGAAAGATACGATGATATGATTTGTGTGAACTACTCGAAAAAAGAAATAGTGGGCCGGTTTGACGAGCTGAAGCACGAATTGGTAAGAGAGGCGATGAGAGTAACTGGCGTAGCAAGGGGAATAGAGATCACCACTCTCGCTGATATCCCTGCCGAGGGGACTGGGCTTGGTTCATCAAGCAGCGTCACAGTTGGGTTGCTTCAGGCTCTCTATGCCTACCGGGGGGAAATTGTGACAGCGAAAACTTTGGCTGAAGAGGCATGCCGCATAGAGATCGATATTCTCGGAAAACCTATCGGGAGGCAGGATCAATATATCGCCTCTTACGGCAACATGCGATTTATCACCTTTAGCAGTAGTGGTGTTAAGGTTGAGCAAATTGGGCTTTCATCTGAAGATAAGAGGAGGCTAAACGATAACCTTCTTGTTTTCTATACTGGTGTAACCAGGAAGTCAAGCGAAATCCTGGCGGAGCAGAAGGCAAATATAAACAGCCGTGTTGAGGTGCTCTCTGAAATGCAGAAGCTAGCATTCGAGGGGAGGGATGCCATTCTCGAGGGCGAGTTTGATGTATTCGGTGAGACGCTGCACAAGGGATGGCAACTTAAAAAACAGTTGGCAAGCAAGGTGAGCAATCCAGCAATTGATGATATCTACGGTGTGGCCCGTAGGGCCGGAGCAATTGGTGGTAAGGTCACTGGAGCTGGCGGAGGTGGTTTCGTACTCTTTTATTGTCCCAGAGACAAACAGGATGATCTTAAGAGAGCGCTTAAGGGGCTCAGAGAACTCCCCTTCCGTTTCCAGCAGGACGGGAGCAAGGTCATCTTCAACTACAGGAGAACTTGGTGAAGCTTTCACGTACGAATAGTGCTGGGCTTAGTCGCTGCCATCTCATAGAAGTGGGGGAACTCTTGTAAAGGTGAATCATAAAGATATTAAGATCATAAAGAATTACCTTTCTGAAGTTAGTGCTACTTTGGCCAAGCTTCCTGTGGAGGGAATCGCCCAGGTTGTTGAACTGCTTGCACAGGCGCGGGCGAACAGGGAAAGAGTCTATATTTTCGGCAATGGTGGCTCAGCCAGTACTGCCTCGCATTTTGCCTCTGACCTCTCGAAAGGCGCAATCTCCAAAGGGAAGCCAAGAATAAAAGCCTTTGCCTTGACTGATAATGTCCCTCTTCTCTCTGCTTGGGCAAATGATACTGCCTATGAAAACGTCTTTGCTGAGCAACTGGAGAATTTCATTGAGATGGGAGACATTGCTATAGGCATATCAGGCAGCGGCAATTCTCAAAATGTGCTTAATGGTGTGAAAGTGGCAAAGGCTAAAGGCGCTACCACCATTGGGTTTATCGGCTTTGATGGGGGGAAACTCAAGCACCTGGTTGACTTAGCCATTATCGTTCCCAACCACAATATGGAACAAGTCGAGGACATCCACCTTCTCCTAGAACATGTTATCACCACCTGTTTAAGAAATTCGAGTCGGACTCATGACCCAGAACATGGAACTTAGAACCTAAAACAATGAACATTTTAGTTACTGGTGGAGCGGGTTATGTCGGAAGTATCGTTACTGAGCGACTTTTGAACAAAGGTTACAAAGTCATTATTTTGGATAACTTTCAGCAAGGGCACAAAGAGGCAATCCACCCTGAAGCTGAATTTGTCTTGGCTGATCTTTGCGAAGCTCAGGGTCTTGAGGATGTTTTTCACCGATTTAGAATTGATGCTGTAATGCACATGGCGGCCGAGACTGTAGTGGAATATTCTATGACTGACCCCAAAAGGTATTTCCAGAATAACGTCGTCGTCGGACTAAACCTTCTTGATGCTATGCTGAAGCACAGGGTCTACAAATTTGTCTTTTCCTCGAGTGCTGCTGTTTACGGAGACCCTAAGAGTATTCCTATCGAGGAAGACCACCCCAAGCTTCCTCTAAATAGCTATGGTGAATCCAAGCTCATGTTTGAGCATATCTTAGAATGGTATGGCAGGGCGTATGGGCTCAAGTATGTTTCTTTGAGATACTTCAATGCTGCCGGAGCAACCGAGCTTCTGGGTGAAGACCACTATCCCGAAACTCATTTAATTCCCAACGTCCTCAAAGCTGCTTTGGATAAAAATAGCCCTGTCTCCATATTCGGCACTAATTATCCCACAAAAGATGGAAGCTGCATTCGGGATTATGTGCATGTAATAGACATCGCTCAGGCACACATCTTAGCACTGGAAAAGATTGAACAATTAAGTGGTAGGGCTTACAACCTGGGTAATGGAGAGGGGTACTCTGTGCTTGAGGTAGTGGAAGCAGCGAGAAAGGTCACCCATGCTGAAATCCCTGTCAAAATCGCTCCCAGGCGTCCTGGAGACCCAGCAATTCTGGTAGCAAGTTCACACAGAGCAAAGGAAAAACTCGGTTGGAGCCCTGAATATCCTGACCTTGAAACTATTATTGAGAGTGCGTGGGTATGGATGGAGAGAAACCCAGGTGGCTATGAACAAGAAAATTGAGAAAGCCATGATTTTAGCCGCGGGCGAAGGCACGCGACTCAGACCCCTTACCATAGAAACGCCAAAGGTCCTCCTCTCTATAGGTGGGCGTCCTTTGGTTGAACACCAGCTTTCCTGGCTCAAACATCATGGCATCCAGGAGTTGGCTATAAACCTCTATCACCTGGGCAATAAGATCAAGGACTACCTTGGCGATGGTTCTCGCTTTGGGGTGAAAATCTCTTACTCGCCCGAAGAAAAGTTGCTGGGAACTGCTGGCGGGGTAAAAAGGATGGAGCATTTCTTTGATGATACTTTTGTGGTGTTCTATGGCGATGTGCTAACCGGCTTTGACCTCCAAGCCATGGTCAAATCCCATCAGGAAAAGAAGGCTATAGCTACCTTGGCCATCTTTGAGGCGTCAAATCCTGCAGAAGTGGGAGTAGTAGAGATGGGTGATGGGGGAAGAATTTTAAGCTTGGTAGAAAAGCCCCGGTCGCTAGTCCCTAGTCCCCAGTCCCCCGTCCTCGGCAGCGGAGGGGTCTATGTCTTAGAAAAAGAAGTCCTCAATTACATCCCGGCTCACAACTTCTCTGATTTCGCCTATGATATCTTTCCCAAGCTGGTAGACCTAAACCTCCCTATTTATGGCTATGTCCTGAAGCCCCAAGACTATCTCATAGACATTGGCACTATTGAGAAATACCATAAAGCACAAGAAGTTATTGTGAAGTTCAAAGTTTATTGAGTTAATGAAGCTTATAGAGTTCATGGAGTTTGCACAGTTGTAGGGAAGGTATGAAGACAAGGGGAACTCAGGCAAACCCAAGAAACTCAACAAACGCGATGAATAAAGCAGTCTTTCTCGATAGAGATGGCACCATCGCCAAAGATGTCCACTACTGCTGCAGGCCCGAGGATTTCGAGCTCCTTCCCTCTGTTCCTGAGGCGATAAAGCTCCTGAACGAAAATGGTTTCAAGGTGATAGTCGTCACTAACCAGTCTGGCATTGCTCGAGGCTATTTTACTGAGGAGACCTTGGCTCAGATTCACCAAAAGATGGAAGACGAGCTGGCAAAATATGGTGCCTGGGTGGATGCCATCTACTATTGCCCTCATCATCCCGATGATGGTTGCCAGTGCCGCAAGCCGAGGACAGCTCTTTTCCTCAAAGCGGAAGAAGAGCATGACATTGACCTGAAAAGTTCTTATGTGGTCGGCGATATGCAGATGGATATAGATGCTGGCAGAGCCTTGGACTGCAAAACGGTTCTGGTTACCACTGGCCCCCAGTCTCCAATCCCCAAGCCCCAGTCTCCAGTCTCCAGTCCCCAGTCCCCAACCCCTGGCCCCCAGTCCCCAATCACCTGTCCCGACTACACTGCCCAAAATCTTCTTGAAGCAGCCCGATGGATAATAGATAATAGGGGGCAAGGCTACTATGGAACGCCGAACTTGCAAATAGTACTATGAATATAACTCAACCAACTATCTCTGTGGTAATCCCCGCCCGAAATGAAAAGGATGGGATTGAAAAAACAATTCGGGCTATTCCCAGCGACAAGCTTAAGGAGATGGGCTATGAAGTCCAAATCCTGGTGGTGGACAATGACTCGGACGATGGCACTGGAGAGCTGGCAAGGAAAGCCGGAGCAGAGGTTGTCTTTGAGCCAAGGCACGGATATGGAAGAGCATACAAAACGGGCTTTGCTCACGCCAGAGGGGATATTATTGCCACTATGGATGCTGACATGACCTACCCGGTAGAGGATATTCCCAAGTTCATGAAACTCCTTGATGAACAGAATTTAGATTTCATCACCACCAACCGATATGCTTACATGGAAAAAGGTGCTATGTCATCTCAGCATAGACTGGGCAATGCTGTCTTGAATCTTGTTGCAAGACTTCTTTTCCAAATAAGTCTAAAGGACTCTCAATCAGGGATGTGGGTTTTTAGGAAAGCTATCCTTAATAACACAGTATTGAAGGCTAATTCGATGGCTTTATCTGAGGAGTTAAAAATCGAAGCTATTTATTTCCTCCGATGCCGCTGGAAGGAAATGCCTATCCAGTACAGGGTCCGAGTCGGCAAAGTTAAATTAAGAACATGGAAAGATGGCTTTGGGAATCTGTTTTATTTGATAAAGAAGAGAGTTGTTCGATAGAGGTTGCTTTTTATAAATGGAAAAGCCTTTCATCTCTGTAGTAATCCCGGCCAAAAACGCCGAAGATACACTTGAGAATTGTCTCAAAAGCCTGACTGAATTGGACTATCCCAAATACAAGGTGGAGGTCATCATTGCTGATGGATTATCCACAGACCGAACTCGGGAAATTGCAGAGAATTATGGAGCGCAGGTAATAGCGAATCCTGGGATAAGGGCAGTCTCAGGGAGAAACATAGGATTTGAGGCAGCGCGAGGCGAACTCATTGCCTTCTCTGACGCCGATTGCGTTATGGACAAAGATTGGCTTAAAAACTCTATAAAGTATTTTGCGGATGAGAGAGTAGCTGGGTTAGGTGGGCCAAATTTGGTTCCACAGGATGCGCCTGTTTTCAGCAAAGCTGTAAGTCTGCTTTTCGACTATGCTTTCTCTTTTGGAGGAGGCGCCCCCACGAGGGTGTATGATAAGGTCATTGAGTCCCGAGCCCATGGTGCTAACGCTATCTATCGAGCCAGTGTGCTTCGCAGAGTGATGCCGATAGATGAGGACATGTTTGCGGGAGAAGATGTCGTCATGAATCAAAAAATCAGACGTCTAGGCTATAAATTACTTTATGTCCCTGATGTAGTTGTTCATCACTATCGCCGGGCCACCCCCAAGAAGTGGTGGTCTCAAATGTATGGGTATGGATTAGGGAAGATATTAATGAAGCGAAAGATATCAGGGACAATCACGCCCACACAAGTTGCACTTGGCCTCACTATTCCAATCCTCATCATAGTGTCCATCGCACTGGCAATTTTGAACCCCTGGTTTCCCCTGATTTTTATTCTGGGTGGGGCATCCCTGGTGGCTGCATCCTCGGCCAGCTTTGCCTTCCTTAAAACCAAGTCCTGTCGAGTGGCGCTAAATATGCCTCTGGCAACTTTGATATTACCAATCGCCTGGTCCTGTGGTTTTTTGCATGAATTCTTTATGCCCACGAGGAAATTCAAACATTAAGGGGGTACTCCTATGGAGAGTAATCAGGAGGCAAGAATGAAACCTAACATTATTTTTATAGTTATTGATGCTGTCAGGGCAAGGAACGTTGGAGCTTATGGATATGACAAGCCTACAACTCCAAATATTGACAAAATTGCACAAGAAAGTGTGCTTTTCCGTAATGCCTACTCCTGCATCAATTATACCGATAGCTCTCTGCCCAGCATATTTAGCGGCATATATCCCCTCGGTCACGGTATCTTTCACCGCGGAGGAGTTTTGGGTGATAAAGAGGTCAAAGGTTTCATTCAAAGTGGCATAAAACTACTCCCTGAAATCTTGCGCTCTGAGGGATATGCTACCATTGCCCTGGACTGGATGGGGAGATGGCACCGAAGAGGCTATGACTATTATAGTGGCATCAGCAACAGCAAAGTGGCTAGCGCCATAAACTATGTAGTGAGATCGATCTCTTCCCACAAATCTCCCCGGTTCCTAAGAACCGGGAGTATGTACCTACGCCGTAGAATTCTTAGCAGTACCCACAATGCCCAGTTCCTCACAGACCGTGCGATCAAACTTGTCGAGAAAAATCGCAAGAAACCGTTTTTCCTGTTCATCCACTATTGGGATACGCACTTGGGATTCAGCCATCCAAGGCACTATTCAAAACTGTTTCGTCACCTGGACTACTCTCATATGCCCTGTAGCACTCAAAAAGTAAGGAATCTATATACCTTCTCTGACAAAGGATTGGCGAGCCTCGGAGTTAAGCTTCTCTGGGGTACTAAGACGGTGAGCGAGCAGATTTCAGAATATGATGGAGCAATCAGATACGTTGATAATGAGATCGCAAGACTCGTCCAAGCCCTGAAGAAACATGGCATTGCAGATCAAACATTGCTTATCATAACCTCCGACCATGGCGAAAGCCTTTCCGAACACCAAATCTACTTTGACCATCACGGCTTATATGAGGTGTCTATCCATGTGCCTCTTATCATAAGATATCCTGAAGTGCTGCCTTGTGACAAGACGGTTGAAGGCTTCGTGCAGCATGTAGATTTGGTGCCAACCATTCTGGATTTGCTTGATATAAATTACTCCCGAGAGGACTTTGACGGGGAGAGCCTGATGCCTTTGATTTGCGAAGGTAAGGAACTGCGTTCTTCTGTTTACGTTGAGGAAGCCTATGCTCAGAGGAAAAGGGGAGTAAGGACACAGAAGTATGAATATATAAAGGCGCTCTCTGAAGAGGAAGCGATTTGTAGACTCTGCAATCGAATACATGGTGGTGTGGAAGAATTATATGACCTGGAGAGCGACCCAGAGCAAAATCACAATCTGGTAGAAGATAGACCTGAAACAGCAAAAGCAATGCAGAGTCTACTATCTGAGTGGATAGCCTATCTGGAACAAAAAAAAGCAAGGAGGGACACAGCTAAAGTAAAAGATAGGATATCTAAATTAAAACACTTGGGTAAGTTGTGACCCGACGTTAGCATTTTCCGTTATGGTAGATTGCTGGTTCGAGACCTCGCTAGGTTTACTATACACAGAGCGTATCAAATCGCAAAGCTAGTATGAAAACCTCTAGTGGTGCTACAATACATATGAGGTGTTAACCCCAGAGATTCGTGTCGAGCCTTCAGGTTATTCCTAAGAGAAGATTAACGAAACATGGTATTGCTATAATTGCGCAAAAAATAAGGTGAATCTGTAATGGTGACTAAGAAGAAGGTTTTGGCAATTCCAGAGGGAGATATATTCCTCAGAAGGGATACAGCTATACTTGAAAAGCACTTTACAGTGAGGACTGTACCTGGTTTCAAGCCCGGCCTCATTCGTAAAAAACTTATCCGTAGTGGTCCAATCGTCTTAAAACTTTTTAAGGGAACTTTGATATTACCAATCGCCTGGTCCTGTGGTTTTTTGCATGAGTTGTTTGTACCCACAAGACAGCCTGAACAGAGGAGCCACAAAAAGGAAAAATGACTAGAGCCATACCCGTAATTCCGGAGTATATCAATCTCGATAAAGGGATTTCCTACGCCGAATATCAAAGACATATTAATAGTTACATCTTTGCTTCAAAGTTCGTTCAAAATAAGGTCGTGCTTGATGTAGCCTGTGGCTCAGGCACAGGGAGTACGTACCTCGCGAGCAGAGGCGCAAAGGCAGTATTTGGGGGAGATATCTCGAAAGATGCTTTGAGAGATGCCAGGAGGTGGAATAAAGATTGGTGGAGAGTAGGATTCATACTTTTAGATGCTGAAGTATTACCCTTTGCAGATAATTCTTTCGACGTGGTAGTTTCCTTTGAAACAATTGAGCACTTAAAGCAGCCTGATAAATTCTTGCTTGAGTGCAGGCGAGTCCTTAAGAAAGGAGGTTTTTTTATTTGTGCCACTCCCAATAAAAAAGTCCATAGCCCTTTGTTTAGGAAACCCGTGAATCCTTATCATCTGAGAGAATTCTACCCAGGTGAACTTTGTCAGCTATTAAGCAAGTACTTCGTGAATATCGAAGTTTATGGCCTACGGCAACTCGACTTATGGAATAAAACGGGAGTGCAAGCGATACATATGGCGGCTCAGATCATTTTAGCCCTCTTTAGTAGAGAAAAGACACAGAATTTCTTATATAGACTCTATCCCATTATTTCTCGAGAATCTCACATTTTGGAGTTCGGGGAGAATATTGAAGAAACGGTGGATAGAAATTGGCAAGTAATTCCTATCAAAGACAATTTATTTACAACTCCTAAAACTATAGTTGCAGCGGCAAGAGCGGAGACTTAGGTGAGCACAGAGGCTATTCGAGGAAATTGGCTCAGGCTGCAAAGTTTTTTGGGGCGGGAAAACCGTGATGGCTAAAAAGAAGATTTTGGCAGTTCCAGAGGGCGATATGTTCCTCAGAAGGGATGTGGAGATACTTAGGAACCACCTTGAGGTGAGAACTGCGCCCACCTTTAATCGCAAAAAGCCTATCACAACCCTCCCGAGTATTTTCAAAATCCTGAAAGGAACTTTATGGGCCGATGTGACTTTCTCCTGGTTTGCTGATACCCATGCTTTTTTAGCAGTCCTATTCTCAAAAATATTCAGGAAGAAGTCTGTTGTAGTTGCCAGTGGCTATTCGGTAGCTGATATGCCCCAAATCAAATATGGCTCAATGGTAGGAGGGATATCAAGCAGGGTGGTAAAATTCACATTGCGGCATGCTACCAAAGTGCTGGCAGTTTCCGAATTTAACATGAGGGAGATATTGAGATATGTAGGGAGCGAGAAGGTGAAGCTCATATATCACAGTGTCGATTCTGATGAATTTAAGCCAGCGGGAGAGAAACAAGGGAACCTTGTAGTAACTACTGGTAATGTGATGAGGTCAAACTTGACGAGAAAAGGGCTAGAGACCTTTGTCAGGTCAGCTAGATTCTTACCAAAGGCGCGTTTTGTGCTGATTGGACGGTTTATGGATGAATCAATAGATTACCTCGAGTCCATAGCCACTGCGAATGTAGAATTCACAAATTACGTTCCTTTAAATAGGCTAATTGATTATTATCAGCGAGCAAAGGTATATGTTCAAGTTTCGGCGCACGAAGCTTTTGGCATAGCTTTAGCAGAGGCGATGCTGTGTGAATGTGTGCCCGTAGTCACTGACAGAGGAGCATTACCGGAGGTTGTTGGTGACACCGGGTTTTATGTACCATACGAAGACCCGGAAGCAACGGCGGAGGCGATTGGCAAAGCTTTAAATTGTGACAAAGGAAAAGAAGCAAGAAACAGAATAAGAAAACTCTTCCCTTCAGAGAAAAGGGAGAGAGAATTGATAATGGAAGTACGGGAACTTCTACAAGCTTGAGACGGAGTGTGTTGCAAATCAGGTAAATTTAATAGAAAGTAGAGGATCAAAGCTATGACCGCAAAGAATTTAAAAGTAGGAGTGGTTGGCTGTGGCTTCATAGCCCAGAATGCTCACATACCTTCGCTCCTCAAATGCAGAAACGTCGAGTTAGCAGCGGTTTGTGATAGGAACGAAGATTTGGCAAGGAGCGTTGCCAGAAAATTCAAGATTGGCAAGTGCTATGCTGATTTCAAGGAAATGCTGGAGGCAGAAAAGCTTGACGTGGTAAATGTTTGTACTTCAATAGATACACATGCCTCTTTAGCCATCCAGGCAATGGAAGCTGGCTGCCATGTTTTTACAGAAAAGCCCTTGGCGCTCAATACCAGGGATGCTGATGAAATGATAAAGGTATCGAGGAAAAATCACGTAAAGCTGGGTACCAATCATCACCTGCTTTTTATACCACCCGTACAAAAAATGAAATCCATTATAAACAAAGGCATCATAGGAAATTTGGTGAGAGTGGAAATTAAGCAGAGTTGTCCACCCGAGGACTTTCCCATAATTGCAGACCCGAACCACTGGTGGCATAAATTGCCTGGAGGAGTGTTCGGCGATACCTTGCCCCACCCAATATATCTGGCGCGGGAATTCCTGGGCGAGATAGAGCCGGTAGCAGTGTACCCCAAGAAAATGGGTAACCTCGACCATATGCGCTTCGATGAAGTCCAGATAATTCTGGAGGGCGAGAAAGGCGTGGGAACAATTATTTCATCATGCAATTGGCCCAGCCTGTGGATGATTGATATTTTCGGGACAAAAAAGAATATACACGCGAACCTCCATAACGCGGTAGTAATCACATATGGAGGGAAAACAGACATGGGAAAGGGCATCGCTGCGCTGTATGCCAGGGAAAATCTGCAGCGAAGCTCTCGAATATTAACTGATACGTTCGCCGCTGCGATGAGCTTCATCCAGGGTAAGCACCGAGGAATTCCAGCTTCAATCAGGGCATTTATGGAGAGCATCCGGAATGGCACTGAACCGCCCGTCACCGCTGAAGATGGGCGAGAGGTTTTGCGTATATGGGAGAAGATAACCAGCCAGATGGTGTAACCTATTCAGTGGCAATCATGGCTAATAGCGCGAGAGAAGCAAAGATGGGGCAAGACAATGGAAGATTTGGCAAATTGCGTAGCACTGTCATACGCCTCTGGTATTGGTTTAAACTGTTTACTGAGGGGCAAGGAGTTAAAGACAAGCTTATACTCTTCCCCGGAACAATTATTCGCCTTCTCGGCTTTGCAATAGGCTCCTCCAAGATACCTACCTTACATGCTGTTTTCCGCCGTATATCAAATCCTAACTTTGATGTGACGATAGAAAACCATGATGGGAAATTCTTTTGTAGGAAAGGAACGGATGATGCCCAACATATAGCTGAGGCATTCGAACATCCTCTGCGGAGATATTTTGAAAAAATTACACAGGGCATCTTTGTAGATGTTGGCGCAAATATTGGGAAATATACCATAAAGGTTGCACGGCAAGTAGGAGATAACGGCAGAGTAATATCAATAGAGCCGGAAGGTTGTAACTTTGAGATATTGAAGGCTAATATTAAGTTAAATAAGTTATCAAATGTGACGCTTGTCAATGCAGCTTGCTGGAATAAAAATGAGAAACTCAAGCTGTATTTAGCACAACTACCGGGTGACCACTCTGTCAAGAAACCTGTATCTACGGACTTTGTTGAGGTCAGTGCTCTAAAGCTGGACGACATTTTAAAACACCTCCAGATAGAGTACGTCAGTTTCATAAAGATAGACGCCGAGGGAGCAGATGGTGAGGTTCTTGAAGGGGCTGAGGAAACCATAGCCAGAAACCCACACCTTAAGATTATATTTGAGGCTACAAATGAAGATAACCTGGCAAAATGCCAGGAGGTGCTGGAAAAGCATGGTTTTGCGATTGTGCGAGTAGTCAATTGGGGCATATATTATGCTAGAAAGGCACCTGAAGCTATATCCAGAGCATGAAATTGAGAAGATGGGCAATAATAGCACTTGGGCTTACACTAACAATCGCGCTTGTCATACTTGTCTGGAATAAAGAGCCCACAATCTATCCCTATCTTTTTGTGGCTGCCGCCCTGGCCAGCTTATTAGCCTTCGCCATCATTGGTTACTGTAAAGGCTCTGTAGACAAGTTCTCCACCATTTTCCTAATCCTTATTGTCTTTCTATTCTTGCGTAATGTGCGGCTTATCGCTGTGCATTATGGCGCTTTTGAACCAGGTGATGTCACCTACGAATATGCCGTTATCAATATCTTTGCGCAGATGGATAAGATATTCGTTATTCCTCCATCAGCCTTCTGGAGCCAGCTTACCACATACTCTTCCTGGCCTTTGATGCATACCTTTTCTGTAATCTTTGCTGATGTTCTGGATATAAAGACCTCCCTTTTGCCAATGGTTCTGCCCACAGTATTTAGCTTGACTGGCTTCCTCTTTCTCTACCTCATCGCTGACAGACTTACCGCCGACCTCAAGCTAAGTAAAGTAATTCTGCCTTTATCTCTTTTGCTCTATGCTATATTCCCCGAAGCTGTACACTATGGTTCTAAGTTTATACGCACCTCTTTCGCTTTGGTCTTCGTTTTGGCTGAGTTATACCTGCTTTATAAATATATCAGCCATCGGGACACAAGGATATTAGCTTTGATTATTTTGAATGCCATAGCAATAGTCCTTAGCCATCACTATACGTCTTTCATTTTCACCGTTTACCTGCCAGTTTTTGCCGGGCTAACATTTGTCCTGGTTTTGGTTTCGCGTAGAGTGAAAGTCAAGTGGATAACGTGGTTTATAAAATTCCGTAAAGAGGCTGCCATTGTTGGTATCGTTGGTCTCCTGTCGGCTGGCGCTGTCTTTGTCTGGTGGAGTCAAGTAGCGACGGTGATACAACCACTGGCTGGTGAAGTTGGAACGGGGATTGCACAAACAACCATGTCCGGTGGGCTCAGTCCCTACATCCCGGAGCCGCATTATCCCGAATCGCTTACCCCTCCTTGGGTAAGCTTGCTCTGGGTCAGAGACTTTCTGATATACATACCGGTGCTTTTCGGTTTTGGCTGGTTAATTAGAAAAAGGTTCAAGGTTCCAGATTCTGAGGGATCGGCTGCTTTTTATTTTCTAACCCTTTCCCTTATCTGCTTCGGGGCATTTTTCCTGTTTGAGTTTTTCATATCTCACGTGGCGCCTCCCCGGTTAATTATTCTGTGTCTGCCTTTAATCACTCTCTGCTGTGCCCTCGCCTACGAGAGGCTGTTGGCCAGGGGGCGATGGCAAAAATGGCTAACCATTGCAGTCTTAGTTCTCGTTATTGTTAGCGGCTTTCTCGGACTTGAGGGACACAGACATGCTCCGGTCCATTTGTACTGCTCTGCTGTCAGTCCGGAGGTCTTTGGGCAGAATATGAGGCTTACCAGCAGACATTGGGAGCTTGAGCAATTCGTAAGCGAACATGCTTTGGACCAAAAAACGACTACCATTTTTTCTGACAACACTGCCGCCCTCTATTTATTGCTCTCTTCCAAGGAATATGCCAAGATTGCCTCGCCCTTGTATAGATTAGGCACCGGATTGCATGACAGCATTGCCAGAGGCGATGATTTGCTGGTTATAGATTTCGGCGTCAAATCCTACCGTGTTGGCTGGGGGGCTATTGCTGGAGATGACGCTGAGGAACTACGAAGCCGATACCGGGCAGAGCTCGAACCTAATTTGAACAAGGTATATGAGAATGGGTTTGAGATTTGGGTTAAATAGGCGGCAGGTGCTTCCTAAAGGTAAGCATGTAGAATAGCTACGGCAACTACTAGGCCAGCGCCGATAATGCAAACGACTGGTTGGGATAGTTGAGATGGTTGGGATGATGTTTTCATTTTCCAGTCACTCCCGAACCCTGATCCTATGGACTTCCACTAAGAGTAACTTGCCCTTATAATTAACCATATCAGTATGACCTGATAAGTAATTTTCCAATACTTCCATAAGCTGTGGAATAATTTCCGGATGATTTCTAACTTGAAGGGCTATAATGCCCTTATAATTTGTTGGAGGATAGAGCACAATATCAGCGAAATCTCCATTCAAAGAAACCAAAATGGAATTCAGTTCCTGTGCTTTTGAGATTACAGCTGAATCTGTGGGGAGGTAATCTCTCAACCGAAAAACCTCGTAACCTGCATCTCGAAGCATTTGGACTATAAAATTAGAAATGCAGTGGTCTGCAAAAAATCTCAAACTCATGAAACGGCAATCTCAAATTCTGATAACTCACGGGCATAACCTAAACAAGCAGCGATCTGTTCTTTTGTGATGTCTGGAATTTCCTCTATAATTTCCTTAGGAGTATTGCCCGCAGCCAAATATCCGAGAATAAGGCTGACAGGAATCCGAGTGCTACTGATTCTTGGTTTGCCTCGAAGTATATCTGGTGTGCTTACAATATAATCTCTCCAATCTACTTGCATGCCATCCTCCTTATGCAAGGCCGCTTATTCATAGAATATCATTATAGCCCTCAAATATTACTCCTAGCAAGTAGCCATCATATATCCTTTGGACGATTTTTCTTCCAAATTTTGCCTCTGCAAAAGTCTAGCCGATAGTCCGTGGTCAGTAATACAGTTGGGTTGGGTGAGTTAGCTGAGATGGTTGGTTCATTTGCTGGCTCCTTTTGATCTTTGGTGAGAGCGAAGATAGGTCATAAAAGCATTGACTAACTTGGATACCTTAGTTGCTTGAGAGTATAGTTTGGCAAATGTCCCTTGGTCAATATAACCTTAGTCCAGGGCTACGTATAGGTGACTCTGGAGCTCGGTTGCAGATGCCGTGGCATAAGAGAGGAATCTTCTGAATTCGGGAGTGGATTGTCTGCTGAAGCCTTCAGCAATGTTGGACATAGTAGATACAGAGGCTCGTTGGATTTGGTCACGGAGGGAAAAGTCTCTTCGGAAATTGTAGTCACGGGTCATATCATGAATTAGCTGCGTCAGCTTACGGGCTTCTTGCCAGGCAACGATGTCTTCGAAAAATATTCAAGTTCATCAATGGTTAAATCCTTAACTTTTGCCATCTGTAAACCTCCCTTCCCTAAAGCGAGATAAGCTCTCTAGAATTCTGAAGCAGCTTCCGGTATTTTATCTGCTTTAGCTTATTATAGCACATATAGTTGCCAGCTATATGGAGAGTCTGCGGGCAAGAATATAGATAGCTACCAAGGATTGGGCGCCCAGCCAGGCATAGAATTGCTCTTCCTGAAACTCCAGGGCCTTCTCGCCCACCAGTTTCAGCACCTCCACTTTTACTTCTTCCACAACTTCTCTATACGAAGGAAGATTAACTATTACTCTTGTCTCTGGGGTAGCCATGAACACCTCCTATCTCTTCTATTATAAAATGTCCCCCCAGAGAAATGTCACCCCGATGTTACACTATCTAAGCTTTCTCTAACAGGGTATAATAAAGCTGTTTAATAGCAAGGTGATTTACATTATATATCGTGATTATCCCTTGACAACAAGTAACCCATATGTTAGAATACAGATATGAAGAAATACACAATAATAGACTTCAACAAAGACTTCCCCGATGACAATGCTTGCCTAGAATGGTTAAAGAACTATCTCTACCCCGATGGTATCGTCTGCAAGCAATGTGGTACCGTCACAACACATCACAAGGTAGGCAAAAGGCCGTGTTATGCTTGTGACCGATGCGGTAGCCACGTTTACCCAATGGTAGGAACTATCTTTGAGAAATCTGTTACCCCGCTCAAGCTCTGGTTCTACGCTATCTTCCTGATAAGCTCTACCCGATGTGGCATATCAGCCAAGCAACTTCAACGGGAGTTAGGAGTTACCTATAAGACAGCTTGGCGTATGTTCCATGCCATCCGCTCATTACTACAGGAAGACACTAACCCTATGTCTGGCGAAGTTGAAATAGACGAAACTTATATTGGTGGCAAAGCACACGGCAAACGTGGCCGTGGTGCTGAGAATAAGACTACTGTATTTGGTATGGCTCAAAGGAAAGCGGGCATTACAGCAACGATTACCAGAGACTTCAAAGGCTCAACGATCTATCCCGTGATTAAAGAACATATATTAGCTAACAGCATGATTTACACTGATGAATTTACCGTTTATGACGGATTGAACAGGCAGGGCTATAAACATGAGAGGGTGCATCATGCAGCCGAAGTTTGGGTAGTGGGCAAGGCTCACACAAATACCTTAGAAGGCTTTTGGAGTGTATTAAAGCGTGGTATTGACGGCGTTTATCACGCCGTAAGTGAGAAGCATTTACAAGGTTATATCAACGAGTATAGCTTTAGGTACAATCATCGTGAAGATGAGAAGCCTATGTTTAAGACGATTTTGGAGAAACTTTAGGCTTGTTAACACGTTGGCATGCCTTGAACAAGGCATGCTCAAAATCCTTCTTTGTGAAAACCTTAGGTTTGGCTATCTTTATTGTAACTGGTGGTTTCATATTGGTGTGTAACACTTTGCCAAAATTCATCCGTTGTGAAATTGCCTCTTTCTAACAAATACTTTAGTAATTCATGGCCGATATCTTGAGCATACGGAATGTTTATAACCATATTAAGAGTATCTATATCCTGCCGGGGGCATATAATAGCTTGGCCGAGTTCATCAGTAACCTTCACATAACCATGGTCGATATAGAACTCCAATAACTCATGTCCATGAGCCAAGTGCTGAGACATAACACCCTACTATTAAACTAGAACTGGCCTTAATCCCCTTCTTGCTGGCGTTTTCGGCTGAACATATCCAAACTCAACGTGCTTTTCAATAAGCCTTTTCTCAAGTATGCCTCGTTCATCGAGTGCTCTACAGTAGGCGCTAATAGCATTTTGCAGATTTGCCTTTGCCTCATTTTCCGTGGAGCCGCAACTAGCCAAGCCTAATTCGTTACAATAAGCAGACCATAAATTGCCATCAGGTTTAGTATCCATTTCCACCCACAACTGCATATAACCAGACATAATAGGCACCTCCTTTCCCTTTCTATAGTATGCATATAATGCTAAAATATTTGCAACTTGCCTTGAAGGGATAATCACGTTATATATTTATGATTACTCATTGAAAGGAGCTTAAATGAACCTGATCTTGATAACAATTGACTGCCTGCGATATGACCATTTGGGCTGTTATGGCTATCACAGAGACACCAGCCCTAATATAGATGCCCTTGCTGCCAGGGGGGTAAAATTCCTACAGGCAGTATCCAATGGCGGACATACCCCTACCGCCTTCCCAGCCATCCTAGCTTCAGAATTACCTCCCCTACAACAACCTTCGGTTGGAGACTTATTGCAGACAAAGGTTATGCTGGCTGAGAAATTGAAAGAGGCTGGTTATAGCACGGCTGCGTTCCACTCCAATCCATACCTATCTCGATTGCACGGTTATGACCGAGGCTTTGATATCTTTGATGATTCGCTGAACAATGTTAATTTCAGAGGGGTCCGATTGCGCCTACGGGCATGGTTCTCACCAGATACCCTGATAGGTAGAACACGGGATAAGGTAGGTAAAATACTCAGGCCTGTCATGCAACATGTAGGTGAACGAGCTATCGTCAGCGCCGAGGAGTTAACTAGTAAGGCGATATCTTGGATTGAAACTCATAAGAAGAATTATTTTCTATGGCTTCATTATATGGATGTTCATCCACCTTACCTTCCAGCATCAAAATATGCTCGTTACTTCTGTGAGCAGCCAATCGAGCGGCGGGAGATGTATACTCTATATTGCAAGATGATTAGTGAGCCTGGGCAACTGTCGTTTTCTGAGGTGGAGACAATAATAGGGCTCTACGATGCTGAAGTAAGATATGTTGACAAGTTTGTAGGACTGCTGTTAGACGAACTGGGGAATTACTCACCTGACACATTCATAATTGTAACCGCTGACCACGGTGATGAATTCGGAGAGCATGGGAAGTTTGGGCACCACTCGGTGTACGATGGGATACTGCGCGTCCCGCTGATGATAACCGGGCCAGGCATAGAAGGCAACACTGCGGTTAAGCAGCAGGTCAGCCTAATTAATCTGGCACCTACGATTCTGCAACTCGTGGGAATCAACAGCCCCCGGAGCTTTCATGGGAAAAGCCTTATACCGGGAATAGGAGTGGAAAAAGGTAAGGAGGGTACCATAAGTGCGATTATACACCCCGAATTGGGGCGAAGGAATATCGCCTATCGTATCCCGGGTTGGAAATATATTTGCACTGAGAGCCTCGATGATGGATGTCTATTAGGAGAAGAAGTTTACGATTTAAGAAGTGACTCCGGGGAAACTAAAAATTTGTATGGTGAAGGTAATGAAGAGGCGAACAGATTTGAGCTTGAAGCGAGAAGCAGGATAGCTCAGTTTAAGCGGCTCAAGGTTGAGGAAGGCACCGATTATGAAAAACAGAGAATAAGAGCGAAGATGAGTAAGATGAAAAAGCTATAGCTATATAAATCTATTTAATATTTTTTTAAGAGGAGCCATATTTATACCGCTCTTCTTTTCCGCTTCCAGGAGCAGGGCTATATCCTCTTTATCAAAGCTTTTAGTAAATAATGTGGCTAAGCCATATATTCCATAGTAGAGAATAAACAGAATCACCAGCATCCACCAGTTAATGGTCAGAAAATGTTGAGCAACAGCCTGGATGAGGAAGGCTAATGCCACACAGATTATTATTGGCTTGAGCAACTTTTTGCTTAGAGGCTGAACTTGACATAATGAGTGGAGCTTTGCTGTGCGAATGATATTTATCAGGATAAGAGATGCTGCTGAAGCGATGGCGGCACCGACGATGCCCAACGGTGGGATGAGTAAGATATTAAGAACTATGTTCAGTATAGCTGCAGCGAGCATAGTCCACATCAGGTAGCGAGGATGACCAAGGGCTATCAGTGTGGCAGAGTTCGGTCCAGCCAGGTTGCCAATAATAAAACCAAGAGACAGTATTCTCAAGGCATTAGCTGCTGGAAAATAGCTGGCACCAAAGAAGAGCTTGAGGACTGCTCCGGGAAATAGGAATAGAACCAGAAAGATGGGTAGAACTATAAACATAAGCCACTTGGTGGAAACTTTGTAGTTTCTACGCAGCTCGGACATCAGGTTCCGGGAATATAAGCCGGTAGTAATTGGAGTATAGATTAATAGTAGTGCAGTAAGAGGCACATAGATAATTTGTGCCAGGGGATGAGCAGCATTGTAAAGCCCGACTATTTCGGGCGCCTTGAAATAGCCCAGCATTAAGGTATCCGTCCAGACTACTATCATGTTTAGCATGGCAACTCCCATAAGTGGCAGGGAAAATAGCAATAGCTCTTTGGTGACTGGCTGGGTGTTTCTGGCATCCATTGAGCCAGTTAGCTTGGGCAGTTTTCTAGAGATGTATGCAGCCGAAGCAGCAAAAGTAATGATTAGTGCAGCCAAGTAAGCATAGAACACGGTGCTGAAAATCGAATGCATAGCGATAATGACAGCCAAGAAAATCAGGAAGAGGGCATTTAGCATGATATAATGGAAAATTACCCGGGGTTTAACCTGGTCAAAGCCGCGAAAGATGGCAGCCAGAGTTTGTATCAGGGTGTAAAAGGGGATGCCGGCGGCGAATATCTTCAATGGCAGGGCTAAGTCGGGGGTGTGGAAAACACTCAGGGCAATAGTTTCGGCAGTGAATAAAATGACCAGACCGATGACGATGCTGGCGATAGCAGATAATTTAATGGAGGTAGATATAGTGGCGTGGACTTTAGCCATATCCTCTTTACCTCGAAAATAAGCGATATACCTGGTGGCACCTCGATGCAAACCCAGACTAGCCAGTATTGCGGCAATATTTAATACAGCCAATGATAATGAGAAGATGCCATAGTTAGCCTGCAAGCCATAACGGGCAATGATAAGCCGGGCAATAAAGTTAAATAATAACCCTGAGGTCACGCCGATCAGAGCAATTCCAGCGCCCCGGGCTATTTTTCCTAGAGAATCATCCAGAGGTTCAAACACAATGTCAGCTATTATACCTTAACAGCAAGCCCAAAAGGTTATAGATTTTGCCATGGTTTTGAACAATAGGATAGCTGGATTAGCCCAACTCCTGTTTGATGGCATAGAATACATCCTGCGGTTTATCTATCTCACAATCCAAATTCACGGTTACCAGGAAGGCGTTTTCGTGATGGTCTCCCTTTATTTTTCCCTGCTCAGTCTGCTCGGGCAGTGTTTGCACCTTTGCTTCACCAAAGGAACAGAAACCGTGGTCAGAGATTACGATAAGTTTATTCTGCTTTTCCTCAAGGCAGCTGGTGTCAAACAGAAGCTCGCCTATTTTAGCATCCATTTTTTGGTACCATTCTGTGACATAATCCTCGCCCCAGTGGAAATGCTGAATGCGGTCCAGCAGGGTGTAAACTGAAATAAGTAAATCCGGCTTCTGCGCCAGCAGTTCCCTGGTCTTTTCAGTGACTCTTCCCAGTTCTTCCTGCCACTCCCTCTCGCTGGTGGGCAATCCAAAGCCCACGGGTTTAAAATCAACATTAAAGCAATAGGGTGGAACCACGAAGGGGACATTTAGCACTTTGACCTTCTTTCCTTCCCGGTGCAGAATATCCCAGATAAATTCAACCTTTATGTTTTCCCTCCTTACCAGCTTACCCCCAGCTACAAAGCTACCATGCTCATGTTCCTCAGGAGTCTTCCCCGAGAACATGCCACACCAGACAGAAGGAGAAATGGGTTTTTCCTTGAGCACAAGCTCTTTGCTTTTACCAATACGGATGAGCTTTTCAAAATTTGGCAGCTTATCCAGGTTGGGCCTTATCACATTCCAGGTGGCTGCATCTAGGCCAAGAACAAAAATCATCTTGCGGCCTCCAATACCACGCCGGCAGCGATGTTTCTATCCTTAGCCAGAACAAACCTGCCAAGCTCTGGTATTTCGGAGAATTTCTCCACCACCAGTGGCTCAGTGGCGAAGAGAATAATGGCTGCCTCATTCTCATTTATCACTGCGGGATATTTCTCCATAACCTCTCCTGTCTCTGAATTTATCTTCTCCCTTATTTCTTTTATCTCACAGCTCACTCTTCGCGTGGCACATCTCAGTTCCATCCTGTCCCCTTTCCTCAAAGTCCTTTCCAACAATACAGCCTCGCCCAGGAATTCCTCTACCGGCACAGGAGGAGTCTTCACCAGCCCACAGACATCCCCCCTTTTCACCTCTTTGTCCACCACAATTCCTATGCTGTCCCCCAGCTCCGCCTTCTCCAATTCGTGTCCCATGACCTTTATCTTCTCTATCCTGCTCCTTACATTGGAGGGCTGGAAGACTACCTCATCGCCTGTTCTTAAGGTGCCAGATTCCACCCTTCCCACAACTACTCTCGGGGAGTCAAATGAATATGTGTCCTGAACAACAAACCGGAGCGGCATGGTTTTTTTACTTATCTTTACGCTGTCCAGCGCCTGGATTAAAGTGGGGCCCCTGTACCATTTCATTTGCCGGGATGGATTATAGATGTTGTCTCCTTCCATAGCCGAACCGGGAATGAACTGTATATCCTGGTAGCCAAGGGAATCCAGAAGATGTTCCACTTTCTTTTTGATATTGTTAAAAACTGTTTTACTGTAATCAACGGCGTCCATCTTGTTTACCACCACAAAAATTTGCTTTATGCCCAGCATATGTATCAGGAAGGTATGTCTTCCTGTCTGCTCCTGGATGCCTTCATCTGCGGCAACAACCAGGACAGCTACGTCAGCACGTGAAGCACCGGTGAGCATATTTTTGATGAATTCCTTGTGACCTGGTACATCAGCAATAGAGTAGAGATTCTCCTTACCTTTAAACATAACTCCGGTAGTATCTATGGTCCGCTCCTCCTTCAGCTCATCATCAAAGGAATCAAGGAAGTAGGCAAATTCAAACCTCCTTTTATATTCCTCAGCCAGTTTTTGTATCTCTTCCACCCGTCCTTCCTTAATGCTCTCGGAGTCATAGAGGAATCTCCCTATCAGGGTGGACTTACCATGGTCAACATGTCCTACGATGACTACATTTATATTCATACCATCCCTCCGATAAATCAAAAATCAAAATGCAAGAATCAAAATGACAATGCAAAATGTAAGAGTCATTTTTTCCCTTTCACCCTGAGGATGTGCGTAGCAAGAATATTGGCGATTTCAGTTACCTCCCTTAGAAGTTTATCGGCCATCTCTCCTCGGCCCTTACCTTAATTCCTCAACAAACCTAGCCAAAATTTTGTTTCGTTTGCTGATTTCAGAGCATAAGTGAAAAAGTTAGCGTAATCCCTTCTGGAGGCAGCACCTTGAGCCTCAATTACATTAGCCCCGATGCTGGTAGCACTCCGTAATAGTTGGTCACCAATAATTCTCGAGGTTTGCTGCTTTGGTAGCTCCTCCACAAACCCGATGACATTAAGAGCAAACCTATAGACTCGCTGTCTAAATTCCTCTTTGAATTTTAACCTCTCATTTTGCATTTTTATCTTTAGCTTTTGCATTCTGTCTACATGTATCCCAATGCACGGAGCTTTTGCATGGTAAACATGTCTTCCTTATCCTGTGCCCTGCCAGACCTCTCTGCAACCTTACTTATTTTTATCTCCTCCACTATTTCATCCACAGTCTTGGCGGTGGAATCAATGGGTAATGTACATGGCGTGCATCCTAGACTCCTATACCTTTTCCCATTCCTGGCAAAATACAGTGGATTTATGGGAAGCTTCTCCTGCTTCACATATTCCCAGACATCCAGCTCCCTCCAGTGGAGAATTGGATGAACCCTGGTATGGGTTTTAATGTCGGTTATGCTCTGGTATTGGTCCCACATCTCCATCGGCTGGTCTTTATAATTCCACCGGAAGGACTCATCTCGCGGCGAGAAATATCTTTCCTTGGCTCTAATACCGTGCTCATCCCTTCTTATAGCTAGTATCAAGGCATCGAATCTATATTTTTCCAGACACTGCATCAAAGCCTGGGTCTTTAGCCTGGTGCAGCATTCGAACTTGCCGGTACTGGGACCAACCCCTTCTTTAATTGCTTCCTCGTTCTTGGCTACTATTAAGTCCAGCCCCCACTCCGCAGCAATACGATTCCTAAATTTATACATCTGCTTGAACTTATAGCCCGTGTCTATGTGAATCACAGGAAAAGGAATTTTACCCAGGAAAGCTTTACGACAGAGCCATAGCATAGTGGTACTGTCCTTACCTACGCTCCACAGAACTGCTGGCCTTTTGAACTCGGCGTAGGCTTCTCTTACGATATACAGCGTCTTGTTTTCCAGGTCTTTTAGCTCCAACATAGTAACTGCCTCCTAAGCATTTTGCATCAAAAGATAAAGGTCTTGGCTAGTGTTAAAGCCCCGAGCAAAGTTGTCACTATCCCTATAACAAATTTCAATTTACGGGTGTTCACTTTCTTAACCGTCATCGCGGCAAATGGTGCCGCTATAACTGAGCCTATGCTTGTACTCGCGGCGAGCATCCAGTAAATATCTCCTTTGACTACTACATAAC
This sequence comes from uncultured Dehalococcoidales bacterium, assembly GCA_964435965.1. Lineage (GTDB taxonomy): Bacteria > Chloroflexota > Dehalococcoidia > GIF9 > AB-539-J10 > 20-14-all-45-10. The sequence goes on from CAYTBB010000011.1 coordinate 30,519, forward strand.
CTATAAAGGCCACTATACATACTAGAGCCTCCGCAAGCGTAGTGCTTCCCACTGAACTTCTTGCTTCCCTTCCGCTTATTATTTGTCCTCCGGTCACAAGGGGACCATATCCCCCACCACTTGCGCCTTTATTAAAGGAACTTATTAATCCTATGGCAATGAGACCCTTCCAAGAAAGATTACTTTCACGATTCCGTCGTATAAGAATTCCTATCCCTATTCCTAAAACCATTACTCCTATGTAGGTTTTAAGAATAATTGTGGGAATGTTAAGGGCAAAGAATACGGCTGCCACTGCTCCTACAATTCCACAAACACCAAGAACAAGAATAACTTTTGAATCAAGGGAGCTTGGTATATAGCCCAATCTATGTAATCGCTTTTTTATAGCCTTGTCTTGCCTAAAGTCCAGATTTATGTTTCCCAGTCTGTAATGAAAAAACCCCCCAAACAAACCACCAACAAGCTGCCCCAGCAACACAGACGGCACTACTTGTAGAGGCAAAAATCCCATAATAAGGAGTATTGGACTTAAAGCGGTGCCATAGCCCATTCCGATAGAGGCATCTATGTATTCACAGAGAAGAGCTATCACAGCTATTACTATAAATAAAGTCAGTGTTATCTCCATAATCAGTCGGCAAGATGCTTATTCCAAATAACCCAAAGCCTTAAGCCTTTTCTTCACCTCTTCTTCGTCCTCTTTACTGAAGGCTTGCTCCTCTTCCCCTTCGTTTTTGAGGACTTCCTCCAGGACAAATCTCACATACTCTTCCACAGAGCCAAAATCTGTGGCCTTTACTCTCTCCTCTATCTGGCTATAGAGCTCGGCAGGCAGAAACACAGCTTTCCCTTCCTTTTTTCCGTTCATAGATAGCCTAACCTCCTTAATCTTTCTCTTATCGCTCTTAGCTCTTCCTCCGTTAGCTTGTCCTCCCCCTTTATTTCACCGCTCGAGGCCAAATTCCGCATCACAAAGACAATAAATTCCGTAACGCTGGAAAAGCCAGTGTCCTCTATCATTTGGCCCAGCTTCTGATAAAGCTCCCTTGGTATCTTAATAGTAACTTTGTCTTGCATTAGCACTCTAATTGGAGTGTAATTGTAGCCTAAAATTATTATTTATGCAATAGGTAAGTGGGCGACTTTGATTTTTTTCGGGGTAGCTCTAAAAGGGTAGCGTAGACTTTATTTCTGCTTCAAAGCCCAATTATAAGGTATATCGTTGTCAAAAGGGTCAATGAGGAATTCATCTCACAATTCGTCTTAAAGCTTGATAAAAGCTTTCTCTACATTTCACTAAGACGATCTCTATTTGGTTTCTATCCTCGATAATTCGATAGGCAATTCGGTATTGTGTCTTTTCATGTTCGAAATGGCAGGATCTGATGCCCTTCAAAGGTCCTTTTAGTTCTTCATACCGGTGAGGCTCCTCTGCTAATGTTCTTACCTCCTGCTGGACTTTTTGCTTCAGAAGTGAATCGAACCTCTTATATCTTCTATGGGCAGAAGGAGCCATAAAGACTTGGTAGGATTTACCATTCGTCAATTGGTATTCCCCTTCTCTCCTCTAGCCCCTTAAGAGACTGGGCAATGATTTGAAAGGCCTCTTCGTCTAAGAGTATCTCCAAGGTTTCAAGCTCTGCTGGGCTAAGACCTTTCAGTAGATGGGCTAGTCGTTCGAGGTTAACCAGTTCAGCCCTATCCATTTCCTTTAAAGCACCAGACATTTTGATCACCCCCTACTCTACTAAGCTTAGCGTCATCTTCACTTGATACATTTTATCACATTTGTATTCTGCGTTAATAAACTCCCACTCTTACGGGTTATTAGCCTTGCTTCAGAGACCAATCATAGGGTATATCGTTGTCGAAGGGGTCGATGCGGAATTCGTCGGGCTCTTGGCGGTTATAGGGCTGTGTAACGGTGTTTACCACGTAAGCAGGTTCTGAGCCGTAGGCTTTGAAGCCATGGAGGACCATGGCGGGGATGTGGATAAGCATAGGGTTGTCTTCACCGATGAAGAACTCGTTGACCACTTTTTTGGTGGGTGAATTCTCTCTCTGGTCATAGAGGGCGATTTTTGCCATGCCTTTAATCACTACCATGTTATCGGCTTGATTTTGGTGGTAATGCCAGGCTTTTACCACGCCTGGATAGCAGGTAGTGACATATACCTGACCGAACTTCTCAAACATAGCGTCATCGCAGCGGAGCATTTCCATGAGTTTCCCTCTTTCGTCAGGTATCCACTTTAGCTGCTTTACTTGAACTCCTTGGATTAGCTTTTTGGTTTGGTTTCAAATTTCTTGCCTTTGGCTGGCATCTATGCCTCCAGATTCTTATTTTCGTTTGCCACCTGTCAACCATTGCTCTCGATTTATGCTGGCACGCTTAAGTATCTCCTTCAATAGAGGAACACCAATATCTTCAGGATGAGGATTAGGAATGGTTAACCTTAAATCAGCTTTTAGCATGAAATAGTGCTTTCCACCGTGGGAGGGCCCTTCAAAAGTCATATTGCGTAGCTTTCGCACCAAGGTGTCCCAAGATATTGGCGTAAGGCGTTGAGTCATTTTGACTGGGCCACCTTAACCTCCATATTCAGGTCAATGTCTCCTAAAGGAGTAATATTATGCCCCAGCCTTAGACCTAGAAGCAGCCAATCTTCAACCACCGACTCTAGCTCATCCCGGCATTCTTCAAGATTATTACCAGCAGCCCACACACCAGGCAGCTCCTCAATCCACCCATAATAAGTTCCGTCTTCTAAGATTTTATATTTGGCCCGACGTGTAGCTTCACGCAAATATCTAGTAATCATCGAAAACCTCCCTGAATTATTTATCCTGCCTTGTCCTGGCTACCAATATATCCTTTGCTTATCATATAATCTTTGAGGGCTTCCTGCCAAGTTCTCATGTCGTCCATACCTAAAAGTTTGGAATGGTGGTTATCAAGCAGCTATATGGAGAGTCTGCGGGCAAGGACGTAGATGGCCACTGCAGCCTGGGCTCCGAGCCAGGCACAGCCAATGCCCATTATGCCGCTGGCGGGCATAATTAGATAGCTGACTAGAAGCACCGCTAAAGCGATAAATCCCCAGATTGCCATGAGCTCCTTTAGTCTGCTTTTTACCCGCAGTATGCTGGTGTATAGGTGGTTAATCGCTAACGGCAGGCTGGAGAGGCTCAGAATCCAGAGCAGCTTCAAGGCATTTAAGGAATAGCTTTGCCCAAAGGCAAGCAGCAGCCATTTGCCCACCAAAATAAGCACGGTCACCGCCGGAACCAGGAGCAGGAAGGTGAATTTGAGAGATTTGGCTACATTTTCCTTCAGCTTGTCTTCAAAGTGAGAGCCCTCAGCGAATAAGGATTGGGAAACTGCTGCGGGAATAGCGGAGAGCAGAGTGGGAATCATCCAGGCAACATAGAAGTAAGCATTTTGCTCGGCGCCCAGAAGGTTGACTACCATTAGCGGCAGGATGAACGCTGGTGAGGACCCCAATAGATTGGTCAAGTAATTGCCTCCGGAATATCGCCACATATCTTTGATTAAGCCTAAGCTTAGATTCGGTGCGGGCTTATAGAGTTTCTGGACTCCTGGCAGAAACAAGAAAATAGAAATAGCTAGAGCTACGGTGATGGCGATGCCCCAGGAAGCAACTATGCCGAAGGTACGGAAGAATAAAACGAAGAGAATGGGCAGGGGGATTTTGAGCACCGAGTAGATGGTGTTCTTGGATAAGACGAAGCCAGCTCGCCTTCTGGCTATGAAGGTATAGTCCACTAAATTTGATAATGTCCAGAGTAAGGCAAAGATGATGAAGGCTGTGGTGAAGATGGCATTTTGCCTGACGAAGGTTAAGGCTGGCGACCAAAAACCCAGGCCAACAATGAAGATGCCGGCTACTACCAGGCTGACGAGGCCGCTCAGGGTATAGCAGGAGTTTATCAATTCCTGTGGTTTGTCTGCCTGGGGCAGGAAG
>CAYTBB010000012.1:0-29933 GCA_964435965.1 uncultured Dehalococcoidales bacterium
CAAAAATCAAGTTCCTCCTGCCACCAGCTATGGCGCCGGTCTTCCCAGACGACTATATTACCGCTCACCAGTGGCCCCACTTGCTCATGTGGTTCGGTACAGATGGGAAATTCTATCCCCGTGGAGAGGTCATAGCCATAGACGTCGCTGTTGCCATTACGCTCATCCTGCCAGACAACGATATTGCCACAGATGTCAGCCCACCCCTGGTAAGCTTCGTTGGTGCAGATAGGAAATTCTGTTTCCGTGGAAAAGTCGTAGCCATAAATATCGCCGTTGCCATTACGGTCATCCGTCCAGACAGCAATGTTGCCGCTAACTTTGGGGCATGCCTGGTGAGAGGGATTAACGCAGATAGGCAGTTCTGTCTTGGTGGCAAGGTTGTAGCCACGGATATCATAGCCATATTTCTCCCAGTGGCCTTCCGGGTCATCCTCCCAGACGATGACGTTTCCATCAATGTTGGGTCCGCGCCACGGGCCTGTTGGCTGCCTAATGTTAGTGATGAGGAATTCTGTCTCGGTGGATAAGTCGTAGCCATAAATATCATAGATGTAGACTCCCTTGCGGTGGTCAACCCAAATGATGATGTTGCCGCTGATGGCTGCATCCTCTTGTTCCTCCTCATCAGTACATATCGGGAAATCATTCTTTGCAGACAAATCAAAGCCATAAATGTCGTAGTTGCCATTACGATTGTCGTGCCAGACAACTATGTTCTTGCTGATTCGTGGGTCATAATGCTGGCTGGGCTGGGTGCAAACAGAGAAGGTCTCTGCCGCGGTCATCTCTGGTGGGGGAATGGGTGGAGGCCCTTCTTGGGCGCAACTGCATCCTATGAGCAGAAGAACTGTGTTGGCCAGCACTGTTAGAGCCAGCATCTCTCTAAATTGGCTGACCTTATCTGGTTTCTTCACTAATCACCTCCCTATCTGGAAAGTAGCGTCTCCAAAACGGTTAAAGTCAGCGATGTCCGAGTTTTGTCCAGTCCGCCCTAGCTTATGGAATTCTACCAACTTGCTACAGTGGTTACCAAATAGGTTCCTACTCCTTCATAGTAAGTTCCCATTTGCACCAGAACTTGTCAGGATGAGGATCAGGAGGGCATATAAGGCATTTCACTGCCGCTCTAGGTTCAACTACCTTGGCAATATTGGATAGGAGAGCTAGCTTCATAGCTTTGCAAGGAAATTCCTGTTTGCCCTGCCTCTTCCTGCCTTCCTGAACGGGGCAGCGAGGGTAATAAAAGACGATTTTCTGGGGACTTTCCTCCTCAAGGTCAAAGATTGGGGAGACAAGTTGCCAGCTCATAAGACTTAAAACTTTGAGAACAGAGGAAAGCCCACCCTTGGTTAAGTTAAGTATTTTCTTAATCCTTTCTGCTTCTACCACGGATTGCCTTTCCCAATTCTCTAAATCCAGCTTGATGGCAGCTTCAAGCCCGTATTGGGCTTCAACGTTTCGAAACCACAGCCCATCTAAGGTTTGCCAATTTCGAGCATACATTCTGGCCAATTCTATTAAGGTCTCCTTAGGAAGTTCCTCTAGTTTCACTTGCTTCAAATTTTACCCCTCTACAAGCGGAATTTTACGCTGATAGCTCCTGCGCAGCAAGGGAGTGTACTCATTCGTATGTTCAGTGACACATAACCTCCTTTCTGTCACTGCGAGGGGCCTAAGGACACAAAGAGCTACTAGGGCCTGTTCCAAATTTAAGGTGGAAGATATCCTTATACTTTAAAGTGTCCTCTATCTATCTGGATGTGATCAAGATATATCCAAACTGTCGGACTTTTGTTGCACAGCTGGTTAAGGCGAGTAGCAGCTCACAACAGAGATAGAGCCACAAGTGATAAACATTTCGTCATATTGTGCAGTTCAGGTGCCAAAAAGAGCTACTCATTACCGATGCAGGACAATGGACAGTGGACTCGTTTTTCGAATATAATCCCTTGAAGATGAGTGGTGACAATGGGAGAGATTCGTGGAGAATAAGACCCTAGAGCAGGAGAAAATTGCTACTCTAGCCTCATTGCAGGCCTTGCTCAAGCCACATTCCATAGCTGTTATCGGGGCTTCAAGAAGATGTGCAACCATTGGCAATAGGCTCTTCCACAACTTATTGCACCAAGAATTCAACGGTGTTGTCTATCCAGTGAACCCGAATGCTGAAGCGGTGGCTTCAGTAAAGACTGTTCCATCTGTTCTCGACATAGCGGGAGAAGTGAATCTGGCCATAGTCATAACTCCCGCAGATACAGTCAACCACGTGATTGAGGAGTGTGGACGGAAGGGTGTCCAAGGCATTGTGGTGATATCTGCAGGGTTTGGAGAGAGTGGAGCTGAAGGGCAGAACAGACAGGGTGCGATACTTGAAACGTGCGGCCGTTATGGGATGCGCTTGGTAGGTCCCAACTGCATGGGAATCATCAATGCTGACCCAGAGGTGAATATGAATGCTACCTTCTCCCCAGTTTTTCCTCGTTTCGGCAACGTTGCCCTCGGCACCAGAGTGGTGCTCTGGGGCTTGCCATTCTAGAATATGCAAGAGATTTGAACATTGGCCTTTCTACCTTCGTTAGCATAGGAAACAGGGCCGATGTCTCCAGCAACGATCTACTTCAGTATTGGGCGGAAGACCCAGCTACTGATGTGATTCTCCTTTACCTCGAGTCTTTTGGTAACCCAAGGAAGTTTGCTCGCATAGCGCGTAGCATAACGCCTAGCAAACCGATTGTAGCCGTAAAAAGCGGGCGTACTCCAGCAGGGTCAAGGGCGGCTGCATCACATACTGGGGCGTTGGCTACTGCCGAGGTGGCTTCCGAAGCGCTATTTACTCAGACCGGGATAATCCGGGTAGATACGTTGGAGGAACTCTTTGATATGGCTAACATGTTATCTCACCAACCTATACCTTCAGGGAGAAGAGTCGCCATACTTACCAATGGTGGTGGTCCAGGCATTTTAACGGCTGACGCCTGCGCCAAAAGAGGCCTTGAATTGCCGGCTCTTTCGTCCAAAACTCTTTCAGGACTCAAAAGCTTATTGCCGAGTCGAGCAAGCTTTACTAACCCCATTGATATGACTGCTGAGGCTACTGCCAACGACTATGGTCGGGCACTGAGACTACTGGCGCAAGATGACCGCGTGGACATTGTGATTGTCATCTTTATCCCGCCGATAGTGACACAGGCTGAAGCAGTAGCCACTGCCATCCGGTCAGTAACGTCGGAGTACCGCCGACGAGGCAAGGTGCTGGTGGCATCATTCATGGGCTCGCGTGGCGCTTCTACCGAACTAGGTTCCGAAAAAGAGTGCCGTGTACCATCCTTTGCTTTCCCTGAAGATACAGCTGCAGCAATTGCCAAGGCTTGCGAATACAGTGATTGGCTGAAGAGGCCGAAGGGGACAATTCCAGAAATAGTGGACATTAACAGGAGGAAGGCTAATCAGATACTCGTGTCGGCATTAGAACAAAGCACAACTCGACCTTTATGGCTAGATACTAGTTCCGTCACTACCCTTCTCAGCTCCTATGGAATCTGGGTAGCACAGTCTAAGTCAGCCACTACGGCTGAAGACGCGGTTAAGGCAGCTGAGGAAATCGGCTTCCCTGTTGCTGTGAAGCTGCTTTCAGCTACAATAGTGCACAAGACGGAAGTCGGGGGGGTAATTCTTGATCTCCGCTCGCGTAGGGAGGTAGAACAGGCATTTATGCGACTCAATGAACAACTGACCAGTATTGGAAGAGAAAAAGAGATGCAAGGCGTCATTGTTCAGCAAATGGTACCTGGAGCAGCTGAGGTAATTGTTGGTGTAACTCAGGATAGTCTTTTTGGGCCTCTAATTATGTTCGGTATGGGAGGAATCTATACAGAATTATTGAAAGACGTCGCCTTTCGCATTCACCCACTAACAGACGTAGATGCTTGGGAAATAGTTCGATCAGTTAGGGCTTATCAAGTGCTTGAAGGTTGGCGGGGATCGAAGCCAGCCGATATAAAGGCCCTTGAAGAGCTCCTGCTAAGAGTCTCAGCGGTGGTTCAAGACCTACCACAAATAGTAGAGCTAGACCTTAATCCGGTGAAAGTCCTTAATCGGGATAAGGGTTGTGTTGTGGTCGACGCTCGAATCATGCTCTCTTAGCTCTACCATAGTCGTTTGGATAGCAACTTAACAATCAGCCAATTTATTCAATGTGTGGAGTATGGGGGCCTCTTGTGAAGTTCCCTTTAGATGGGACAATTTCAGAGTGTCTAGGTTACTCCACGAACTGTAAAGAAATCTCACTCTATCTTTTGGACCTTGAGCATGTTAGTGCTCCCCGGCACTTTAAGGGGGACGCCAGCGGTGACAACGACGAGGTCGCCTCTCCTGGCTAAGCCCAGCTTAACGGCTAGCTGTGCTCCTTGTTCAAACATTTCCTCTATACTGGCATATTCGGGGACTTGGTAAGGGTAGACTCCCCAATAGAGTGCCAGCTTTTTTCTGACGCTATCCTTTGGAGCAATGGCCAAGATGGGCGCTTTGGGACGATACTTGGCTACTCGCTGGGCAGTGCTCCCTGAGCTAGTATAGGCTATGATGCCCACTGCCCCGAGCTGCTCTGCTATATGGCAGGCAGCATAGCTTATAGCATCATCAGTTTGAGGTATGACGGTTTCTGTCTTCTCTGATAAGATGCGGTGATAAGGTAAGGCCATCTCAGTCTCGATAGCAATTTGCCTCATCATCAAGGTGGTCTCTTCCGGGTATTTCCCGATAGCTGTTTCCCCTGAGAGCATAACTGCATCTGTGCCGTCGAGAATGGCATTGGCAACATCGCTAACCTCGGCGCGTGTAGGATATGGGGAATGTACCATTGATTGCAGCATCTGGGTGGCTACAATGACAGGCTTGCCGACACGGTTGCACTTGGATATGATTTCCTTCTGTACCAGCGGCACTCTTTTCAGGGGTATTTCTACCCCTAAATCACCGCGAGCTACCATTATACCATCTGCCTCGGCGATGATTTCATCAATGTTATCCGCGGCCTCGTGCTTCTCAATCTTGGCGATAAGAGGCACATCTGCCCCTTTTGCTTGCAGAAACTGCCTTATCTGTCGCACATCGCCTGCTTCCCTGACAAATGAAAGAGCGACGAAATCCACTCCATGCTCGAGGCCAAAAAGCAGGTGGCTCAAGTCTTCGTCAGTAATGGACGGCACATTGAGCCTCACGCCAGGTATATTGACGCCTCTCCTTGGGGCAAGTATCCCGCCAACGACTACCTTGCACCTGACTTCGCTATCGGTGGTGCTTACCACCTCTAGCTTAATTGCGCCGTCGTTTAGGAATATAATGTTACCGGGGTTAACATCCTTAGGTAGCGAGGCGAGGCTCACCGGTGCTATGTGCTCATCACCTACAACCTGCTTGCTGGTGAGGGTGAAATCATTATCTTCCTTCAACCATACTGTCTCTTTTTTTAACTCGCCTATTCTAATCTTTGGTCCAGGCAGGTCTTGCAGGATGGCCAGTGGCAAGCTTAACTTCGATGAAACTTTGCGGATGGCTTCTATATGTGACAAATGCTGCTCATAGGTACCGTGAGAAAAATTAAGGCGGGCTACATTCATCCCAGCCAAAGCCAGCTTTTTTATCATCTGGTCTGAACCACTTGCTGGTCCGATGGTGCAAACTATCTTGGTTTTTCTAAATAAGTTCGGGTCTGAAATCATCTAGTTACGCCTCTCTATTACCTAACACCTGAATGGTGACTGCCCCCAATTTGTTGGGTAGAGTCTAGCCTGGCAAGCTGTAAGCGTCAAGCTCTGTAGTATCAGCAGTGTTCCTTGTGATTGACGGGAGGTGAATAGCAAGGTAGAATCCCGGTGAAGTGTATGACAAGACTGTTCTTGATAATAAGCTAAGGGTCATCACCAGCACTATGCCGCATAGCCGTTCAGTATGCCTTGCTCTACTTGTGGGTGCTGGTTCATGCTACGAAGATGGAGAGGAGGCAGGGCTCTCCCATTTTGCTGAGCACCTATTTTTTAAAGGGACACAGCGGCGACCAACGGCTAAGGAAATAAGCGGGGATATTGAAGGTGTGGGCGGCATAATTAATGGTGGCACAGATAAAGAGGCAACTGTTTTTTGGTGTAAGGTAGCTAGCGCTTATTTTCCTGTGGCTCTGGATGTGTTATCCGACTTGCTGTTTAATTCTCGCTTTGATGCCAGAGATATGGAGAAGGAGCGCCAGGTTATCATTGAGGAAATTAACATGAACTTGGACCTCCCGCAGCAAAGAGTAAATATGCTTATAGATGAGCTGTTATGGCCAGGGCAGCCTCTGGGGCGGGAAGTTATTGGGACTAAAGAGACTGTCTCCTCCGTAACCAGGGGGCAGATATTGAGCTATATCGCGCGCCGTTATCTGCCCAATAATGTTGTGGTTAGCGTTGCCGGGGGGATACAACATAAGCAAGTAATGGCTCAAATTGAGCCACTGTTCGGCAAACGGTCTGCTGGCGAGCTATCGGCTGGCTATGCAAGTAATGATAAGCAAACCAAGCCCAGGCTGCGTATTGAGTCCAGGGATGTGGAGCAGGCACACCTTTGCCTTGCTGTTCACGGGTTTTCTCGCCTCCACCGGCAGCGTTTTACCCTCGACTTACTTAACACAGTATTGGGTGGCGGGATGAGCAGCCGGCTATTTACCGAGATTCGGGAGAAAAAGGGGCTAGCCTATGATATTCACAGTTACGTGGAGCATTTTTTAAATTCAGGATCGTTTACTATCTATGCTGGTGTTGATCCTAAGAAACTAGAAACTGCCATTGCGGCCGTTATGGAGGAAATATCCAAACTGAGACAGGGAATTACACCAAGCGAGCTTACCAGGGCTAAGGAACTGTCGAAGGGAAGGCTACAATTGCAGCTTGAGGATAGTCAGAATGTGGCTTTGTGGCTAGGCAGCCAAGAGTTATTAAGGCAGCAAATCCTTGATATAGACGAGGTTATTTCTATAATTGATGCTATCACCATCGATGATTTGGAGCAGGTCGCTCAGGAGCTTCTAATCGGTGAGAAACTTAACTTAGCTGTAGTGGGTCCTGTCGAGAAGGAAGAGCCATTACTCAAGTTGCTTAAGTTATAAAGGGGGCGATAGCTATCGCCCCCTTTATCCTTTAGTATTCCGGCGGTGGGTAACCTGGCGGCGCCTTTTCCTTCTCAGGGATATCAGTTACTAAAGATTCAGTTGTCAAGATCATATTAGCAATGCTAGTGGCGTTCTGCAAAGCGGATCTAGTAACTTTGAGGGGATCCACAATGCCCCTTTCCACCATATTGACATCTGATTCATCTTTAAGTGCGTCATAGCCTATGCCAGGCGGACTCTCTTTTATCTTATTTACTACTACTGAGGCCTCTCGACCACTATTAGTGGCGATGCAGCGGATGGGCTCCTCCAAAGCTCTTCTTAATATAGCCACTCCTGTGGCTTCATCGCCCTTGACATCAAGCTTATCTAAGCTTGGTATCGAGTTGAGCAGGGAGATGCCACCGCCGGGCAAAATGCCTTCTTCTACAGCAGCTCTCGTAGCTGATAAGGCATCTTCTACACGATGCTTTTTCTCTTTTAACTCTACTTCAGTACCGGCACCTACCTTAATTACTGCCACGCCGCCAGCTAATTTGGCTAACCTCTCCTGTAATTTTTCCTTATCATAGTCAGAGGTACTGATTTCGATCTCAGATCTGATTTGCTTGATTCGAGCCTCAATGGCCTCACTTGAGCCTTTCCCTTCAATGATGGTGGTATTATCTTTATCTGCAACCACTTTCCTGGCTCGCCCCAAGTCCTCTATGGTCACCGAATCCAGTTTTCTACCGATCTCCTCAGATATGACCTTGCCCCCGGTGAGAACAGCTATATCCTGAAGCATTGCCTTCCTACGATCACCAAAGCCGGGAGCTTTTATTGCCAGGGGGGATAAAGTGCCCCTTAGTTTATTGACCACTAAGGTGGCTAAAGGTTCACCCTCCACATCTTCGGCAATAATCACAATATTCTTAGAAGTCTGGATGATTTTTTCCAAGGTAGGCAGAATATCGCTCATGGCGGAAATTTTCTTATCAGTGATAAGGATATAGGGGTCTTCCAGCTCTACTCTCATCTGTTCGACGTTAGTGATGAAATAAGGGCTGATGTAGCCGCGATCGAATTTCATGCCCTCGACATACTCGGTTTCAAACTTCAGCCCTTTGCCCTCTTCAACAGTGATAACGCCGTCTTTGCCTACCTTTTCCATGACGTCGGCAATCAAATTCCCAATTTCCTGATCAACCGCTGATAGAGCAGCTACTTGGGCTACTTGTTCTTTACCAGCTACAGGAATGGACATTTTCTTCAGTTCATCAACCACAGCCTCCACCCCCTTCTCAATGCCACGCTTCAAAGCCTGTGAGTCAGCACCAGCAGCGATATTCTTAAAGCCTTCGCTAACAATACTTTGAGCCAGGATAACGGATGTGCTTGTGCCATCACCACATTGGTCATTAGTTTTTGTTGCTGCCTCCTTCACTAATTGAGCTCCCATGTTCTCAAAGGGATCGGGCAGCTCTATTTCCTTGGCAATGGATACACCATCATTTATGACAGTGGGAGCCCCCCATTTCTTGTCCAGTGCCACCGGGCGCCCACGTGGTCCCAGAGTCACCCTGATTGCCTGGGTTAAAGTATCTATACCCATTTTTAATGATTTTCTTGCTTCCTCAGCAAAAAGTAATTGCTTTGCCATTTGTTTTCCTCCTTTCTATATTTTTATTAACTTCTCTTAGCTAGAATATCGCTTTCACGCAGGATAATCACTTCTTCATCATCTAGCTTAAATTCAGTGCCAGCGTATTTGGAATAAATCACCTTATCTCCTACTTTTACCTCCATGGCTATTCGTTTGCCGTCTTCGGATAACTTACCTGGACCCACGGCAATGATTTCACCCTCCTGAGGTTTCTCCTTAGCCGTGTCGGGCAAGACAATCCCCCCTTTGCTTACTTCTTCTTTAGGAAGAGGTTTGATTATCACTCTGTCTCCCAAAGGTTCAATCTTTGCTGCCATACTACCTCCCTTTTTAATAGCTATTTTAGCACTCTAATACTAAGACTGCTAATTATTATAACACAAAAATTTAAAGTGCAACAAATTTCCTCCAAAATTTTTACAGAATTTGCCCTTGTTTTTCTACACTAAAACGTGTATAATTTAATTTTGATGAGACAGCGGAAAAGAAGGCAATGGGATAGAAAGCGCGTTCGGGCATTGAGGCAGCATTTGAGGCTAACTCAAACAAAGCTAGCTGAGGAATTAGGCACGCGACAACAAACGATTAGCGAATGGGAGATAGGGATGTACCAGCCTCGGGGAACTTCAGCCACCTTGCTTAATATTATTGCTGAGCGTAGTGGCTTTGACTATAAGGCTAAGGAAAAGCATGATGAGCATTAAAGTGGGTTGCTGTGGTTTTCCCAAGGGGAAGGAAAAGTATTTCCAGAAATTCAGGCTGGTAGAGATACAGCAGATTTTCTACAAACCTCCTTGCTCTGGGACTATTAAGAAATGGCGTGAAGAAGCTCCTGAAGGTTTTGAATTTAGTTTAAAAGCGTGGCAATTGATAACACACCCATCAACAAGCCCAACCTACCGCAAAGCTGGCTTACAGATTCCTGCCGGTAAGGAGCGCAATTATGGTTTCTTCAAGCCTACTGAGGAAGTCTTTGCGGCATGGGCGAAAACTCAGGATATTGCTCAAGTTCTTGAAGCTAAAGTTATCATCTTTCAATGTCCAGCGAAATTCACTTCGAGTGCTGAAAACATGGGAAATATGAGATATTTCTTTACTAATATAGGTAGGGACGATTTTATCTTTGTCTGGGAGCCCCGAGGTGAGTGGAGCGATAACGTTATTACAGCATTATGCCAGGAATTGGATCTTATTCACTGCGTCAACCCTTTGGAAAGAAGAACTCTATCTGGGGGAACAAGATACTTTCGCTTACACAGGGGACGCAACTATCGTCACCAATATACTGATGATGAATTGGCAAGGCTCTGGGAATTGAGTGGTAGTGATGCTTATGTTCTATTCAACAATATAACTATGTATGAAGATGCCTTAAAGTTTATCGAATTGATAAAGAGCAAGTAGGAGTTAAGTTTTTTTACCATGTTTACACGTAAGCGGATAAAAATTTCTGAGAAGTTAATAACCTTGATGTGGCAACAACTATTAGGAAGGGAGTTGATCACCGAAGGAGGTGAGCGAATCAAAGTAATCTATCCTGGCAGAGTTAATGGTGATAATGGTCCCGATTTTCGGGATACGATCATCGCTATTGATGAGTCTAATTTAGTGAAGGGGGATATAGAAGTTCATGTTAAGCCCAGTGATTGGTATAACCATGGTCATCATTTTGATTCTAAATATAATAATGTAATTCTTCATGTAGTAACGAAGCATGATGGTAACTCAATTACCGTGGCGCAAAATGGCAAACCGGTTCCAGTGGTATGTTTACCATATGAATTATGGTATCAAGCCTATTTGATACCTTATTACCGGCTTCCTTGTTTTCAGCTAACGAAGCGTAGAGACGAACAAGCACTGATGGAACTATTGGGTATTGCTGGAGAAAAGAGGTTTAGGCAAAAGGCATCTCTTTTTCAAGCAGTCTGCCAACAAGAAGAGGCAGGGCAGGTGCTTTTTCGAGGCATGATGAGAGCTTTAGGTTATTCTAAAAACATGAAGCCCTTTGAGGAGCTTGCTCATAGAGTGCCCCTCAATTTTATAGAGGGGATAGAGCTAAGAGAAAGTTTAGTTCTGAAACAAGTCTGGTTATTAGGCACAGCGGGCCTACTACCTTCTCAGCGGCTGTGCGGGGGGTTTCTAAAGGAAAGAGAAACCCAGGAATTGGAGCAAATATGGCAATTGATTGCCAAGAAAGCTAAAACCATGAGTGAAAATGATTGGAACTTCTCGCATATATATCCTAATAATTCTCCTGTGCGACGCATTGTAGCGCAAAGCTATCTCCTTCAGCGCTATCGTGAAACAGGCTTACTGAGAGGAATATTACAGCTAGTGAAGGAAGCACCTCTGATAGCGGGGTATCGCTGGCTAGAGGATAGCTTGATTGTGTTCGGCAATGGCTACTGGCAAGACCACTTTGATTTTGATGTTGGAGCGAAAACAAGGAAATCAGCTCTTTTGGGACATGGCAAGGCAGCCGAAATTATCATTAACGTTATATTGCCGTTTGCTTTCTCCCGGGGAGAAATAGCTAACGAGGCGGGGCTAAAGGAAAAGGCTATTGAACTTTATAATCACTATCCTAAACTAGCTGAAAATGAGCTAACACTCCATATGGCAAGGCAACTTTGTCTTGAGAACACGGCTGATTTTACTGCTTGCCAGCAGCAAGGCTTGATTCATATCTTTAGAAACAATTGTCGGGAGGGGAGGTGCAGTGAATGCCCTTTGCTTAGTTAACCAAGGCTGAGGCTGGGCACTACATCCAGGTCGTAGCTGCTTATTTTGCCAGCCTGGAAATGATAATAGCCACAAGCAGCTACCATAGCGCCGTTATCAGTACATAGGTGAGGAGGAGGAACAAGGACAGGGATTGGCGAGGAGCTGAGGAAACGTTCGGTTAGCAGCTTATTGGCTGCCACACCGCCGCTAAGCAAAATTTGCTTCACTCCTAATCCTTTTGCTGCCTCAATGGTTTTGGTGACTAGAACATCCACCACAGCGCATTGGAAGCTTGCTGCAGCATCAGCCACTTTAGAAGGGTTAGCCAGAATTTCTTCCTTTTGAGCCAGATGCCATAAAGCTGTTTTCAAGCCACTGAAGCTGAAGTCATGGCTGTTCCTGAGCCAAGCTCGTGGAAGAGAGAAGCAAGGCGTTCCAGATTTGGCTGCCTGCTCAATAGCTGGCCCTCCGGGGTAACCTAATCCCAAGATTCGGGCTGCCTTGTCGAAAGCTTCACCGGAGGCGTCATCACGAGTTCGCCCCAGTTTCTCAAATTGCCCATGCTCCTTCATTAGCACCAAATCGCTATGCCCTCCGGAAATGATGAGGCAAAGACAGGGGAAAACAGGTGGTTTTTCCCTGTTCAGCCAATTGGCATAGATATGTCCTTCAAGATGGTTAACCCCGGTAATGGGCAATCGTTTAGCTAAGGCAATTGCCTTAGCTACATTAACTCCCACTAGCAATGAGCCAGCTAGCCCTGGTCCAAAGGTCACAGCGATGCCATCAATGTCTTGCCAAGTGAGCTTAGCTTCAGATAGTGCTTTATTCACAACAGGAATGATAGTAAGGAGATGTTGCCTTGAGGCGACTTCGGGGACTATGCCACCGTAGCGAGCATGAATATCTATTTGTGAGGCCACGATGTTGGAAACGATTCTGGTGCCATTCTCAACAATTGCCGCGGCCGTTTCATCGCAGGAGGTTTCGATACCCAAGATTTTCATGTTCCGCTGACCTTATACCAAATTTTTCAAGAACGGTTTAAGGAAATGGTGGGCTAATGATAGTAATACAGCGCTCGTTACCACCGCGATTGCTGCAGCTAACGAGAACCCCATGGTTGCCAATCCTAAAGCAGTGCCTGCTGCCGGTGGGTGCTCTGTATCTATAACCACCATTATGAAGATAGAGAGTCCGACGGCAAGTGAATAAGCCAGGATTGATAAATGTAAGGATGGCTGTGGGAGCAAAGCACAAAGAGAGCCGATAGCAAGGCCCACTAAATGCCCGCCGATAATATTTCTTGGGTGAGCAGTAATCTCCTTTGGCATGGCAAATACAATGAATGCAGTGGCACCTATTGCTGATATTATTACGGCCTGCTCTATATTTAAGAATAAAAGGACTAAGAATATCGTAAGAGCAGCAAGAAAACTTTGGAAAATATAGTTTTTCCAGGACGACTTGAACTTTCTAAGCATTTTGGAATTCCTCCCAATGTTTACTCCCCAAAGCGCAATGCATATTAGAGCTCTCTTAAAGATTTAACTAATCTCCAAATGATAGTTTCACAAAGCACAGTTATATCCTCGGTGGAGAGGTAAGCGGAAATGCTAGCGTCAAACGTTATGCTTCCCCTGGGAGGAAACTCATCATCACCTTGCCATAGGGCGAAGGTTATAGGTACTCGTGGGAAAGCGTTAATGGTTATAGCTATATCACCATAATTTGCCTTACAGCCTCCTAGCTTTGCCGCGGCATCTGTTAGCAGCTCAGGCTCTTTCCCAAAGTGATTTAAAAGGGGCTTTGTTGCCCTTTGGGAAAAAGCTGGAAAGTAGCTAGCGCCTCCTGGCAGTTGCCTGAAGGTGACCAATCTATTAGTGGCCGGGGTACCTTTGGCCAAAGTTAAATAATGAAGTATCAGGATTCTGTCTCTTAGCGGAACCTCCTCTTTATTATCCTTTAGCGAAACCTCGCTGTTAGGAAGGGCGATGAGATATGGCCGATGTAAATACTCAACGATTATCCTATTGTGGTCTACATATTGAGCACCGCTTTTATGGCACTGCAGTTCTATATCCATGCTTGCCAGTTTTTCACAGGCAAGCTTATAAGCAAGCTCATAAGCTTGCTCTCGGATATTAGGCAACAAGTGTTTATTCTCCTTCACTTGACTAATCTATCGCGAACGTTTCAACTCTTTATAGAAGATTGGGAGGTCGAAAACTAGTGGCCGCAGATAAATATGGGCTGACAACTTCTACAGCTTGCTCCCAGAAGCTCTCTGGATCTGATGTCTCAGTGCTACCATGGTAGCAGCAAGTCTTGAGCTTATAACTTTGCTGAGGTTTTGCATGACTAGATAGCCTATATGGTTATTTTTCTTCAAGATGTCCATCAAATCTTTGCCATCCATAGTGAGGACTTTGGCCTTTTGCTGACATCTTGCTGATGCTGTTAATTTATGTGGTGGCACCAAAGCTGACCAAGCGAAGGTTTCACCCTTTCTTACTGTGTAGACAGTTGCTCTTGCCTCCAAGTCATAGATGACAAGTTCAACCTGTATGTTAACCTCACCATCTTTGAGAAGATAAATATCTGTTGCTGAGCCACCGGCGGTAAAAATAATAGAACCCTGTTCATAGCTTCGTTCGCGGCAAAGTTTGGCTATCTCCACTAGCTCACTTTCATCCAAACCTCCAAATAATTGAAAAGCTTTTAACATCTCAGTTGATACCATTGCTATCACCTCCTTTAGAAGTTCTTAACCTGTCGTCGCTGAGGACGCAATTTTAACTTATTGGGGCAAAGCTTATCAATATAGAGGATTTTTTGCTATAGTTGAAGTAAGTTTGCTATTTCTTTGGCCTTCGCTTGAAGAGGAGAATTCCGGGGCAGCTCTATAAGCGGTGTCCCCTTTATCTCCAGGTCAGCAATGCAGGGATATTTAACGATAGCGGCAATAAGCTGTAATCCAAAGTTATCGACTGTTTTTTATCTCTGGAGGCGACCCTTTTCCTTGTTGGACTTGATGTTAAGTCCCTACCCCTATTTTATAACCTGCCTTCACTAGAATTCTTTTTACAGAGAGTGTGGCAGGCGAATCCTCAGGCAATCCAAGGAGGGTCTTCCCTTCCAAATTATATTGCTTTACATCAGGATCGTAGTATATTTTTCCTAAATAATCTTCCGCTGCACTTCGTAAATACTCTTCTGTCTCCTCACTAAACCTGTAGTTCCCAAGCAGGTAGAGATGATCATAGTTAACCTTCAATTCGCCAGTAATGGCTCTGACCCTTTCTATATGTTTTATGGATTTCTCGGAGGGATCCAGAAGTACAAATAGGTCATCTATATCCACTACCACCTTGCGATTTAAATGTTCCAATCCAGCCGGTGAGTCTACTAGCACCTCTTCATAGTCTTTAACCAAGGTGGGGATGAATTCTTTGAGCACCGCGTCTGGAGCACAATAACAACCTACACTAAACTTTGTTCCTAAGCTGATAAGATCAAATTCTGCATCTCTATACAAGCAATCACTTTTAATTGCAGATTCCAAAACGCTGGATAGAAGATCATAGCCTATGCGGCCAGCTCCTTTGTTCTCTTCTATAATGTCGTAAAGTGCACTTGAAATGGTCTTTTTTCCCTTTTTGCTCAAATCTATTCCAAGCATGTCAGCTAGGCTCTCATCAGGGTCGAGGTCTATGAGCAGCTTTGGGGGATTCAAATACCTGCTAGCCAAAGCCACGAAGGTTGATTTTCCTGCCCCTCCTCTCCCGGTAGAAACAATTACTCTACCCATTTCTTGCTAAACCAATCTCGCCTTTTCTGAAATTCTTTTTACAGAGAGGGAGGCAGGGGAATCCTCAGGCAAGTCCAGCAATGATTTCCCTTGCAAGTTGTATTGTTCCACCCGAGCGTCATAGTCTATTTTGCCCAGATAGATTTCACCTGTATTCTGCAGATACTCCTCCTCCGCTTCATCAAACTCGTAGTTTGCCACGAGGTAAAAGTGACTATATTTAATTCCAACTGCCTCTATTATTTTTTTAATCCTTGATATATGTTCTAGAGATTTCCTAGACGGATCGCATATGACGAATAACTCATTTATATCTGTCACTACATTCCTATTCCAATGCTCCACCCCGGCTGGTGAATCTACTACAAC
Organism: uncultured Dehalococcoidales bacterium; assembly: GCA_964435965.1. GTDB lineage: Bacteria > Chloroflexota > Dehalococcoidia > GIF9 > AB-539-J10 > 20-14-all-45-10. Next base: position 15,700 of record CAYTBB010000012.1, read on the forward strand.
GTTGGTATAGTTCCTAGCTAGCTTGGGAATGCTTCTCCTCAGTATCTCGTCTGGAGCACAATAACAGCCCTCGGTGAGCTTTGTTCCTAGAGTGATAAGGTCAAATCTTTTCCCCTCATATAAGCAATCACTCCATAGCAAAGCTTCCATTAGCTCATGCGTAGTTGTGGAAACATTTGTCCCTCTTCTTCTTCCTTCCACGACATCATAAAGTGCTTCTAAGACAGTTTTCTTTTTCTCCTTGTGAAAATCTAATCCAAGCATATCGGCAAGACTGAGGTCAGGATCGAGATCAATAAGCAATGAAGGGGGCTTTAGATATCTGCTAATCAAAGCAACAAAGGTTGACTTTCCCGCTCCTCCTCTTCCTGTAGAGACAATTTTTCGAGCCATTTAGTCTGCTTCTATTGTTTTGGTCATTTCGCCTTGTCCTTTTCCTTAGAAGGAAGCAAGCTGATTGGCGATAGCTTTACTACGGCGTTATATTCCGGTGGGCAGACCTCCAAACATGTGCCACACTTGGAGCATTTTTCCTGGTCGATGACTTTTATCTCTCCCTTCTCACCTTTGATTGCTTCGGTTGGGCAAGTGAGCACACAATGCTCACAGCCTCTATCACATTTATCGGGGAGAATATAATAGGCGATGAGTTCAGAGCAGACCAGGGCTGGGCAACGCTTCTCGAGGATATGGGCTTCATACTCATCTTGGAAGTAGCGCATAGTAGTAAAGACAGGGTTAGGTGCTGTTCTCCCCAAACCGCACAGTGAACCAGCTTTGACATCTTCAGCTAGCTTGAGGAGAAGGTCAAGATCCTCGATTTTGCCATTGCCAGCTACAATATCCTCAAGGGTTTCGTGCATTTGCAAGGTTCCTAAGCGACCCATGGTGCACTTGCCACAGGATTCCCTTGTGGTGAAATCGAGGAAAAAACGTGCCGCATCAACAATACAGTTATCCTCATCCATGACAATCATGCCCCCTGAGCCCATCATCGAGCCAGCCTCACGAAGGGAGTCATAATCAATGGGGGTATCAAGTAAAGTCGCGGGGAGACAACCTCCTGAGGGACCACCAATTTGTACTGCTTTAAATGCCTTATCCTTAGGTATTCCGCCCCCGATGTCATAAATAAGCTCACGCAATGTTGTGCCCATAGGCACTTCAGCCAATCCAGCATTGTTAATCTTGCCGGCTAAGGTAAACACTGCTGTTCCTTTACTTCCCTTTGTGCCGATGGAGGAAAACCAATCTGCACCGCGCTCAATTATCAAAGGGACATTAGCAAAGGTCTTGACATTATTCAGCAGGGTTGGCTTACCCCACAAACCAGCCTGAGCAGGATAAGGTGGCCTTGGCCTGGGTGTGCTCATCTTCCCTTCAACGGCGGCCATCAGTGCTGTCTCTTCGCCGGAGACAAAAGCACCCGCCCCCTTTGCTATCTCGATATGAAAACTAAAACCACTACCCAAGATATTATTCCCTAAGAAGCCTATTTCTTCTGCCTGATTTAAAGCAGTCTGCACACGCTCAATAGCTAAAGGATATTCGGCACGAACATAGATATAGCCTTGTTTGGCTGATATGGCATAGCCAGCAATAATCATTCCCTCTATAACTTGCTGTGGGTCGCTCTCCAAAACGACCCGATCCATAAATGCGCCTGGGTCTCCCTCGTCGGCGTTACATACTACATACTTTGGCTCTCCTTTAGCGTTGTAGCAAAGCTCCCACTTTCGTCCAGTAGGAAATCCAGCACCACCTCGCCCTCGAAGCCCTGATTTTTTTACCTCCTCGATTATCTCCTCAGGCTGCATCCTCAAGGCTTCCTCCAGACCATTATAGCCACCATTGGCGATATAGTGATTTATATTTTTGGGATCGATATAGCCACAGCGGCGCAATACGAGGCGAAGCTCATGTTCAAATCTAAGGAGTTCTGGGATGTAAGGGGCCTCTTCCTCGCCCCCTTCGAGGGTGCCCAAAGCAAGCTCAAGGCAAGGGTCATCGCCCATAATGTAGCCTTCTATGAGGCGGGGAACAAACTCTGGGGTCACATTGTGGTAGACGATGCGGAAGGAATCAGGTTTGGATATAGTAACTAAAGGCTCGGCGTAGCACAGCCCCATACAACCAACTTGGATAACCTTAACCTCGATATTCTGTCGTGATAGCTCTTTTTCCAGAGCTTCAAGGGTGGCTAAAGCTCCGGCTGCTCTACCACAAGTAGCCGTGCCAATAAAGATATAAGTGCTGTTTTGCAAGGTTTCCCATTCGGATTTTGCCCTATTTTGCAGTTCTTGAAACGTCACTCACCAATGCCCTTAGAGTTATCTTGTCAGGAAGCTTGCCCTTTGTTTGAGCCCTCTTGTTGGGTTTCTTGCTTATAGGGTATTAAAGCTTCCTCCACCTTAAAAGGTGTCATTCTAGGATAGATTTTATCCCCTACCACCATTACTGGAGCCAGCATGCAACAACCAATGCAAGCGACTCTTTCCAAACTGAAATTAGCATCCTTGGTAGTCTCTCCTACCTTAATCTCGAGCTCCCTCTCTAGAGCTTCTAAGACAAGCTTGCCTCCCCGCAAATGGCAAGCAGTCCCCATACAAACCCTAGTATGGTGCTTCCCTAAGGGAACAAAGCGAAATTGGTTATAGAAGGTAGCAACCCCGTAGACCTCGATCTCGGGGATTCCCAAGAAAGCAGCAATCTCTTGCATCACTTCCTCGGGAAGATACCCCAGTTTCGTCTGACATTCCTGCAATAAGGGGATTAAATTTCTCTTTTCCCCGCTATACGAGGATAAGGTCCCACTTAGTTGCTCTTTTTCCTTTATGCTCATCAACTTTATTCCTTCAACTTCTTAGCAAACTCCGGGAGGAAAACTCCCATCCCGGTCGTTTCCTTGGGACCGACTATGATGTCCCACTCAAGTCCCAAAGCCTCTTCAAGCTCGCCCTTAATTCTCGCTACCTTCCCCGGGATAATTAGCTTCCTGTGTTTCACTCTATCTGCGACTCCACATTTTTTGATAAATGCTCCTACAGAATCACCGCTGAACTTGCCTGCTGCCCAAGCAGTGAGAACACCAAGTCCTTCTGAGTCCTTAACACAAACGTAGGCTGGAACTTTAGTAGCCTCGACAGCCGACGATACAAGGAAATAAGTCAAAGCCCAGTTTGAGGTGACAAGAACTGGGGAATATTCATAAGGCTCCAATACCTCGTAGTATTTCTCCTCTACCGCCATGGGGAAGCGAGGGTCAGTGTAAATATTAAGGCGTTGAACGAGGGTGGGGAGCAGGGAATATTGATCGAAATCAGAAAGTACAATAATCCCGGCAAATTTGTTTATGAGGATAGAGGCAGTTATAATTTCCTTTAGCCCGTCTTTAGCCATGAAACAAGGAAAGGCTATAGTAGGGTAGCCAAGGGGTCTAAATCCTTGCTTTATAGCTGCCCTCCTGATAAAAGTTTGATCCCTGATCGCCTCCATCGAGTTCTTAGAACCTGGGTCTAGAACTACATCTTCGATGCCAGCCTCCTTTAGCTTAGTGGTTAAAGGTACTAATTCCTCTACGCCTCCTCCTCGGATTCCTACAGGGGTGGGTTTCTCTTTGATTTTCGGTATTGCTGCCTCCACATTCTCCTTGGTTATGGGGTAAAGGAGGGGTTGTCTATCAGCGCATATATCCCTGGCAGAAAATAAGGCATCCATGTCTTCTGAAATCAAGATCATTGGCGCGCTGCTCTCGCGGTAAACTTTCTTGACCAAAGCTAGAAATTTATCCTTATCCCCTGATTCAAAGTAGGGGGCTAAAAGATCTGCCTTAAGGGTTAGCCCCACCCAGGGGAACTGCATTTCTTTTATCTTCTTTATCTTCTCTTCAATTTTGGTGGCGCTCTCCTTATCGGAGATAAGCAAAGCGATTCCTGGCTCATGGTAGTAGGTTTTCTCATGCCGATATACTACCTCTTCATTCCCGATCTGGACTTTGTTTTCCTCTGAGCCTATGGCAACAAGCTTCATAGGCGGTGCAATAAGATCTATTAGTTTGGCTTTTGTCTCCTCAGAAAGATAAGGGCACTTATCTACAGTTACCCCACCTGAAGCTAGCTTCATAGCAAAGGCAAAACAAGTGGGAAAACCACACTCTTTACATGGCCTCTTGCCAGGAAGCATCTTTACAATTTGAGATCCTGAAATTGGCATAACGAACCTCCTTTTTCGTTAAACTCTAAATCTTAAGCTCCAAACTCTAAACAATCTCCAAATTCAAATTCCAAAGGCTCAAAACAGTTCGAATTTTGGATTTCGGTCATTTGAATTTGTTTCGGATTTGGTGCTTGGAATTTCGTATTTCCTCCTTTTATTCTGGGAGCTCTACCTCACCTTTTATCCAGGGATGTCCTACCTTTTCCAAGAATGGTGTAAGCTCATCGACATTTTTAACCTCTTCTTCTGTGGCCATTTTATCGTAGAGCCCTTTCTCCTCCAGGACATCTCTATATCTTTCCTTAATCTCTCTGGGCATCCATACTATTCTGGCGAGGCCACCATCAGCCTGGATAAATTTTGGCGATCTTAGTTGCTCCAGACCAGTTCCCAACCTGCCTTCCACTTGCCTTCCCCCGGAGGTCTCGCCAGCCATGTGGGAAAAAGTCTCTCCAATCACACACTCGCCCTTGAACTCCCTGTGCACAACTCCAAAGCCATCCACTTCGGGGATATAATAGACAATGGCTTGAAAACAGCCACAGGAGGTATGGGGATGCTCAAAAGCGCTGTAGAGATAAACTCTATCGTAAGTTGCCAGGGATTTTTCATACTCCACCTTATTCACCCCCTCATATTCCCCCTTTATAGGGTCTATAAGCTTACCTTTTGGTATAGCAAATATAGGTCCCTCAGGGTCGATCTTAGCAGCAGCTCTGCCATCAAACCAATTTATCGCTCCACAATTGGCAATTCTATCTGGAGCTATGATGGAGATATGGGTAGGGGCAAAGCTCTGGCAGAGAACACAGCCATAAAATGTATCCACGTCTTCGTCGCGTAGAGTCAATGCTCTGTTATCCCTTGCCTTATAAATCTCTAAAGCTTGTGGTAGAAGTTTCGCTATCTTTTCCTCGTCGGTGATAATGGTGGTTTGGATCTTTTCAATAATTGCCATCTCTGAAGTGAACAGGAAGTTATAGATTTCACCTAATTCCTTTAAGGAATTGAACCCCTTTTTGGCACAGTCCTTGTTCATCCTTATCCACATATCCTGGCGTTGATTCATGTGATACCAGCCTTCAGTGTAGTTAGTATACATATGAATCTTTCTCTCAATGATTGGTTCGGCATCCTTATCCAGCTCTTCTCCGGCAATATCGACTAGAATGGCTATAGGGTAACTCCCACCACCTTTGACCTCATCATAAGGTTCCAATTCATTTATATCGGGGCCAATAAGCTCTACTTTCTCGTTCTCAATTTCCTCTGGTCCTTTTAAGGTTGCCAGCTCAAACTTGTGGGCTACTTTTGGACCACCAAACTCAATATGGAGGTCTTCCTTCCTTATCACCTCCCCTTCATATTGTGGACCAAGGTCTACATGAAACTCCATAACTTACTCTCCTTTCTTTAAATTATCGATTAAATTTTCTAGAAATGCTTTCCACTGCTCATCTTTCCTGAAATTGGGAAGAGAGTAGTTGGCATGTGGAAAGTAATATTTATCCAAGGTCATAGTTTTTAAGTGATTGAAGGCAAAATGCTTTAGGACGGAAAGGCATTGCTCTTCGAGATCGCTCCTTATGCCAAAGAAGATTACCAGGTCGTGATTTCCCTCCTTCTTAACCCCTTGCCAGTCAGGATCTTTGAGGTGATTTACTATCTCCACGGCATCATAAACGCTATCTGATTTGGTCCCCAATTCCACCATCTTCCCCTCAACTATATCCGTAGCACATATAGGGATATTAGCAGCCTTGGCTATTTCTAAGGCGTACTCGATGAGCAGCTTTCCATCAAGCGACCATTCAGACAATAGAGGACCAAGCACAAAAAGGGGTCTTTGCGCTTTCTGAATCAAATTAGCATATTCTGAGGCATCCTCTATCAGCCTAGCTGACTTTATCCCAGTTAAAACATTTACACGGTGAAATGGTATCATTGCGCTCATTTTTCCTCCTTCTTAATGTATTACTGCCTCTATAGGAACCTTAGTGGGATAGGTCCCGATGAAGGTGGGGAGCCCCACAGGTTCCTTAGGCTGCCAGCCAATTTCCTTGAGATACACCCTTACTTCTTTCTTATAGACGAGGGGAATATCAGCATCTCTCCTAACAAAGAGATGGAGGTCTTCGGGAAGACCGCCTCCCATGTATTTCTTATATAGGGAAATATAATGATTTAGTTTTATTGACCTTCCCTGAGGGGTATCATTCTTCCTTATGCATAGCTTGGGGATCATCACCATGGCTTTCTCCTTTGTTTCCGCCACATAAGCTAGGTGCTCAGGTGAAGGTTCCCCGGTATCCACAATTTCTCTCTTTCTGGCATCCATAACCCTCCAATCATCCTCCTCCTTCCTCGAGAGATAAAGCCTTCGGTACTTAGAGGAATGAGGACCCAAGAGCACAGGGATACCCAATCTATTGCACCCTGTGCCGATGGAAGCTGCTTTCTGAGACATTGCTCCCCAGGCTACCCCACAGGCGCCTACACGGTTAAGGACGTAGTCAGCCATTACTTCATAATTTGCCCGTAATGGCAAGGCAGCGAAGATATTGGCTATCTTTATCGCCGCTCCAGTAATATGAGCATTGGAAACACAAGAGCCAACGTTTACCACGCCTCCGGCATCGAAATCAGGTGGATATTTCTCATAGACGGTTTTGCCATCTTTATCTTTCTTCATCCCGGCAACCATAGCAGCACAGCCGGTGAGGACCACGATGTATTTCCTTCGAGCGAATTCATCCACCATGTCGGCGACATCCTCTATATCGGGGTAGTTGGAGCAGCCCACAAAGGCGATAACTCCGGGGATTGTGCCCAAGGTTATAGGAGCCCCAACATTCCTTATCTCGGTATCCATAATGGCACCACGCCCAGCCCTTATTTTCCAGGTCTCCTTGCTTGCCACCACCTGCATTACCCTGAGGATGGGAATATGCTGCGGGCACTCCTGGTCGCACTTGCCACAGCCAATGCACTTATTAAATAGCTTCTGAGGCTCATCAAAATTCCCCTCAGAGATATCCTTCATTGCCTTCCCAAGCCCAAGCAGATTAGGGCATACTCTCTCACACATACCACATTGAGTGCATTTCTTAGCCAGCTCTTTTGCCTCCTCATCAGTTATCCACTCCTTCTTCCTTCTGGGGGAAATTTTCAAAGCAACTTGCGCCGCCACCTCAGCAGCTTTTTCGGGGTCAAGGATAGCGAAGTGCTTTTTATCTTCCACCATTTGCTTCACTATCTCTTCCGTGTCCCAATCAGTGGCGTCTTCGAGTCCATACATGGCCTTGTCCAAACAGGCGATAACTCGTGAGTCAACCCTGGCTGCCTCTATAGGCATATCAGTTCTAATGCATTGCTCATCGGTCATTATCACATCGGCAATGCCGGTTCTAATATAGAAGAGCTGTCGTGAAAGAGGTCCTATAATCTTTGCCCTATCAGAATACCTCGTTGTCTCGAGGGCAGTACAGCAAATACCAGCCACCTCAATCTTATCATAAAGATTGCTCTCTCTCAGGTAATCGATGAGGGTGCAAGAAGTGGCAGGATTATGTCCAACCAACAAGATCACCGGTTTAGATTTATCTACTGAGTTCCATCCCATGTCTATCATAGGGGTATCAGCAACCGAGGTGGGGAAATCAAATCCCACAATCTGGGCGATATCGGCCACCTCCATACCGACATGATCCAGCATGCTAGCGTGGAGAGCTTTCGATTCATAATCGAGATAGCTTCCCTCTTGCCCAAAGTGGGTGGAATCGAGGAGATGAGTGATCTCCTTATAAACATACTCTATAACCGTCCTAAGGTCGCCTAAGGTCTCCGGCTTTAAACCAGTAACAGTGCGTATATTTGGAGCCTCAAGCTCGATAAATGTGCCCATATCAATCTTTTTGTCGGGACCATGCCTCTCAATCAAGAATTCAAGGATGTGCCCGGCATGAGCAGCATGAGCCGAGCATCCCATTAAACAAGCCAAAAGTATTATCCTTGCCTGCTGAGTGGCTATATCAATGCCACAAGCCCCTCTTCTTCCTTGAGTAAGGTCGCATTTACCGTAAGTACAGAGGCAGCAAAGGTCGCAGAAGGGAGCATACCAAGGCTTATAAGTCTTGAGGAGCCTCATATCCCATGATCTAAGGTCTGGGATTTCTGGCATCGGAGTAGGGCCCACCGGCTCCCAGGGAATCTCCGCTTTTATCAGTTGCCTAACTTCCTCTTCTTTCCTTGTTATTGCTTTTACTTCTGCCATATTTCGCCTCCAATCGTTTCTTTTACTAACTTTAAGCTCTCCGGGTGCCTTAAGATAAGGATGTTTGCCCCGGCTAGAAGAAGGGAAAGGGCTGTCATCCCTTCCCAGAGCAGGCCTTGCTCTTTGCTCTCCTTGGCTTGCTTGGTCTTCCAACATTCTCCCCCCAAATTAGCAATCATAGGCATCTGCGTCATACTATCCTTAACGATTATTCCAATCTGCTTCACTCTTTCTATTAGAGTAAAACTATATTCCATACCATAGCCTAATGCTGAGGATAAGGGATCGATCACAATCCTCTCGGCAGGGAAAAAGTGGCAGAGCTTTACATTTAACTCCTTTAGCAGATTAATGTCTAGGGGAGTTTGGGCGATAGCTAAATGCCCATGAGCCAAAATTGTCTTTCCTACCACTTCATAGTTCTCCTTTTGAACTGGACCTATGAGAAGGTTCATTCCATCGCATACCTCAGCAACCTGGGGGAGAACTTCAGCATCTTTCTTATCATCTCCTGAGCCATAGACAATCAGAGGGACACTTATTGCCCCGGCTATCTTTTTTGTCAGGGCTGCTGCCTCACCAGCGGAGCTATCCTTGGTCGCGGGGTCAGTGCTTGTAAGGTAAAGGGAGATTGCATTAGCACCGAGTTCCTGGCATTTCCTGGCCCATTTTGCTGGATCAGAGGCAACATCTTTAAAAGGCTCAAGCAACCACTCTGGCCAATCTGTTGGCTCCATATCCCAAACCTCTAAAGCGAAGATTGGCGGATTAGGCAGTGAACCTTCATCAAAAAAATGGAAGGGGAGAATATTCTCCCCTCCTATCTTTACAGCTTTCTCTCTTTTCCCAATTGTTATTTCCCTAACTGCTCCTGAGTATGCCTCAATTGGTGCTTTATACTCCATCCTTCTACCTCCTTAAGTTTCAAAGGTTGTTTAGCAACTCCGCCTGTCATTCTGAGCGTAGCGAAGAATCTCATGCTGCTCGGGACAGGCTCCGTGAAGAGTCTAGCCCCTTCGCTATTGCTCAGGGTGACAAAATAAGCATTAACTTTCAAGCCAGGCATCGGAATAAAGGGTCTCCCCGGTAAGAACTTTAGTCGTCTTGACATAATCAATTTCTTTTGGGGACAAAGAAGAGAGATCTATATCCTCCCCATCCATGATTCTGTAGATAAGGTCAACGATATTTGGCATCTCGCCCTTACACATGCCCATGAGCTCCTTATCTAAGACGTCAACAATGGCTGAGTAAAGCCCATATCTTGCTAGCATCATGAGGTAAGTGCGATTGAGGATTGGCCTTAGCTCTGTCGGTACCCCATTAGATACATTGGAAAGTCCCACTGTTGATTTAATTCCGGGTAAGACGTCCTGAATTACCTTCATAAATTCTATATTTGAGACAGCAAGTTTCTGTCCCTCACCGGCAGTACTCACAGGGAGGACTATGGGGTCAACCCAGATATCCTCATTAGGGATTCCAAGCTCATTGGCGTAGGCAACTGTGTCCATGATGCTTTCTACCTTTGAGTCAGCTTCTGGGGGCATACCTTTGTTGGTAAAAACTGAAATGACTACATCGCAGTTATATTTCTTGGCCAAGGGAAGCATTTGTTCCCTTGAATCCGTCTTCCCCGAGGCCGAATTAAGCAAAGGCCTTTTCTTGCAAATTTTAAGGCCGGCCTCCATAGCCACAGGGTTCATGGTATCGAGGGAAAGAGGCAAGTCAGTAACCTCTTGAACTGTATTTACCACCCATTGCATGGTTTCCTCGGTGTCTTTCCTTAAGAAACCAACATTTAAGTCTATATAATCAGCCCCACTATCAGTTTGAGCTTTAGCTAAATCCTGAATTGGCGTGGCATCTCTCTCTTTTATTGCTGTGGAGACTGCTCTGGCTATAACATGTATGCTCTCACCTATAATAACCATGTCGCACCTCCGTTTTTCAACGCAAAACTCAGTAGTATATTATAAAGCAATTTGGATGTCAATTTTACTCCTTAAACACTAAAGCGCCAGTAGGGCAAAGGGTAACACATTCGCCGCAGCCCTGACAATTAGATTCGCCAATGGGCTCATAGGCAAAGGTGGCGACCATTCTTCGGAAGCCACGGTAAGCAAAGCCAATAGCTCCTATGCCCAGCTTTTCCTGACATACCCAGACACATCTGCCGCAGAGGACACACTTATTGGGGTCATAGATAAATACCGGGCTGCTGGAATCTATTGATAGAGCCGGCAGAACTTTTCTGAACCTCTTTGTCTTAAGCTTTACACCAAGATATTTGGCTATCTGCTGAAGTTCACAAGAACCATTCTTAGGGCAATGGGCGCAATCCACAGGTTGGCTGGCTAAAACCAGCTCAAACGCGGTGCGAGCTAGTCTCAAGGCCTTCAGTCCTTTAGTATTAACTACCATGCCCTCTGCCACTGGCTCAGTGCAGGCGGTAACTGGCATATCTTTGCCTTCTACTTCCACGAAGCAAAGTCTGCAAGCGGCCATGGGCTCGCTCCTTTCCCGTATGGCACAAAGATTGGGTATATAAAGGCCATTATCCAGCGCCGCCCATAATATCTTCTCCCCCTCGGCGGCAGTTATTTCTTTGCCGTCAATGGTTAAAGAAATACTCTTCGTTTTTACCATCAAATTGATAGCTATAGCACCGAAATTTTATCCTCTCAAGTTAAGCTTGTCTTCCCTTAGAAGAGCCCCTGTACTTTGCCGGTCTTTGTATCGATATCTACCCTCTTAAAGGCAGGGTTAGAGCTGGTCCCTGGCATCAGGCTGATTGTCCCGGCGCAGGGGCAGAGGAATTTCGCTCCGGAATAAATCAACACATCGCGGATGGGCAGAGTCCACCCCTTGGGGACACCCTTAATAGTTGGGTCATGTGTCAGGCTCAGGTGGGTCTTCACCATCATGGTGGCATATTCATCATATTTGGGTTCGGACTCGAGCATCTTAGCCTTGGCTTCGGCATCAGGGGTCCACGACACGCCATCAGCTCCATAGACTGTTTTGGCAATCTTGTCTACCCGCTCCCGCAACTTCATTTCCATGGGGTAGAGGAATTTGAGTTCCTGCTCCTGTTGGCAGGCTTCCATAACCGCATCGGCCAGCTCCAGGGCACCGTCGCCGCCATTGGCCCAGTGAGTGGACACGGCACAGCGTGCCCCTGCTGCCTCAGCCGCTTTTCGCACCATGGCGATTTCTTCCCTGGTGTCCGTAGGGAAAGCGTTAATGCAAACCACCGGATTGATGCCTGCCATCCTGATGGTATTGATATGGTGCAGCATATTAGGAAGGCCCTTCTCCAAGAGTCCCAGATCCTCTTTGGAATAGGATTCGGGTAAAGGTAGGCCGGCTACCACCTTTGGTCCACCGCCGTGCATCTTCAGCGCCCTGATGGTGGTGGTGAGCACCGACACGTGTGGCCGGAGCCCACTCAAGCGGCACTTGACGTTCAAAAACTTCTCGAAGCCGATGTCTGCGCCGAAGCCACTCTCGGTAACATGGTAGTCGAACATTTTCAGGCCGAGGCGGTCACCGATGATGGAGGACTGGCCCACGGCGATGTTGGCAAAGGGGCCAGCATGCACCATGCAGGGCTGATACTCCACCGTGCAAGCTAGGGTGGGGTTGATGGTGTTGCGCATCCACGCAGTCATAGCACCTCCCACCTTAAGGTCGCTGGTGGTGATAACATTACCCTTCTTATCAAAGGCTAGGGTAATGTTATCCATTCTTTGGCGTAGGTCTGCCAGATCCGTGACAATGGATAGCATGGCCATCAATTCAGAGCTCACGGAGATAGCGAATTTGGACTCCATAGTGTAGCCGTTCATGCGGCCGCCAAGGCCTATGATGATATGCCTGAGGCTCTGGGCGCAGAAGTCCATTACCCAGCCCAATTCCACCCTGGTGGGGTCAATGTCTAAGCGGCGCATCCTACTGCGCTTGGCTAGTTCCTCATCATTGTAATTGCGCTCATGTTGCATTCTGGCGGTAAGCGCCACCATAGCCAGGTTGTGAGAATTCGTTATGTCGTTGATGTCGCCGGTAAGCCCCATAGAGAATTCGGTCATGGGAATGAGCAGAGCATTGCCACCGCCAGCAGCGGTTCCTTTGATATTCATGGTCGGACCACCCGAGGGCTGGCGTATACAGCCGCCGACATTTTTGCCTCGCTTGCCCAAGCCCTCCAGGATACCCATGGTGGTTGTCGTTTTTCCCTCACCTAGTGGTGTAGGCGTTATAGCAGTTACCTCAATATATTTCCCGTCTGGCTTGTCCTTGAGACGCTCGATAATCTTCAGGAAATTGAGTCTGCATAGCCTCCCGTAAGAAATGATCTCATCCTTTTGCAGGTTGAGTCTTTCCCGCCACTCATCAGTGGTTGGCATGTTCTCTTCAGCTGCTTCTGCAATCTGCCAGTCTTTCATTTTTGTAGCATCGTAAGGCATTAGTAACCTCCTTATTGAATTTTGATTAATATTTTTGGCTGTGTAGCCTTAATTAAAACCAAATTTGTACTCGTTCAGTATCTTAGTGACACGTCATCTCCTTTCCCTTTTGAAGCTGTCTAATTTCGTCTCAGATTGAAAACTGGATTTGCCTCGTCTGGATTCTCGTAGTGCGACCCTTATGAAGGAAGCCCACCCATCCTCTGCCAAATAAGAGGGAAGGTGGAGAGGGCATTCTTCTTCTTGAACACCACCCCTTCTTTGGTAATGGGGGTGGTGCACGAGGCTAAAGCCACGCACTATGTTTCTAAACACTCTCATTTACGCTGTCCTATATAGTGTTGGTTCAATAATTCGAGCAACAATGTCCTCTACCTCACTCATGACTCTTTGACTCGAATTGACCAGAGGAAAACCGGCAAGGTCGGCTTCTGCTATGGCTTGGTCGTAGGGGATAAAGCCGAGGAATTCGAAGCCTGGCATGCTGGAAATGAGGGCATCTTTGTCTTTCTCGCTTCGAATTTTATTACCTACAACACCAATATTTTGTAAACCTATATCCTTTGCCAACTCTCTTATCCGGTAAGCTGTTTCCACGCTTCTTCTACTTGGCTCTATTACTATAATTAGCTTATCCACTGCCTTCGCTGTCCCTCGTCCTAGATGTTCTACCCCAGCCTCCATATCCATGATGACAAGTTCATCCCTTTCCAAAAGCAAGTGGGTAATCAAGGCTTGTAATAAGGCATTTTCGGGGCAATAGCAGCCACTGCCACCCTTTTTTAACCGACCCATTACCATCAAGCGAATCCCCTTATGTTCAACACAATATTTATCCGGTATATCATTGACTTTAGGATTTAATTTGAAGTAGGCTGCCACTTTACCAGGGGGTGCCCCTGTCCTTTCTTCAATAAGGTCACCCATCTCAGATATAGGTTTTATCTTGTCCGGGTGTGGGAAGCCAAGGGTGTTTGCCAGATTGGCATTTGGATCAGCATCTATTGTTAGGACAGCATAACCAGACTTGGCAAATATAGTAGAAAGGAAGGATACTAACATTGTCTTGCCTACCCCTCCTTTGCCACTAATAGCGATTTTCATATCGCAAACGCAAGATTGTATCCTACTTTAATAAAGAAATCAAGAGGGTGTGCTGGCTGACCACATAGGTAACACTGGACTACGGATCTTAGCAAGTTCCCTTTCAATATACTCTACAGGAGCAAGATAGGCAAGAGATTGGTGCGGGCGGTTGAAGTTATACTCAATAAGCC
>CAYTBB010000013.1:0-28792 GCA_964435965.1 uncultured Dehalococcoidales bacterium
AAGCTCTTTTCCATGGTTCGTTCTTGAAAGCTAAATAGTCCTTGACCGCCTCCCTAAGCGTGTTTGCCGCCAAGAGGGCGCAGTGAAGGCTCTCCTCAGGGAGCCCTCCTAAGGCGTTCAGGACATCATCCTGGGTGATTTTTTGAGCCGCGGCAATGCTCTTTCCTTTGGCTAGCTCAGTAACCATGCTGCCAGAGGCGATACTGGGGCCACAACCATCAGTCCAGAAGGTGGCATTGGTAACCTTAGCATTTTTCGTCTTAAGGTATATCTCCATGGTATCCCCGCAGGGGCCAGTTACCCTCCCAAATCCATCAGGAGCTTGGATCTGGCCAAAATTTCTTGGGTTAAGAAAATGGTCGATCACTTTCCCGGAGTAGATCCTCCGAATATCCTCCATAATAGATTCCTCTAGCTCTTTAAAGGAGTCATCAAAACCTGCCATAGCGCTAACTCTTCCTTTCGGGAAGGATTTTATAGGCGATGTTTGCTTTGTTAATCGTTTCTGTGACCTTTGCCTTTAGCCTATCCTCTGGGCTACCAAAATAAAGATGGCTCTGGCATTTGCAGTCGCTCAAGCCGAAGCCAGGAATGGATTGGAATTCCTTAGCTAATGCTTGGGCTAAGAAACATTCCATTCGGAGTTTACCCTGAACGGGATTCTTTGGTCGCTTTGCTCCCTCAGAATGACAGAAAGCGAAGGGCTCACCAAAACATAAGATTATGTCCGCAATTTCGGCTTCTTTCAATAGGTAATCAATGTGCCAATGAAGCCCTTTCTCCTTCCGTAGATGTCGAGCTAACCTTGCCTCAAGCCCATTCATAGCTGAACCAACATAGGCATAAAAAGCTTTGGGAAGAAAGAGATAGCCAAGCTTACCTATGAGGGCATTCTTCTCACTAGCAAGCTCAACTAGCAATATATAGCTACCCTTCACTTTGTTTGGCAACTCCTGATGTCATTCTGAGCAGGGCGAAGAATCCCTGAGACCCTTCGCTTGCCTCTTCGCTTCGCTCAGAGCTTCGGCTCAGGGTGACGGGTGAATTATTTTCTCTCATTCAGAACAGCAACTAAGCTAGCAAAGATTTCAGATATGGCATCTGAACTATACTTCTCAATTTCGCCTTGATCACATAGCCTGGCTAACTCTGGATCGATGGGCAATCGCCCTAAGAGCGGAGCTTCAGAAGTTTTAGCCATCTCTTCTGCTTTGCTTCGGCCAAAAATTTCCAGTTTCTTTCCTGTTTCCGATAACAACAAATAGCTCATATTTTCTATCACACCCAGCACGCGAACATTCATTTTCCTCGCCATTTTCACTGCTTTCCTTACTATCATTGTGGTTAAGTCCTGGGGAGTAAAAACATCAATTACCCCGGAGAGCGGTACCGTTTGCATTACTGTTAATGGGGCATCTCCAGTGCCGGGTGGCAAGTCTATTATGAGATAATCAAGTTTGCCCCAAACCACCTCCTCCCAGAACTGGGTGATGGCTCGGGACATGAGAGGACCTCGCCAGATAACAGCTTCATCTTCGCTGGGCAATAGAAGGTTCATAGACATGACCTCAATTCCAGACTTCGATGATATAGGTAAAATGCCTGTTTCACTACCGCTGGGATGAACATTCAAGCCAAACATCTTAGGAATGCTGGAACCGGTGATGTCAGCATCAAGTATGCCAACATCCTTGCCTTCTCGGGCAAAAGAACTAGCTAACAAGCCAGCTATCAAAGATTTACCTACCCCTCCCTTGCCACTCATCACTGCTATTGTGTGCTGAAATTGGTTAAGCTCTTTAGGCTTTATTTCTGTAAGCTCAACAACGGCTTCTGCCACCTCAGGAAGCTCGTTAGCTGTTCTGGCTACTTTGTCCTTGAGCCAACTATGATACTGGTTGGGGATACCAGTCGAAGCCAGGACGATTTTTGCTTTGCCGTCCTTGACTTCGATGCTTCGAACCAAGTTCATTTGCCCAAAGCTACGCATTACTCCAGGGACAGGCATCTTTTCCAAACTTTTTCTGACTTGTTCTTCTATAGACATAATTCCCCTCCAAAATAGATTCCCCTAGGCAAACTTCTTGGCCAGCAACTTTACTGCGGGAAAGATGAAAGCCAGGGTAAAAGCTATGAGCACGAAAACATCCAGAATAATATTGCCACTCTGAACTGATCCCAAGGACTGCTGCACACCCTCAACAGTGTAGGTCAGAGGCAGCACATAGGCGAAATGCTTGAGCGCTGGTGGCAGAGCTGAAACAGGGTAGACAACGCCACAAAGAAATATCATCAGAAATCGAGGCAAATTGAGCAGGGTTTGAGCTTCGAATACTTCTTTCACTAAAACGCATAACAGAGCGCCCAGAGATGAGAAAGCGAAAAGAGATGGGATAAGAATTAACACAAGATATAATGTGTTGACCTGGAGTCCAAAGACAAACACCGAACTCAGCGTTACTATGGCGGTCATCATGAAGCCAAAGATAACCCCACCAAGTATTTTCCCCAGGAGCACTGCAGACAAACTGATGGGTGCCAGGAGTAATCTTTCCAGAGAGCCAAGCCGGAGCTCGAAATTGATCACCACTGCCTCGGCAGCAGTAGTGCTGAAAAGGACGGTCATGGCAATCAGCCCAGGCACCAGCTCCCTGAAGTCCTGGGGGTTTCTGAGATAGAAGGCGAGTATCCAGACAAGAGGAAAGACAATTCCCCAGCTAATAGCGGGAGGCTTGAGATAATAGGTCTTCATATCTTTAATTGCAATGTAATATATACCTCGTAAGTTATCCTTCCACATTTTTCACCGACCTCCCTTCTCTGCGAGCATTACCTCCAAGTCCATCCCGGTAAGCTGGATAAAGGCATCCTCTAGGCTTGGTTTTACTGAGCTGATGGAAGCAATCTCCAGTCCCTTTTGACTGCCATATTTGAAAATGGCCTTAGTGAGGGAAGGCATACCTTCTCCATAGAGGCGCATATTGTCCCCTAAGCTTTCTACACGGTGGATACCCCTTTGCTTTTCAAGTTCGCTGATTACTCCCTCAGGCGTAGGAGCAAAGCGGACTTCGCAAGCTGGCTCTGACTTGACCAGCTGCTTCAAATTATCCGGGGTATCTAGCGCCACCACTTGGCCCCGAACTAGGATAGCAATGCGGTCACAAAGAAGGTCCGCCTCCTCCAGGTAATGGGTGGTTAGGAAGATAGTGACACCTTGATGGTTGAGCTTTTGGATTAGTGAGCGGAGGGAGCGTGCATTGACTACATCAAGACCCACAGTGGGCTCATCAAGAAATAGCAACTTCGGTCTGTGAATCAGAGCAGCGGCGATAGTTACTGCTCGCTTCATACCGCGGGAAAGTGTGCTAAAGCGAGCCCCTTTCTTCTCAAAGAGACCAAAGGTCTTAAGAAGTTCCTCTGTTCGCTTTACCCTCTCATCACTGGGAACCCCATATAGTTGCGCCATAAAGACTAAGTTTTCTAGAGCTGTAAGCTCATCATACAAATTGGATACTTCGGGCACAACGCCGAATTCCCCTTTGGCCAGAGTAATTCCTGTTCTAATATCATGGCCAAGAACCTGAGCTGTGCCAGCACTAAGCTGGGAAAGCCCAGTGAGCATGCGGACGGTGGTGGTCTTGCCTGCTCCGTTAGGCCCTAAGAAACCAAACACCTCACCCTCTTTCACTTCGAAATCGATACCATCTACAGCAAGGAGGCCGTCGTAGTATTTAGTGAGTCCTGAAACGCTTATGACGTTGGCACTATCCTGCTGCATCTCGAATTTTTGCTCTAATGGTCGCATATATTATCGCCTGTTGCTAATGTGCCTCTTATATGATCTAGAACAGCTTTCTCAGGGTCATCTTCCAAGGCATTAATAACAATCTCAATGCGATTCTCTTGAAAAAGGCTTTGAGCTCTGGAGCCCATGCCGCTAGCTATAACAACAGAAATTCCTTCCTCAGCAAGCCAGGCAGGAAGGAGTCCAGGTTGATGTCCTGGTGAAGCTATTACCTCCTTCGTTATAATGGCGTTCCGCGTCTCATCAACGTCAAAAAAAGCAAAATGGCTACAATGGCCAAAATGCGTAGCCACTTTGTTATCTGATATAGGCACTGCATATCTCAACTTTTAATCCTCCTTTGGCGCTATAGCTGCTTTCCACTTAATCTCTGCGGCAAACCCCCTCACTGGAACAAGGAGGCGTCTCACAGCGCTCCGTTCTGCCACAGCAAGTTCTACCTGGCGTAGAGGCACTCATCCTTATATTGCAGGAAGCAGACAAAAGTCTCTCCAGGTTCTTACTGCCGCAGTTTGGGCATCTAACACTTTCGCAATTAGGACTGCGAAGGAATACTTCTGAGATTTTTCCGCAGTCCAAGCATTTATATTCATAAATTGGCATCTTTACCTTCCTTCATTAAGGTATTATTTTGCCATCGCCTTGACCGCAAGCTCTGCAGCATTCACCAATTGATAGACCATCGGCGATGCGGTTAAAGCAGGGTGAGTGCCCATTTGAAATAGACAAACTTCGTAAGCAGTCATTCTATGCTGAAGGCAGGCACTGATGATATTTGTTAACTCACCTGTGCCCCTGCCCCCTGAGACTCCACCACCAAGGAGTAAGCCACTAGAGCTGCAAAATATCAGTTTTACTTTTGTGGAGGTTGCTCCTGACATGGTCCCTGGGTGTCTATCGGGCGCTGTTGCTTCGCCAGTTACTACATCGAAGCCTTCTTGCCTCGCCGTTCTCTCAGTTAAGCCAGCCCAGCCAAATGCTTGTTCACCAATAATGGTAGAGAACACGCCAATTTCACCAGGGTTGCGATAGCAGGTATTAAAGAGATTAGCTCCAACTATACGTCCCTCGGCTCCAGCAATAGAGGCAAGCATGATGTGGCTCGGCTTACCGCTAAAGAAGGAATATTTTTCAGCGCAGTCACCACAGGCAAATATATTTGGGTCGGTAATAGTACGCATAAATCGGTCAACGGCAATGGCTCCTGTTGGTCCTATTTGGAGCCCAGCCTTCTCAGCCAATTCAGTATTCGGGCTGGCCCCTACTCCGACGATAATCATGTCAGCCTTTAGCTCCTGGCCGTCAGCTAATCTAACAGCGTTAACCTGCTTATTACCAAGGATAGCTTCCACTCTTTTATTAGTCAGAACCTTGATTCCCTTTTCTGTAAGCGCCTTCTCAGCCTCAATGCAGAATTCCTCGTCAATGGCTAGCTGCAAGCAACAGGGAAGCATCTCTATAATGCTGACGCTATTATCGCGGTTTTTCTTGCACTCGTCAGCGAATTCTGCACCGATGAAACCACCACCAATTATTATAATGTCCTTAGCTTTATTGACCTTGTCCAGCATATTGCTCAGATAAGCAACATCCTTTATTGCGGAAAAGACGTTCTCTTTATCTACGCCAGGGATGGGCAAAATCATAGGTGAGGAACCAGTAGCCAAAACAAGCTTATCATAGCTGACTGTCTTCCCACCAGCTATGGAAACCAGCTTCTTATCCCTATCTATTTCCCTTACTTCACCAATAGTAAGCTCGATGCCATTGTTCTCAAGCATTGCATCAGAAATCAGGTTTTTCTCAGGACTGCCTACAGTTCCGAAAATATACGGTATGCCACATGGGATTAATACCTGCTCCTCTTTGCGAATTAGAAGCACACTCTTGTCCGGATACCGCCTGCGGCAACTTATCGCTGCTGGTATGCCCCCTGCGCTGCCTCCAATAACTACTACATCAACCTTTTTCACTTTACCTCCTTAACATTTCTCACTTCAGTGTCCGCATGAGGCGCTGCCATAGTGACCCTATCTCTTGAGTGATCTTGCCTTTGGAATATTCCACTACGGGCATCCCGCGAACAATTGCCTCGGTTACTACGTTATCGAAGGGAATCTTCGAAGCTACCTCTATCCCTTCTTTATGACAGTAATTTTCAATGCGGCAGGAATTCTCTTCGTTAATGTCATATTTATTTATGCAAATCAAGGCAGGAATGCCGAAGTGGCGGCAGACGCCAATTACACGTTCAAGGTCGTGGATTCCTGATAATGTTGGCTCGGTTACTAAAAGCGCTAGGCTCGCTCCAGATAAAGAAGCAATAACCGGACAGCCAATCCCCGGGGGACCATCGCTGATGATATAATCGAGATCTCCTTTCTCAGCTATGAGTCTAGCATTGTTCCGAACTAAAGTCACTAACTTGCCGGAGTTTTCCTCAGCGATTCCTAACCTAGCGTGGACGAGAGTGCCATAGCGTGTGTCAGAAATAAACCAATGCCCAGCCATGCAAGGTCTCATGGTGATAGCATCAACAGGGCAAATTTGAGAACATAGCTCACAACCTTCACAGGAAATCTCATCAACTACATAATCTTTTATCGCTCCAAAACGGCATACTTCCTGACAAAGTCCGCACTCAGTGCATTTTTCTTTGTCAATAAAGGCAACTTGCCCGCTCCAAAACTCGTTTTCCTTTTTAATTTGTGGTTCGAGGAGAAGGTGAAGGTCAGCAGCGTCCACATCACAATCAACCAATACCTTGCTTTGAGCTAAAGCAGCGAAGGAAGCTACTATGGCTGTCTTTCCTGTGCCTCCTTTGCCGCTGAGCACCACTACTTCTTTCATCTAGTTATCATCTTCTTTCTCTCGTCGCGTATAGACTCGATAGATTTTCTCACCTCTCTCCTGTAGACACTTAGTGCACTGCTCCACTTCCTCTGGTTTAACTTCTTCAAGGCGAACCTCAAACCCAAGCTCTTCATGCATATCTGTTATCCTTTTGACGTGTGTTTCACCGTCTAGGGCAACTTCCTGCCAATCCATAGGCTACATCACCTGACTAGCTGAGACTATTTTTTTGATGTCTTGGAAAAGCCTGAGGAAGGCCTTGCGCCACCTAGGCATTCCTTCTATCAAGGAAATTCCTTTGGAATAGAGTGTGGCAATTTTTCTATCTAGCGGAATTTTCAGCAAGATGGGTATTCCTTGCTCGTGGCAATATTGCTCAACTTTACTATCCCCAACCCCAACACGATTAATTACTACTCCAGATGGGATTCCCAATTTTCTCGTTACTTCCACTGCCAGTGAAAGGTCACTCAAACCGAAAGGTGTGGGCTCAGTCACAAGGAGACAGAAATCACTATCTTTAACTGCTTCTACCACAGGGCAAGAAGTGCCTGGGGGGACATCAATGATGACCTCTTTGGTAGAGTCAATGTGCCTTTTCACCTCTCTAATTATAGGTGGAGCCATTGGTTCGCCAATAGCAAGCCTCCCTTGAATAAACTCGATATTTCCCAAGCTGCCCGTTTCCACCACTCCTATTTCTCTCCCTTCTTCGGTAATAGCGGACTCGGGGCATAGATAAGAGCACGCTCCACAGCCATGACATAGCTCAGGGAAAACAAGTACCTTTTGCTTGATTACCGCAATGGCATTATAGGCGCAGACTTCAGCGCATTTGCCACAATAGGTGCATTTTGTCTCGTCTACTTTGGGAATAGGGAGGAATACAGGTTGGCTTTGGTTTGTGGTTGACCTGAGAAAAATATGAGCATTAGGTTCCTCTACATCGCAATCTAGTAACTGCACTTTGCCCTTACCCTTAAGGGAAAGAGCTAAACTGGTAGCCACCAGCGTTTTCCCCGTGCCGCCTTTGCCGCTGGCAACAGAAATTATCATTCTCGAATCATCTTTGTGCCGCATTTAGGGCAACTCAAGTCATAGCAAGGAACGCCTGCTTGATGCGGAACCTTAGTCCCACAACCAGGGCAAACACAATCCCCGGTGGGACCTGCTCCAGGACGGTTTCCTCCCATTCTTCCTCTGCCTGTACCCACACCTCGTCCCATTCCCCTACCTGTTCCTGGTCCCTGACCATAAGGCCCTGTGCCATCTCCTCTAGGCATAAATCACCTCCACTAAGAATCGTTTTTGTTTTACTCCATTGGCGGAAGCCCGCAGATTCCAGAGCTGCAAGTGGGGCAACTTGTTTCCGAGAACTTAGTTACGCTTGAGCCGGAGCTAAAGAACGAGGAAAAGAGCTTTGTAGGTTTTGGGGCATGGCATTTAGGACAGCTTAAACCAGAGCCACCTTCACCAATTGCTTGACGAACCTCAAACTTCTCTCCACACTGGGCGCATTGATACTCATAGATGGGCATGGTGTACCTCCTTACTTCCCTTTCCCTAGCTCCTCAAGGCGGCGCTGGATTTCGCTCAATTGCTGCCCTAGCGTCTGTGCTTGGCTTCTAAGCATCTCTATTTCTTGCTCCGGATTCATTGCCTGAGGTGCTGGCCCTGCCATAGGCGTCATCCCCATTCCTCTACCCATACCCATGCCACGGCCCATTCCCATACCTCTGCCCATACCCATACCACGGCCCATGCCCATCCCCATGCCCATACCGGGAGTGGCTCCCATTCCGAAATGAGCAGCTACACTGGATTGGGCGCTTGGTTGAAGGCTGCCTGCCTTGTAGGCTTCAACAGCGTCTCTTATCCTGCCGGCGACGCCGGTTATCACCTGAAGACCTGCGGCGGATAATGTCTGGTAGGCATTAGGTCCGCAATTCCCCGTGAGAACTACCTCCACTCCTTTGTTGGCAATCATCTGGGCTGTGCTAATGCCAGCTCCACCAGCCGCCGCAGCACTGGAGTTCTCCAAAGCCTCAAACTCCATACTTTGTGGGTCAATAATAACAAAGTATTGGCAACGACCAAAGCGGGCATCTACCTCAGCATCTAAGCTAGGGCCAGTCGCTGTAATGGCGATTTTCATGGTATATCTCCTTTCTTATTCTTCAGTCTCTAGTTCCCTTATTCTAGCATCAATTTGCTCCAGTTGCCCTTTTATTGCCTCAGCCTGGTTTCTCAGGAAATCAAGCTCCTGCTCTCGAGTCATCTGTGGAGCGTAGGGGTCTGCTCCTGATGCTGTTCCCATAGGTGCTCCACTGTAGCCACCATACGGCATACCTCCAGCATAGGGGTTACCTCCATAAGGATATCCATAGGGCATAGCCGCGGGGCTACCATAAGCTCCTGGAGCTGGCGCCCCTGACCATTGACCAGCCATAGGATAAGGCATCCCCATTCTAAACCCATACCCTCTTCTAAACCCATACCCTCGCCCTATACCCCAAGGACTGCAAAAACCCCTTCCTCCTCCTGTCATTGGACCCATCCCACGGGGTCCTGTTCCATCAAATCCTGGCATAATTCACCTCCTTTCCTAATTTAGATATTATACACCAGTCCCTTTTCTTTATTTGCGAAGCTCTTCCAGCCTCTTCCTCACTCCGTCCAGTTCGCTTGTCAACCATTTCTCTTGATCTTCAAGCATCCTTATCTCTTCTCCCTTAGGCATAGCTCCCCAGGGCGAATAACCATAACCATATCCTCCGTAGGGATATCCATAAGGCATTCCATATCCCGAGGGATTCCATCCAAACCAAGGCCACATTTTAGCACCTCCTTAAAAAATTTTCTTATTCTTTCAGGTTAATTAGCTCAGCGTGGTGGGTATGCATAAGGGTATCCATAGGACGGAGTATAGCCCCTGCCATAGTAGGGATAGCCATATCCCATATAAGGAGTGGCTCCTCCATACCCGCCAGCATAGGGATATCCGTAACGCATTCCCCGACCAAAGCCGGACCGCCTTCCAGGAATAAGATTAGTAAATCCAGGCCTGCCAAAACCAGCACAGAAGCCTGCTCCTCTTCCCGTCATTGGCCCCAGTCCCATTGGTCCAGTTCCATCTCCAAACGGCATTCTCAATCACCTCCTTTCTCCTTTGCTAAATAGCCTTATCATGGGTAGTATCCGTAGGGCGGCGCTGGACTGTAACCATGGTATGGGTAGCCAAATCCGTATCCTCCGTAAGGATAACCGTAAGGCGTGCCATACCCAGGCCAACCCCAGACATAGGGGTTACCCCAACCAAACCACCCTCTACCCCAACCCCTGCCAAAACCTCTTCCCCAACCTCTGCCAAAACCCCTGCCCCAACCACCTCCCCAGCCAAACCAACCTCTTCCAAACGGCATCTTTTTTCACCTCCTCTCTTTTTATTTCATCGCCATCTGCCACGGTGAAATCTTCTGCCTCGCCCTCTACCCCAACCAAAAGGGGGTAGAGGCACAGGCTGGATGTTCACGCTGGAACACGCTGGGCAAGATAAGGGAAGCCGGCGGGCTAGAGTCTCAAAGGGCACATTCCATTCGTGTCCGTCGTTGTTACACTTAAAGCGACTTTGAGGTAAGCCAAAGTTACCTCCTTCGATTTGAATTGCCTTGCCATTGTTTAAGGCATCGGCCACTTTCCTGTGAGCTGACTCCAGTATGCGATGGAAAGTCGGTCTGGAGATATGCATCCTTTCAGCACATTCCTCCTGCTCCAATCCCTCTAAATCCTTGAGGCGGATGGATTCAGCTTCCTCAAGTGAAAGATGAACCTCTTGTAAACTACTCACAGGAATCCCCACCGGCCTAAAGGAACCCGCGGTCGGCAGCTGAGCGACATATCGCAACTTCACCGGTCTAGACATCAAAGATCACCTCATTTTCACTAGTGATTATGAACATATGTCAATAATAAGTCTAACAACCAGGCATAAAATTGTCAAATTTTGAAAATATTCTCAGGTGGTGATACAAATTAGGATATGGTTTGTATGGAGCTTTTCCCCAGCCTTTCCCATTGCATAGAAACTGTAGCCAAAGAGGAATACTGGGGTTCGGTAAACAGGTTTATGGAAGGTAAACAAGAGGATAAAGAACTACAATCGAGAATCGAGCTTCTCAAAGCCTTCTTGGAATCGATGGACTTTAAAAAGCTCCGCAGGGAAAGTGAGAGTTACTTAATACAAGGAAAGACAGTTAAATTTGTAATTTACTGGAAAGAAAATAAACCAAGTTATGAAATGCTGGTGATTAAGGCTATAGACTGAGCCGCTATTCCCTCTTCCCGGCCGATAAAGCCTAAACCGTCAGTGGTGGTGGCCTTGATTGTTACCTTTGTTGGCTCAATACCTAAAGCTTGGCTAATGCGTTTTCGCATCTCAGGGATAAAAGGTGTAAGTCTAGGACGCTGGGCAATAATAGTAGTGTCAATATTAGCCACACTAAAGCCTTTTGCTTTAACTAATTCATGAACTCTGTTCAGTAAAGTTAAACTGGAGATGCCTTCATGTTCTGGCTCCTCGGGAGGAAATTGAGTGCCGATATCACCAAGGTCAGCGGCGCCACATAAAGCATCTATCATAGCGTGAGTTGCCACGTCAGCATCGCTCCACCCCAGCAACCCTTTATCATAGGGAATATCAATACCTCCCAAAACTAGCTTGCGCCCTGCAGCTAAAGGGTGGCTATCATAGCCGATGCCGACTCTTAGCTCTCTTTCCATTTGAGACCCTTCGCTATGCTCAAAACATGCTATGTCTGTGCCGAAAGCCGCTTATATCCCCCAAAATCATTATTAGTATACACCTAAACTTTGTAAGACAGCTTCTTGGTTTTCCCACTCCCTAAGCATATTGAACAAAATGGACGATTGTTTTGCCCGATTGAACAAGTCAAAGCTTCTGTTACCTTGTGGGTAGGCGATACGTGCTGTTATCTTTGTGGTACTCTATTTAACAACTACGGTTAATTCGAATGTCCACTCTCTCTCCTCACCACCTTCCCAAGGTCGGCTATATTCCATGGATATAACGCTTGTGCCTTTCTCTAGAGCCTTGAATGTCCATGTTTCTTGACCAGGAGTCCCTGGTGCAGGAGGCTTATCACCTTTGGCTTCGGGAGCCACATATTCATGACCAATTTGTTGTAGTACAGTTTGGTCACTAATTTGCGCCGTCTCTGACCACTGGAAGCCTGTAGAGGGGTTAGAACACAAAGTTACTACAAACGAGTCGCCAGAAGCAACTTGAACTTCTTTGCTAATGTGATTGTTCTTGTAGAAGTCGTCACAGGAAACCTCGACAGGTACTTGCTTTGAGGCGGGGGCACAAGCGAACAGCAATGTTGCCATGGCAGTAATAATCAACACTAAGGTTAGCTTTGATTTTATTTTTATTCCCCCTTATTTTAGCCTGTCAATATAGATAACGAGGGAACTTGATTTTGGTTTAGCGCTAGTTGCAAAATTGATACTGCTCAGTAAAGGATATTAGTGGTAGCTGAGCTGTCGTGTCAAGGGTTATTACTCTTTAAACAATTCGCCCTACTGTGCAATCCCTGCGCATCCTACCGCCCGTCAGAGATGAAATGGGGCCATTCACTGACTGGCCCTGCCCTCGTCTTGAAGGCTACTTCATCTAGACAAAGCACCATCTACTCTCACTCATACACACACCTCTTTCGAGGTCCACTGGACTTGCCCACTCCCCGGCCTGCCTTCAACTACATTATACGATATGGGGCTTACAAAGCTTTCCAAGACCGGCTAGTCTGTGCAAAAGGAGCACAGGAGCATTTAGCGTTGGGCCTGGTGGGGAACAGGCCTTATTTTCCGCGGGGCAATCAGCCACATCAGCACCGCAGAGGCTCCAAAGCAACCTAAGAGTATGAGGAAGGCAACGAAGTAGTTACCGGTCCTGTCGTGGAGAAATCCGGCAAGCCACGGGGCAATGGCACCACCCAGGGAGAAGCCTAGGATTAGACAACCCATGATGGAGCCAAAGTTTCTCCCTTGAAAAAGGTCAGCAACTGTGGCAAGCAAAACCGGTGCAGCAGCCCCCCACCCCAAACCGAGAGAGACGGCAAACAGGAAGGGCATCCAGGCTTGAGTTGTGTCCGTTATCAAGAATAGCAAGGATACAGCTCCGGCGCTCAGCAAAGAACCTGGTATGAAGACCTTTTCCCGCCCCAAGCGGTCTGAAAAATAGCCGCATAAGTTCCCGACTGCGAATGCAACGCCAAATACGCTATATATGGTGGCAGCTCGCATAGGCTCATAACCCACATCCCTGAAGAAATACACCTGATGAGTTATCGTTATTGTCTCGCCCACACCCATGGCAGAAAAGAAAATCAGAAAGAGAAGCCAGAAATGATAACTCTTAACCGCCCGCGCAAGTGTCCAGGTAGTACCAGCCCATTTCCCACCAAAGTTAACTGTTCCGTGATACCCGTACGCCGCTTGAGGCTCGGATGACGCCTGCAGCAGGCCATCAGGCAAAAGCCCTTTCTCCTGTGGGCTACGACGTATGAAAAGGATACACACTGGCACAATAAGCAGAATGGAGAGAAGCCCTATGATGACATAGGCATTTTGCCAGCCAAAGCTAGAAATTAGAAATTGGGCGATGGGAGCCGATATCAGGCTGGCGCCAAAGCCGGCAGCTAAAATACCAAAAACTAAGCCTCGCTTCGTAACAAACCAGTTCGACACTACGGCGCTAAGAGGCGCGATGCCTATCATGCTTAGGCCAACCCCCACCATTACCCCGTAGAAGAGGTAGAATTGCCACTGACTCGTAGCTAGGCTGCACAGGGCCATACCTCCTCCCATAATGCAAGCGCCCACCGAGAGAACCAGTCTTGGCTCAAGTCTATCCACTAGTCTGCCTGCCACAGGTGACAGCAACCCGTAAACGAACATAGTGATGGAAAACATCAACGCGGTGTCGGCTCGCCCCCAACCAAACCTCTCCACGATTGTAGGATAGAAGACGGAGAAGGAGTTCCTGAGGGCATAGCCGACCGCCATGATGACAAAGGCTACAGCTATGACGGTCCAACCGTAGAAGAACCTTGGCCTTTGCTTCAAACTGTTTTCTACCTTCTACAATGCAGCTTCTGTGGCAGAGACCACAAATTTCTGATGATTCGGAGACGGTAATCCTTAGCTAGCCTGGGAACAATCGTGACTCTTAGTCTACCAGTTCCCCCAAAGGTCGACAAGAGGAGTTTAAGTTAGGCTGCATATTCTTCAGTCTGAACCGGGCAAAAGCACTCGATAGCCCCGCTTAGTCGGCGCCAGCAATGTGCTGGCTGGCCAATGGAGAAACATTGTCGTGACTGACAATCTCATTACACGAAACGATATTTTGTTAGATGCTGCTTTTTAATACCATGGGCAAGATTCAAAGCATGTTTTGAGCAATGATCTCCGCCAGTGCCAAATCCTGAGCTGTAGTCACCTTTACGTTGTTAGGATCTCCCATGTAGAGCTTTACCTTGTATCCTAGCTGCTCCACTGCAGCGGCATCATCGGTAACCTCATTGGTAACCTTCTTGTAGGCTTCGGTTATCATGCCAAAGCGGAAAATCTGCGGAGTTTGTGCTGTCCATAACTTATCACGCTGAGGCGTTTCTGTAATTAATTCAGCATCATCGGCAAGCTTTATAGTGTCCTTCACTGGCACTGCAGCTATAGCGGCCCCGGTTTCCATAGCTGCCTTCAAACCATTCTGAATTAAATCTAAAGTCAAAAAAGGGCGGGCTCCATCATGGATTATAGCCCAATCACTGTCCTTCAGCTGGCGTAGTCCTCCCTTCACTGAATCTTGCCGCCGTGCGCCACCAAGGCATATAGTAGCCTTAGACCAAGCTCTTTCTTTCATTAACTTCTGACCCAACTCAAAGTTGTTATTATTCAAAGTGATGACTATTTGTTGAACTAGGTCACATCGTTGGCAAGTATCCACTGACCAGGCTAGTAGGGGTTTGCCCCCGAGAGGGACAAAGATTTTATCTACATCGCCCATTCGCTGACTGCTGCCAGCGGCAGCTATGATAGCTCCTACTTTGAGATTGCTTCGCGGAGCCTGTCCTGAGCACCGCAAGGATTCTTCGCGGAGTTTATCCTGAGCGAGATTCTGAGGGAGCGAAGCGATCGAAGAATCACAACAAGCGAAGGGCTCAGAATGGCAAAAACGAAGAGCGCGCAATGACATTTTACTTACTCTTGCTGAGGCCTAAACGTAGAGCTTCTGCTACGGAGCTGGCCTGGATTAATTGGATATCGGCATAGTCAAGAGAAAGCTGGGATGGAAGTTTAGGCATGAGACAAGCTTTAAAACCTAATCTGATAGCTTCGCTAACTCGCCTCTCTATCTGTGGCACAGCCCTGAGTTCTCCATTTAAACCTACTTCTCCCAGAACGACTAACTTTGGAAGTGGTTTACTATCGTGAAAGCTGGAGGCGATAGCTGAGGCAATTCCTAAATCAACTGCTGGCTCATTGACCTTCAGCCCGCCAGTGACGTTAACGATAATATCCTGGTTAGAAAGCCTTATCCCAGCACGTTTAGTGAGCACAGCACTAATCAGGAGAAGACGATTAAAATCGATGCCGTTAGCAATGCGCCTTGGTGGACCGAAACTGGCGGGGGTAGTCAAAGCTTGAATCTCCACCAGTAAGGGACGACTTCCCTCAAGCGTTGGCACAACAACTGAGCCAATAGCGGCGTCGCTATATTTAGATAAGAAAACTTGAGATGGGTTACTTACCTCTACTAGCCCGTTATGGCTCATCTCAAAGATACCTACCTCGTTGGTGGAGCCAAAGCGATTTTTTACGCTCCGTAGCACTCGATAACTACTAAATGGTTCACCCTCAAGGTAAAGCACTACGTCAACGATATGCTCCAGCGCTCCAGGCCCAGCAATAGCCCCTTCTTTAGTCACATGCCCAGCGATAAATGCCGACACATTATTTTGTTTTGCCCAATACATTAGTTCTAGTGTGCATTCACGTATCTGGGTAATGCTACCAGGCGTTCCAGATATATTTTCCAGATACATAGTTTGAATGGAATCAATGACAACTAAGCTAGGTGAGAGCTCTTCTAGCCATCCCAAGACGGCGGGTAGATTGGTTTCGGAAAGAATAAAAAGCCCTTTGCCACCCATGCCTAACCTCTCAGCTCTAAGTTTGACTTGATTAATAGATTCCTCTCCAGAAACATAGGCTACAGGCTTGTTATTCTCAGCTACCATGGCTGAAGCTTGAAGTAGAAGCGTAGACTTACCTATTCCTGGCTCTCCGCCAATGAGTACTAAAGAGCCAGGCACTAAACCGCCTCCGAGAACCCGATCTATCTCGGCCAAGCCGAGGTGAAAGCGAGGAAATGAGCTCATCTCTACTTGAGAAAGCTCTTGGGGTCTATTTTCCTTGGTGGGAAGCCAATGAGGGGAAGCGCGAGAAAGAGTAACCGTAGTCTCTACAAAACTATTCCATGCTTGGCAATTAGGACATCGCCCTAGCCACTTGACACTTTCTTTACCACATTGCTGACAAACAAAAATACTTTTGGATTTACCCCGAACAGGTTTCAAATTATTTAGCTAAGATAGTTAATACTCAATAACGGCTATCTTTTCTCCAGTCTTAACTAGCTGCTCTGGTGAAACTGCTACTTCTATGACCGAGCCTTTTACTGGAGACAATATAGGGTTTTCCATCTTCATGGCCTCTATAGTGCAAATTACTCCGCCTTCCTCAACAGTATTACCTACAGTAACATTGACTTGCAATATTTTCCCAGGTA
The DNA here is from genome assembly GCA_964435965.1 of uncultured Dehalococcoidales bacterium. Classification (GTDB taxonomy): domain Bacteria; phylum Chloroflexota; class Dehalococcoidia; order GIF9; family AB-539-J10; genus 20-14-all-45-10. Next base: position 16,530 of record CAYTBB010000013.1, read on the forward strand.
GCGGTGCTTCAATCACCTCTTGTGCCATTTCTATGTGGCTTCCTTAACTAGTGACCTCATTACAATTTTCTCACCATCGCAGTCCACCACCACAGTATCTCCGGGCAAGAATTCACCCCGTAGGAAAGCCTCGGAAAGAGGATCTTCAACCAAATTCTGAATTACACGGCGTAGAGGACGTGCTCCAAAAATAGGGTCATAGCCTTTACTGCCGAGAAAATCCTTAGCAGTGTCAGTGATTTCTAAAGTTATATTCTTTTCTCTCAGTGGAATGGCAACTTGGTTAAGCATTAAGTCAACAATCTGACGAATGTGTTCTTTAGTTAAGGCGTGAAAGACAATCGTGGCATCGATACGGTTGAGGAACTCAGGGCGGAAAGTTTTCTTCATTGCCCCAAGCACCTTCTCCTTCATCTTTTCATATTCCACTTGCTGTTTTTCTTTGCTATCAACATGAGTGGCGAAACCGATGCCCATCTCACGCTTAATAAGCTCGGCGCCAATGTTACTAGTCATAACTATGATGCTATTGCGGAAATCAACGCGACGCCCCTTGGCATCGGTTAAATGGCCGTCATCGAAAATCTGGAGCAACATATTGAATACATCGTAATGCGCCTTTTCAATTTCATCGAGAAGAATACAACTGTAAGATTTGCGCCTTACTGCCTCAGTTAATTGACCACCTTCTTCATAGCCGATATAGCCAGGAGGTGCTCCAACCAGACGAGCTACGGTATGACGTTCCATAAACTCCGACATGTCAAGCCTGATTAGAGCATCTTCACTGCCAAACATGAATTCGGCTAGGGTTTTGACTAACTCGGTTTTACCCACTCCGGTAGGCCCTAAAAATATGAAGGCACCGATGGGACGTCGGGGGTCTTTCAAGCCAGATCGAGCTCTTCTCACCGCTTTGGCTACGGTGTTTATAGCTTCATCCTGGCCAATGATGCGACGGTGCAAAGCCTCCTCCATTTGAAGAAGGCGGCTAGTTTCATCAGTAGTCAATCTCAGCACCGGGACTCCAGTCCACATGCTAGTCACTTCGGCAATGTTGTCCGCAGTAACTGTGGGTTTGCCCAGCTCCTGCTTAACTTGCCATTCTTTTTCCATCATGCCAACCTTTTCTATTAGCTGGAGCTCGCGGTCACGCAGCTCAGCGGAATATTCATACTGTTGAGCGGCAATAGCTGACTCCTTCTCTTTGCGTACGCTTTCTAGAGCTTGCCTCGCCTCGGTTAAACCAATGGGGGCGCTACCATGTTTGATGCGCACCCGAGAGCTAGCCTCATCTACTAAATCAATAGCCTTATCAGGCAAAAAGCGATCGGGTATATACTTGGCGGCCAAAGAAGCTGCTGCCTGTAAGGCTTCATCACTTATAATTAGGCGGTGGAATTCCTCGTACCTATGTTTGATGCCTCGCAAAATTTCCAGGGTCTCTTCTACAGTAGGTTCAGCTACTAAGACAGGCTGAAACCTCCGTTCCAAAGCCGGGTCTTTCTCTACATGTTTGCGGTAATCGTCGAAGGTGGTAGCACCAATACATTGTATTTCACCACGAGACAGTGAGGGTTTTAAGATGCTAGAAGCGTCGACAGCGCCCTCAGCGGCTCCAGCACCTACAATAGTCTGCATTTCATCGATAAATACGATACAATTGCCGGCAGCTTTCTCCTCGGCAATAACTCTCTTCAGTCTCTCTTCAAATTCGCCACGATACTTCGTTCCGGCTACCAGTGCACCTATATCTAAGGCGACTATTCTTTTACCCTGTAATACCTCGGGGACATCCCCAGCTGCTATGCGCTGAGCTAGCCCTTCAACGATAGCCGTTTTGCCCACGCCAGGTTCACCTATAAGTGCTGGGTTATTCTTGGTACGGCGGCTTAGTATTTGAGTTACTCTCTCGATTTCCTTGGTGCGGCCAATAATGGGGTCAAGCTTATCCGCTCGGGCTAGGGCAGTTAGGTCTGTTCCAAGTTGATCCAGTGTTGGCGTGCGTGTAGAACTACGAGTAGTACGAGCATGTATTGCTTCATGCCTCATAACGCGATTGACTTCATCACGTGCCCGCTCCAAAGTAATGCCGAAACTCTCTAAAACATTACTGGCCACTCCTTCGCTTCCACGCAGTAACCCGAGTAGAAGGTGTTCAGTGCCTATGTAGTTAGAATTAAAACGGCGTGCTTCATCAACAGCAAGTTCAATAACTCTCTTAGCCCGAGGAGCGAGGCTAACTTCTCCAGTGGTTTGTTTCCCTCCTTTCCCAACTACAAACTCCACCGCTGCTTGCACTTTATTCAGTGGGACACTTAGATTGGTTAGAACTTTAGCCCCTATTCCTGATTCATCCGCTATTACTCCCAACAATATATGCTCGGTATCAATGTAACTGTGGCCTAGACGCCTGGCCTCCTCTTGGGCACGCATCAGCACCTTACGAGCTCCCTCGGAGAACCTTTCAAAGCTATTACTCATGTTCAACTCTCCAGGTCCAATATCTCTTGCATAATCTTAAGCCAATTATAGATTATGCTACTCTTTATAGTCAAACTACATAGACACGGTTGAAACAATGGGTAAATTATAATAAAATATTGAAGGGTTAGCAAAGGCTAAAAATGCGAGTTATTGGTGGTAAAGCCAAGGGGGCCCAGCTAAAAGCTCCCCCGGGGCAGTTGATTCGCCCCACAACCGGTGTAGTGAAGGAAGCTATTTTCTCTATTTTGGAGAATACTGTTAGTTGTTGGGATCGCGTTCTTGATTTATATGCCGGCAGCGGTGCTCTGGGTATAGAAGCTTTAAGCCGCCAGGCGGAGTGGGCCGATTTTGTTGATCGGGGTAGAAAATGCTGTGACATTATTAAATACAATTTGGATAGGGCGAGGCTATTAGACAAAGCCCATATTTATTGCTGTAGCGCCAGTAAAGCGGTTGCTTTTCTTAGTAATAATTATGATATCATCTTTATGGATCCCCCTTACTCAGACCCTTTTGTGGGTAACTTGTTGGCAACTATAGCTAACTCAAAATTATTAGGAGAAAACACTACTATCGTAGTTTGTCATGCAAATCGCTTTCCACTAAGTTCTGATTATGATGGATTGCATCTAGCTAAGCAACGCCACTATGGTGATACCTTTATTTCCATTTACCAAAGGGAGGGTTAAGCTATGACAATAGCGGTCTATCCTGGTACCTTTGACCCCGTTACCAACGGGCATCTTGATATTATCAACCGTGCCTTGGCCGTTTTTGATAAGTTAATTATCGGCATCTATGCTCAGCCTGGTAAACAGCTACTTTTCTCCCTGGAAGAAAGGATGGATATGGCAGAAAAGGCTGTAGCTGATTTGCCTAATGTATGTGTTAAATCTTTTAGTGGGCTCACTGTCGATTTTGTTCGCGAGGTAAAGGGGGAGGTTATGATCCGGGGGTTGAGGGCGAGTTCTGATTTTGAACGAGAATTTGAAATGGCGCTGATGAATAAAAAGCTGGCCCCGGATATCGAGCTAATTTGTTTAATGACAAGCTCTGAATATCAATTCCTTAGCTCTAGCCTGATTAAAGAAGTAGCTAAGCTAGGAGGTTGCCTTAGAGGCATGGTCCCTGACCATGTTGCTACTGCTCTGAGGGAAAAGTTCTCAGTAAGGATTCCTGGGGGTTCAAAAAGGGAAGGCTAGGTGTTAAAATAAAGCAAATAAAATTTTAAGGAGGTCATGTAAAGGTGGCGTATAAAATTACTGACGAGTGTATTGCTTGTGGTGCTTGCCTGCCAGAATGTAAAAATGAGGCCATTAGCGAGGGGGAGACAATTTACATTGTTGACCCCAATAAATGTACTGAGTGTGTCGGCTGGTTTGAATCATCTAAGTGCGTTGAGGTTTGTCCTGTGGATTGTTGCATTCCTGATCCTGATCATAAAGAAACACGTGAGCAGCTTCTAGAGAAATGGCATAAGCTATATCCGGGCAAGACACCAGTTGTTACTTAATTCACTATTTGAAGCCAGTCATAGTGCAATTATCAAGTCTTGAAGGGTACGGTAATACTAGCTTATTCATAATTTTACCTGAAATAGAGCTAGGATGGAATAAAGCTTTTAAAGGTTCGTATATCTTCAGGTATTTTAGCATTGGAATAAATAGCATAAGCAAGCTTATGGATTCCTTATAAGAGACAGGGGACACATTTTTGAACCCGGCATTTTGGAGGATATCTGTAAGGGTCTTTGTGGTAAATTGGTTGATATGGAGCTTCCTTATATTCCACCATTTTCTGCGGAAAATTCTTGCTGGTATCCCTTCGATGTCTGGAGTTGATACGATTAATAGGCCTCCTGGTTCAAGTATTCTGTGGGCTTCTTTGAGAATGGCAAGTGGGTGTGGGAGATGCTCAAGAACTTGCCATAAGGTGACTATATCGAAACAGTTTTCTGGAAATTGCAGTTCTTCAAAGGCTCTTGCTTCTATATCTAAGCCGAATTCCCTTTTGGCATATGCTGCGGCATCTTGTGATAATTCAATTCCTTTAGCAACGTACCCGGCCCTGGAGGCATTACATAGGAAAAAACCCTCACCACAACCTATATCTAAAAGATTTGTGCCCTTCTTATACCTTTTAATTAATTCTACTTGCGATTTAGTAGCACGTAAACGACTGTCCCGAATAATAGAGGCATCGACACTTTTCCTTTGAGAGTAGTCCTCGTTGATTTTGCTTCCTTTTTCAAAGGGATTTACATATATCAGATGACAATTGCGGCATTTGACATGCCTTCCGTACTTGCCTCCCGGTAACATGTATACAGTCTCTACGCCTTCTTGGAAATCGCCCTGTTTCATATTAGAGTCGAAGAGCACAATAAAATCATTCTGTCCGCAATTAGGACAATGGCGATATTCAAAAAGCGGATCCAATTTCACCCTCACCCTAGCCCTCTCCCATCGAAGAAGAGGAAACGGAAAGATGTTTAGCCTTGTTATAAGCGGCGGCAACAGCCTCAAGAAGGAGAGAACGAAAGCTCCCTTTTTCTAATTGGAGAAGAGCCTCTGCCGTGGTTCCTCCTGGTGAAGTAACCATCCTTCTCAACTCAGCAGGGTGTTTGGCTGTCTTTTGAACTGTATGAGTAGAGCCTACTATGGTTTGCATCACTAATTTCTCGGCTATATTGCGTGGCAAGCCGATATGGACACCGGCATCAATAAGTGCCTCAATGAAAAGAAACACGTAAGCCGGACCACTTCCGCTTAAGGCTGTAGCCATGTCTAGATATTTCTCATCAGCAACGTAAATTTGCTCGCCCAAAGCACCGAGGACAGATTGAGCCATCTCCCTCTGTTTTTGGCTAACTTCTGTAGTTGCTGTCCATACGGTCATTCCCTCACCAATTTGCCCAGGCATATTAGGCATAGCCCTGATAATGCCAGGGTGCTTCAAGCCATGCTGTAAAGTAGACAAGCTGGCACCAGCTACTATGGATAATACAACTTGCTGTGGCGCGGGTTTTTTTATCTCCTCCATTGCCTGAGCCAGGTCCTGGGGTTTCACGGCCAGGATAATCAAGTCAGCATCTTCTATTGCCTTTCTATTATCAGCTAAGGTGCTCACTCCATATTCTCGGCTTAATAGTTCTCGTCGTGATTGCCTCACATCACTAACTATAATATTGGCGGGCATAGCAATTTTTTTGTTAAGAAGGCATTTTACTATAGCCTCCCCCATGGTCCCACCGCCAATAAAAGCTATGCGCATTTCCATTTCTCACCTGGCAACAATATTTATCACCCTCTTAGGGACGTAAATGATTTTAGCAATCTTCTTGTTGCTAGTGTAGGTTCTTACTTGCTCCCGCTCCAGTGCTAGTTCCCTGGCTTCAATCTCAGTGATAGAAGCAGGCGCAAATAGTGTCTCCCGTAAATTGCCGTTTATCTGGATGACGCTTGTGACTTCCTCTTCCTTAGCCAGCTCTTCATCCCACCTTGGCCAAGATTGATTGTGAATGCTGTAAGGATGCCCTGTCCTAGCCCATAGCTCCTCAGCAAGATGGGGGGCGGTGGGAGCGAGGAGAAGCAGCAAATATGTAATGGCTTCCTGCCAAAGCGAAATTGATATATTCTTTGCTTCCTGCACCTTGGATAAATAATTAGTAAACTCCATGAGGCTAGCCAGCATGGTATTAAAGCGAAAATTTTCCAAATCTTTGGTTACCTTCTTAATTGTCTTATGAATAACATGGTGGAGCCCTTTTTCTGCCTTTGGCTCAACATCCTGACTGGTGTAGCCTGTTTCTATCAAGCTCCACACCCTGTTTAGCCAGCGGCTTATGCCTACAATGCTGCTATCGCTCCATTCTCCTCCCAAGTCCCAGGGGCCGATAAACATAAGGTAACCACGAACAGCATCAGCCCCTAATTCAGCCACATATTCATCCGGAGCAATTACATTGCCTTTAGATTTACTCATCTTACCCCCGCGGTAAATTATCGTTCCTTGATTAAACAGGCTGGTAAATGGCTCATCAAAGTCGACCAAGCCTATGTCTCTTAATGCTTTAATGAAAAAGCGGGAGTAGAGGAGGTGCATAACAGCATGCTCAGCGCCACCAGTATACAAATCCACAGGCAGCCAATACTTCACCCTTTTAGCATCAAAGGGGGCATTATCAGTTTTTGGGCTGGTATACCTCAAAAAATACCAGTTAGAGCACATAAAGGTATCCATAGTATCGATCTCCCGTCGTGCCGGTCGAGAACATTTAGGACAGGTGGTATTAACAAATGACTGGCAATATTTCAAAGGAGACTCGCCAGTGGGTCTAAACTCGGCATCAGGAGGGAGCAAAACAGGCAAATCCTTCTCAGGTACAGGGACTATGCCGCACTTATCACAATAGACTATTGGTATTGGCGCCCCCCAGTACCTCTGCCTGGAGATAAGCCAATCCCGAAGGCGATAAGTAACGGCTTTTTTACCCCAACCTTTTCTCTCTATCAAATTACAAATCTTCTCATATCCCTCTTCGGTAGGTAAGCCGTTAAACTCCTCGGAATTTACCATTTTGCCTGACCCGGTATATGCCTCTGCTAGTTCCTCACCTGCCCAACCTGGAGGAGCAATAACTGTTCGTACAGGGAGATTAAACTTCTTAGCAAACTCAAGATCTCTCTCATCATGAGCTGGAACCCCCATTACTGCTCCGGTACCATAAGTTGGCAAGACGTAATCAGTGATCCAGATAGGCACTTTCTCCCCGTTTAACCTGTTGATAACATAGCTTCCCAAAAAGGCCCCCGTTTTCTCCTTGCCCAAAGCTGTCCGTTCGTACTCCGTCTGCTGCCTACACCAGGCAATATATTCTTCTACCTTAGCCTTATACTCCGGGGTAGTCAATTTGGGAACTAGAGGATGCTCTGGCGCCAGAAGGAAAAAAGTTACCCCAAAGATAGTATCAGGGCGAGTGGTAAACACCCTTATCTCTTTTTGCTCTATATCCTCATGCTCTAAGCCAAAGGAAAGCTCGGCACCCCCGCTTTTGCCAATCCAGTTTCTCTGCATTGTCTTTATGCGCTCTGGCCAATCTATGTGGCTGAAGTCGAGGAGTTCCTCAGCATATCTGGTGATCCTGAAAAACCACTGCTCCAGATCCTTTTTAGTCACCTGGCTGCCACAGCGCTCGCAAAATCCTTCCCCTACCACCTGTTCATTAGCCAACACTGTTTGACACTTAGGACACCAATTGACTGGTGCCTTAGTGCGGTAAGCCAGACCAGCGTGATAAAGTTTCAGGAAAAACCACTGCGTCCACTTATAATACTCAGGGAGGCAGCTAACTACCTCTCGATTCCAGTCGTAGATTGCCCCCATGCTCTTGAGCTGGCGTCGCATATGCTCTATATTCGCCATTGTCCAGTCATAAGGGTGGATACCATGGCTAATGGCGGCATTCTCTGCCGGTAGTCCAAAAGCATCAAAGCCCATGGGATGAAGCACATCATATCCCTGCATTCTCTTAAATCTGGCATGGACATCTGAAGGAGCCATAGCATACCAATGCCCAATGTGGAGGTCTCCTGAGGTATAGGGGAACATGGTCAGAGCGTAAAATTTTGGCCGACTGCTATCTTCTTTAACCTCATAGATGCGGTCAGCAGCCCATTTCTCCTGCCATTTCCTCTCGATTTCTTGAGGGTTATATTTCAGAGCCATATTGGTAGAAGTTTAACCTAATTTTAAGGTAAATTAAAGGCTTTTATACTCGTTCCATAAGATTAGCGACACTTGACTTCCTTGTCATTGCGAGGAGCCGTTCCCTATTGTCATTCTGAGCCGAAGGCGAAGAATCTCACAACCCGTTCACTTCGTTCAGGGTGACAAAGGACGGCTGTCATTGCGAGGCATTTCAGTGCCGAAGCAATCTCCTATTTGGTTTTTTTGTGGGATTGCTTCACTTCGCTCGCAATGACACGAAAACTAGCCAGTCTGTGTCTCAATCATAAAGCGAAAGATTCCCTTATACTTTAAAGTGTCGCCCATCTATCTGAACGAACTCAGGGTCTTCCATTTGAGGTTGACTGGGGTATAATGGATTTGGGAGGCAACGGGGTGAAGAGGTTGCTTGTTCTAGTCGTCCTCGTATTCCTACCAGTAGGCTTGTCATTCTCAAACATTACTGACTTAGTGTAGCGTTCCACCGTTTGACTAGTAATCAAAGGGTGAATTTAGGCCCGTTATTCCTCTAGTAAGTATCCAATATATTGTATTAATTCCGAAAAGGTTACATTATGATCTAAGATAATCTATCACTTCCGCTAACCTGCTGTCATACTTCTGAATAAATTTGTTATCGGGTTCTATAGATTTCCAAAACGTGTACTTACCATGAATTGAATCGAGGTAGAAAGGATTTCTTATTTTCCTATTACTAATGTGGGACAAATATCCATAACTCATTATGAAATGTAATTCTTGTCTTAGTTTTCTCTTATATTTCTTGGGAATTTTTACTTGATCGCCCGATACAGACAATCCAGTTACAATCTTCTTATTGTGCCCGCTAATCAAAAGAGTTTTATTAGTATTTATCTCAAAACCGCAATCTTCTACGATTCTTGAAATGTAATCAACGGCTTTCCATGTTATCTTATCCCCAGAAAAACTAAGATCATCCGCATATCTCGTGTAATTGAGATTTAGTTTTTTAGCCATATTGTGTAATCGTTTATCTAAGGTAAATGCAATCACGTTACTTAGATATGGGCTTGTAGCCGCGCCTTGCGGTAATCTATTATCGTAGCAGCATATTCTTGCCAGATAAAAAGATACGTTATCTGCATAACCGCAACGTTGGAATACGTTCATTATTCTGTTTATGTTTATACTGGGGAAAAAATTCTTCAAATCTATTTTCAGTAAGGATTTCTGTGCAAGGTGTTCTTCAGCATTCGTCTTAATTGATTTCTTTGAAACATAGCCGTGGGCAGCTGAATGTATCGGTATATTGCTTAATATATTCCTATTGATCCATTTTTGACATTCAAGCAGTGCCGGATATGGTGCTTGTATTTCTCGTAGTCCCTTTTTATTCCTTTTAGGTATACTGAAATTTCTATAATGGTCTTCTGTTGAATTGATAACGGAAGCTAGGTATTTGGGGGTCATTCCCATTAGCTTTGATAGATGATTAAACTCAAATATTATGGGATATTTTTCGGTATCAATAGATTCTATATAGCGCGTATATGCATTGATTATTCTTTTTTTTAGACCAATACTAGCATATCGCCTATTCCATGATTCCGACTTATTCATCCTAGCATGAATTTCAAACAAAGCAGGCGATTACTATCTACTCATGCTTGCATGCTTTTACATCAACACAAAATAAGTAATTAGTGTAACTGTTACTGTAATTTTGTAGCTGATGTGCAGCAGATATTTATATCTGCTGCAAGTCGACATATTTATATGGCGACTTAAAAGGTTAACGACAGCCTAAACCATCAGGGCGACTACACCCTTATATGCGCTAACCGCCTGCTTTATTTCCTCCTTTTTTGGAATGCTTTTTAAAGAAATTCTTATCTAGATATTTTGGAAGAGGAATGTAAAAATCATTTTGACTAATCTGAGGTTGAACAAAATTCTCAGGAATCTTTCTCCATGGTTTCTCTTTCGTTAACAAATATGAAGAGTTGCTTAGAAACCATTGTCTACCATCTAAAGTAATTTTCACTCTCAAATCATTGTCGCTATCCTCTTTAACATAGTTTAGACTGAGAAGCTTTTTAAGTGACATTGTTACAGTATATATATCTAGGTGCAGTCTTCTGGCTATTGTAAAAATGTAAATATAGTCGCTCGACTTTATCAGTACTGCAATTATTAGTTTCTGTACAGAAGTAAGTCCATTCTTCATATCAAAATCCGGCTACTACCTATATAACAAAGTGTTTCTACGCTTCCCATCCTTATATGTATCCCACCAAAATATTGGAAATACATTGTTTTGTGCTCTATCTAGTAATATGTCATTTTCAGAAGTAAAAGGGTCAGTTGTCTTCATAAGTACCTTAGCGTAGAGTGCCTCAGATTTTTTATACCCGAATGAGTAACTATGGCTGCCAGGATTTTCGAAAATCAAGGATTCTAAACGTAACATGTTGCTTTTTGCTGTACTTAGCCTAGGTTCAGTAAAAAGATCAGTTATCCCTTTCTTTAATATATATTCCGCAATCACTTCGGCACCGTGTCCTTCAATGTATTGTTTCCCTGTCTCCATTGCAACAAGAGATATCACCTTGAAGTTTGATCCCTCAATATATTCGTTTCTATTAGCTAGATCTTTACATGTCTTAATCCTATTTACTATTCTGTTACCCGAACCAATGAAATCATCGAGTATTGTTATATTTATATTTTTTTCTTTAGTAGATTCAATGAACATCTCAATATGACGAAAGAGATTTTTGACAATATGCTTTCCGCCATTACTTCTTAGCAGATTCCTAAAACAGTTACAGATGTGTTGAGAACTATCAGGGGTGCCATCATCCGTTGTTGGACCTATTATGCAATTAGCTACTGTAATTCTTTCATTATTGACTATATTCTTCGCCTGATTTAAATAGAATGTCCAAAAGACATTCTCATCAGTACATGTGAAATGAGGGATAAGTTCTAGAAACATTCTTATTTCTTCTTCATCTGAACATTCTTTAAATAAATTATCTAAGGCTTCTAGGTGTTTTCGGCAATCAAGCCAATCTTGTTTCTTTATTATACTCATTTTATAACGGTCAATTTCTTTCGAGTCCATAGACATATATCTACCGCATGAACCTTACGTATTAGAAAGTATTGATAGATTACTGCTATGCACTGTCTGTTGTCAACAGTTATATGATGAAAGAATGTCCGTCGGAAATTATTAGAAACAGTTACTCATACTATTGTTTGGTATTTAAGGAGACAGCAACACCATTAGATGCGAGAAGAGTGGTAGCTGCTCTACAGGAACGAGGAATTAGCGATATCTACTGAGCAGCTCCTTTTGATGAACAAGCTGAAGAAGAAATATTGACCGTTGTGGATCATGTTCATGCGCTACTTTCAGGAAAGACTCAATTTGGCTCAGTTGATAATCTGAACAAATGTAACGCATGCAGATTGAAGATACAGTATGACCGTGCCTTAGTGTGACTTCTCCACCTTAAGACTAAACGACAACAGTTGCGTATTATTGTGACTATGTAACCAGGATTGCGCTTCGTATTCGCTATATTTCCCTTGGTTATCATAATGAATTGAATTTGAAGCCATCAACTGCGCTGAGCCTTCTATGTGCCTCCACCGCATCATAACACCCTATGGTCTAGTGTATTAATCTATCTGCCGGTGAAGCCTGCACATGCCTTTTGAACACATCATCAAAGCCTAGAGCTTGTGTATATCGTCTAGTCATGTCTAGCGTTGTATGTTCCAAGGCCTATCTGTAACTCAAAAGGATTAGTTCCATACGTAGGAAAGCTGATAGCAAAGCATTGGAATTTATCGATGATATTCTTATAGAAGGAAGTTGTAGCTGGAGACTTGTTTTCAACCTTGCAGGATAACAGAAATCCTTCGATCAAACGGTCTAAGAGGATAGCTAATTGCGTGTGGGAATTTGAATCAATCTAAGGGTATTTAGTGAGGTCTTTACGGCTAGTGGTGGAGCTGATGGGATTCGAACCCACTACCTTTTGACTGCCAGTCAA
>CAYTBB010000014.1:0-28244 GCA_964435965.1 uncultured Dehalococcoidales bacterium
GTAAGGCAGTCATAATCCCGGGTGCAGATCCTATAAGAGACCATTCCCATCTTTGACCAGACACACTCCTTAGGTTTCACCGCCTCCTCAATAGCAGCCTCGGCTTTGGGTATCTCGATCCTTGGTCTCGCCAGCCCTTCCTTCGTCCTTCGGAGCCAAACTCGGGTTTCTGTGTTGCCCGGGGCCATATGGAGGATAGACTGGAATTCTCTCAAAGCGTCGCTATAGTGACCTGCCTTGAAGTAAGTCTGACCTTGCTCGAGGTGAGCGGCGATTTCCTCCTGGGTTATGGCTATGGTTTCCTCAACCTTTTCCTCCTCAACTACTGGAGCTTCTGTCACCATCTCCTCGACCTTGGCTTCCTCAGGTCTCATCTCCGCCTGAACAGGGCCGAGAATCTCTTGGATCGATTTCTCCAGGGCATCGGGGGCAAAGGGCTTTACTATGTAATCAACTGCCCCTATTTTCATCGCCTCCACTGCCGTCTCCACCGAGGGATAAGCGGTAATAATGATTCCCCTAAGCTTTGGACTTTGTGCTATAGCTTCCCTTAGCACCTCAAGTCCGTTTTTCCCCGGCAGCCTTAGATCAAGAACCGCAGCACCAAATTCCTTCTCCCCAATTCTTTGCAGCGCCTCTTCGCCTTCTCCGGCAGTGTCTACCTCATAGCCTTCATCCTTAAGCCAGTCCCGGAGCGACTCCCGCATGATGGCTTCATCCTCAACAATTAATATTGGTTTCATTTCCCTTACCTCCTTTCACCTTTGTAGTGCAATTTTCTTGCCAAACACTCACGACTTACAGGTTGCCGTTGATGCTCCCTGCCATGACATGGAAGTGGAATAAGGCAAGTTATTTTTCAAGCAAAACAAAAAGCTGCCTTAAATTTCCAAGGTAGCCTTTTCGCCTAGCGAGAGGTTAAGAATTTACTGCATTTCTGTGTTTTGTAAAGAAACTAGTCACCTATTGTCTATTTTCTTTACATTCAAACCATACTCCCTCACTTTGTGGTAGAGTGTCATCCTAGAAATCCCCAAGATTCTAGCCGCCTCGCTATAATTCCCACCAGTGTCATTGAGGACATTCAAGATATGGTTTTTCTCTACTTCTTTAATATTTTTCCCTATTGAGGCTGAACGAGCCAGCGACAGATTTTCTTGAGGCAGATCGAGCAAGCTGATAAGACTGTCTTTGGCCAAGATGACTGCCCTTTCGATAGCATTTTCCAACTCACGGACATTTCCCGGCCAGTCGTAACTTAGCAGAGACTTTGTTGCCTGAGGGGAAAACCCAGCGATTTTTTTCCGATTCTCTAGGGCAAATGTGTTCAAGAAATGCTGGGCCAATAGCGGGATGTCTTCCTTCCTTTCCCTTAAAGGAGGCAATTCGATGGTAACCACATTGAGCCGATAATAGAGGTCTTCCCGGAATCCCCCGCTTGCTATTGCCCTTTTCAGGTCTTTATTGGTTGCTGAAATAACCCTAACATCAACCTTAATGGGCTCATTGCCACCGACACGGGTGAATTCCTTTTCCTCTAGCACCCTTAATAAGTGGACTTGAACATTGGCACTCATCTCGCCGACTTCATCTAAGAATAGTGTGCCTCTGTTAGCGAACTCGAATTTTCCCTTCTTTTGGGCATAAGCCCCGGTGAAGGAGCCCTTCTCATGGCCAAATAGCTCGCTTTCTAGGAGGCTTTCAGGCAGGGCAGCGCAACTGACAGCAACGAAGGACTTGCCCCGACGATGGCTCTGAGAGTGAATAGCACGTGCTACTAATTCCTTTCCTGTGCCGCTCTCGCCTGTGATCAATACGGTAGCGTTGCTTTTGGCTACGATCTTTATTAACTCAATCACTCGCTGCATTTTAGAGCTTTTGGCAATGATATTCTCAAAGCGGTAATGATCTTCTAATTTTTGACGCAGGGAAAAGTTTTCCTCAACTAGTTTCTGATGCTGGGTTAATTTCTGGATCAATAACTCAGCCCTCTCGGGGCAAAAGGGCTTCTCAATGTAATCGTAAGCCCCCTCTTTCATGGCAGCTATGGCAGTGGGGATGCTGCCATAGGCCGTGATGATGATTACCTCGATGTTTGGCTTGAGCTCTTTAGCCTTCTTCATCAATTCGATCCCATCCATTCCCGGCATCACCAGATCGGCGATGACAATTCCCGGCTTCTCCCTCTCAATAATCTCTAAGGCCTTAGGGCCGTTTTCGGCGGTGAGTACGTGATAACCAGCATCAGTAAGCCAGTCATGCAGTGATTCGCGGACGATAGCCTCATCATCAACGACAAGTATTTTAACCTTTTCCATCACTGTGTACTCCCAAGTAGACGCTGAAAGTGGTTCCCTTCCCCACCTCACTTTGTACTTTGACTCTTCCCTTGTGCCTCTCGACAATTCCATGAATTACAGCCAATCCTAAGCCCACACCCTTGCCCTTTTCCTTGGTGGTAAAGAAGGGGGTGAAAAGCTTGGGCAGATTCTCTTTGGGGATACCGCAACCTGTATCCTGGACGTCAACCTTGATCTCACTATTTGCTACCGAGGTGTGGAGGATCAACCTACCCCCGTCAGGCATCGCCTGTATAGCATTCAGACTGAGATTGGTGAATACTTGCTGAAGCTGATCGAAATCAGCCGTAACTTTAGGTAAAGAAGGGCTAAGCTCTCTTATAACCTCAATGTTTTGAAGTTGGGCTTGATGGCCTACCAAGGACAGGGCTTGCTCCAAAACCTGGTTAATATCTACCAGCCTCAACATTGGCTCTGTTTGCCGCGCAAAATCCAAGAGATTTCGGATTATCCTCGAGCTGCGGCTAATCGCTGAGTCCATCTTCGAAAGGTAATCCAGAGCTTCCTCTTTCATGAAGGTGCCATCAGCCACTTTCTTTGATAGCAACTTGGTGTAGACCAGAACACCAGCCAAGGGATTATTGATCTCATGGGCGATGGAGGCAGCCATCTGGCCTAGGGAGGTCAGCTTCTCCGCTTGGATGAGTTGCTCCTGGCTTTCCTTTAGCTGCTGAACATAAGTGCTAAGCTCTTGGTGAGCTATATCTAGGCTGGCACGAGCCTTTTCCTCTTTCTCAATCCGATCTATTAGCATGGCAATCAGGAAGCCGACAATAGTCGTAAACATAACAAAGAAAAGTGGCCTAAGCAGCGGGGCAGGGTATGGGCTAGTGATAAATGGACGTGGCAACACAACACACAGGAAAACAAGCGAAATACTTAAGGCTCCCCGGGTCCTGAAAGCCACAGCGGCGTAGATTATGGGTAACAAAAACAAAGTCCGATATATGTCGTGAGGATAAGTCGTGGTCAAGAAGCCTCCGAAACGGGCTAAGGGAGTGTATCCCGCATAGTAAACCAGCGTGAGAACTGCCATTAGAGCAGCGATTATCCAGAAATGGGGGCTTCGCACACCCCTAGACACCTGGTTCTCAGGTAACCATTTAACGGCTTTCATTGCAATGCTGTCCTTCCAGCGCTGCCATGTACTCTTTGGAGTGGGATGATCAGTCATAGTTTCCTCTGCTGAAGCAAAGCTTGTTTTCTCTTCCAAGCCGGTGGAAATTTTAACTCCTTCCTTAAACTTGCTACTGAGCGACGGGACAGAGATACGCCAAATTTTTGTTCAAGTTTAGCCTTAATCGCTTTATCGGAGAGGAGTTCCTCCTCGGTTTCAAGTAGGTGCCTGACCAGTTCCCTTTTAAACCTTCTCGGGTGGGGGAAGAAATCCTTAAGCGTTTTCTCTTCACCCCAGGGTGTGTCAAGGCTTTTCCCTCGGATGGCACGGCTAATGGAGCTGGGAGCAAGTCCAATCTTTTCAGCTAGCTCCCTTTGACTGAAGGGTAGGAGAGCCTTGGAATTGTGAGATTCGAAGTAGGGTGCTTGCTTTTCCACGATATTCTGTAATATCCGAGTTACCGTGTCCTTACGGCTATTGATTAGCTCTAGCCTTCTAAACAGCTGCCTAATTTCCTTCACCTCAGTCCCACTGAAAGCTCCGTTCCCCGTCAATTCTTCGAACCTCTCATAGTCAATCGAATATCTTCCCCGAGCAAAAGAAGGTGAGAAATAGCCAATGACAAAACCCTCCGGCCCCCTTTCTATTGAAGCGACCTTGGAGTAGTAAATTCCGTGCCTTGGACTAAGAGCAGAGGGATTATGAAACTCGCTCAAAATGGATAATTCATTGATAAGGCTATTTATCTTCTGAACCTCTGAAAGCTCTAAATTGCATTCTTGAGCAATCTCTTCCGGGCTCATTTCCGGTTCGGGATATAAGAAATATCGTTTAAAATTTTTCAGCCCTATTCTTTGTATCTGCCGGACGATGTCTTCCTTATTCAGCAGAAGGGATTCAACGTCGAGAGTGCTCGTATCGGCTGCAATTTCTTCGTTAAGTTGATAAAAACTAGAAGAAATATCGGTTCTAGGGTATCTCTGGCAGTGAATTATCTTGTTTTCCTGGTAAAGCCTCTTGAACAGGGAGCTACTTTCTACCTCACTGAGGAGCTTGTTGAATTCTTCCTCGGGCATTTCCAGCAAGTTGGACTGCTCCAATCGGGCAATTAGTTTGAATTCTTGCCGAGTTTGCAGGGATTGTGTTTGTTGAATCTCCAAACTACCCATCGTACAAATCTTTTACACCATATCGAACCACATTGTCAAGAAAGCATACTCATTTGCATAATTAGTGACACATCGACTTTTATGGTTTTTGCCTTGGTAATGTAGCTGTGGATCTTTAGACCCACAGGGCGAGGCTTTAGCCTCAATGCTAGGAACGAAACTCTGGTATTACAAAATGAAAGAATGTGATTTCTTCCTCACTGGCATAAGCATATAGGTGTTGCCTATCTATCTGAACGAGCTCGCACTTTGCGTGATAATTTTTCGCAAATTCTTCCAAAAATTTGTGTAACAAAGCTATCAGAATAAAGAGGTAATAGCTAGAGTGGGAAAATAGTAAGATGTTGTGTCCTAGCAAGACTGGCTGGTAAGCTTCCTCACAATGGTGGCATTATAGTGGGGGTGAGAGACAAAAAGTGTGTGAGGCTGCTTGGTAAAGAATTAATCGTCTTCTATTCCGTGGTCATAAAGGTAATCAATAGTGTCTTGAACGGTCTGTTAGCTTTTCTGACTTTGTTTCTTCGCACCATATTCAGTTACTATTGACCCTAACACTCCGTTAATTAGCCTTGGCGAAGAATCGCTGCCAAAAGCCTTAGCTAGCTCTACAGCCTCATTTATAGCTACCTTAATTGGGGTGTTCTTATCAAATAAAATCTCAAAGATGGCAAGACGCAGGATATTTCTATCGATAGCAGACATTTGTTCTATAGGAAAAGCTGGTGCAAAGCGCTTAATAACGTCATCAAGTTTGAATTTATTTTGTAGCACCCCTTGTATAAGCTCCTCGCTGAAGCTAAGTACCTCTTGCGGTAACGCTTTCTCAGTTGCTAAACGAGCTAAAACTTCTTTTGCTCCATGTTCTGTGCAATCGAGCTCATAGAGTATCTGAAGAGCAGTGACTCGCGCCTTCCGCCTTAAACCCATAGTTAGTTGGATGTGGCTGAATTTCCTAGCTGTGTGACATCCTCAATTCCTGAGATGTTGGAGGTCTGTGCTCTTGGATCGATTCGTTTAATTAGACCACTGAGCACCCTTCCGGGGCCAATCTCATAAAAGGAAGTAACCCCGTTGCGCGTCATATATTCAATAGAAAGCTGCCATTGGATGCAGTGGCGAAGCTGCTTTAGGAGCTCCTCTTTGATGGCATCAACGTTAGTCAGTGGCTGAGCAGTCACGTTAGCTATCAAGGGAATGGCTGGTGGATGGAACATGAAATTTGAGATAACTTCGTCGAATTCAGCTATAATCGGTTCCATTAAGGGGGAATGAAAAGCTCCGCTTACCTTTAAGGGAATAAGGCGACGGGCACCTTTCATTCTAGCTAATTTGCTGGCATTAGCCAGAGCATCAGTAGCGCCACTGATTATAATCTGTCCTGGGCAGTTGATGTTGGAGATAATGCTTTCACTACGAAGGCATACATCTTCAGCAGTGTCTATATCAAGCCCTATTATGGCTAGCATGCCTCCCGCATTTTTTTGCCCCACTTTATACATTAATCTCCCTCTTTCCCGAACTAAGCGCACGGCGTCGCCCAAGCTGAGGATATTGGCAGCCACGAGGGCAGTGTATTCCCCCAAGCTATGTCCAGCGACAAAATAGGGGGTGGGCAAACCCTTATTGCTAGCTTGTTGAGCTGCCCTTAGGCAAGCAATACTGGTTACTAATATCGCTGGCTGGACATTATCTGTTCTCGTTAGTTCCTCTTCTGGCCCGTCAAAGCATAAGCACGAGAGGGGAAAACCTAAAGTAGCATCAGCTTCATCGAAGACTTCCCTAGCTGTGGAATAGCGGCGATATAAGTCCAACCCCATACCAACGCTCTGGGACCCCTGCCCAGGAAAAACATAGGCTGTCTTAGATATCTCAGCCATACCCCTAGCTAGACTTTTCTCTTAGGTGTCTTGACCTCGACCGCCTGTCTATCATTATAACTACCGCAAGTAGGGCAAACATGGTGAGCTAACTTAAGACTCTGGCACTGAGGGCAGATATCCAAGGCCGGTAAATTAAGCTTAAGGTGGCTACGCCTTTTACCTTGGCGTGCCTTGGCAGTTTTTTTCTTAGGCAGAGCCATATTGAACTTACCTCCTTAATCCCGGTGCGATCAGGTCGTCATGCTGGTTTCATAAGCAAATTTAGCACAGTATATTGACGTATTATCTCTCCTAAGTCAAGCTCATTGTTGTTATTCGAGGATTTTGGGGGAAAATACGTACTGCGTTGTTGTTTTTAGCCTTTTCCTTAGCAGGGCTAACTGTGGTTTATATATCCTAATCCTTCCTTGCTCGGGTGTAACCGGCATGTTAAGTATTTTTGATATGAGCTTCTGTACCGCATCCGTTTGGCATATTATAGCCGCCTCAGCTTGATTTGAGCCCAACTCTATAAGCATAGGTAATAATAATGCTTCTTGCTCATCAGCATTTATCATGCTGGCAAGATGCTCAAGCTCTCTCCTTTTAAATAGGTGAGTGCTGCCATCACTGCAGATTACCTGAGGGTATTCTTCACGTAATAAAGCGGATAGCCGTTTCTGGATTCGTGGTAGCCCAGCATTCACTACCCGCAGCTCGCCTCTCAAGCATTCCTGAAGCATCTTTTCGTAAGGTAAGCTATTAGGCATCCTCCTATCCTCGCGCAACCAGCACCTTCACACGTTTTAGCCGTCCCTTCTCTTCTCTATCCCTTTCCTCAAACTTCATATTCAAGTACTTTATCGTTGCCTGGAGCCCGGGGATTATCATATATTCTAAAGCGTTGGTTATCCTTTTCGTCCTTTTTATTTCCATTCCCAATAATTCAAGGCTCCTCTGGAGTTCAGCTATTTCTATGGTAGCTTCAAGGCATTTTTCAGCTAGTTGGGCTGCGTGATCTAACCATGAAGAGGTATCAACCAAGTTATACCCTCTCATTGGCTTTCCATTGCCCCTTAGCTCAAAAGAGGGAATTCTCACCCCCGCTATATTTCTTGAGCCAGCAATGACTTTGGGATCGGCTTCAGTTGCTATTAATTCCTTTTCCAGCGCTATGTATCCATGATACCCAGTGGCCATTGATAGCGCCTTATAAGCCCCGGAGAAGGCATCAACTAGCTTTCTTTTAGCCTCTACCGTCTCTCTCGCTGTCTGCAAGAATTCCATGGTTAATATTGAAAGCCTATCCTTGACTATTTTTTGTACTCTTTGGGCTAATTTAAGCCTGCGCTTCAGTTTTACCAGTTCGATTTTTGTCGGTCTAACTTTGATTAATTGCTGTGTCATTTCTGTTCACGCTTAAGTCTTTTTGAGTACTTTGGAAGATACCTTTTGATGAATTTCTCACTAATTAACTTTAGGTCTTCTTCAGGCAATGCCGAAAATAGACTCCAAGCTATATCTAAGGTGTCTTCTACTTTTCTTTTTTCAAACTCGCTCTGAGATATGAATTTTCTCTCAAACTCGTCTGCATTCGCTAAATATATTTTATCCCTTTCACCTAACGCCTCAGCACCTATGATGGTCGATATTTCCCTGAGGTAACATCCTTCAGAATAAGCAGCATATGATTGCATGAAGACATTGTTATGATCCTCCCTGGTCTTACCGGGACCAATTCCTTCTTTCATCATCCGTGAAAGGGACAGGAATACATCTATCGGCGGGTATATTCCCTTTCTTTCCAGAGTTCGGGAAAGCACAATTTGCCCTTCGGTTATATAGCCGGTAAGGTCGGGTATGGGATGTGTTATATCATCATCGGGCATAGTCAGGATGGGCATTATAGTTACTGAGCCTTCTTTACCAAAAATCCTACCTGCTCTTTCATACATTGTGGCCAGGTCGGTATACATATATCCTGGGTATCCTCTTCTTGAGGGTATTTCCTCACGCATGGAGGAAAGCTCACGAAGAGCCTCGCAATAATTAGTCATGTCAGTAAGTACAACCAGCACGTGCATATCTTGTTTCCATGCTAGGTACGCTGCTGCGGTTAAAGCTAACCTTGGTGTTGATATTCGCTCTATAACGGGATCTGACGCAGTGTTGATGAAGGCTACTGTTCTTTCCAGGGCACCTGTCTTTTCAAGATTCCTTATGAAAAAGGAGGCATCGTCGTAACTGATACCAATAGCACCAAATACTAAGGCAAATTTTTCCTCCTTACCCTTCACTGTGGCTTGCCTGATTACTTGAGCCGCAATTCGGTTGTGCGGCAGACCCGATCCGCTAAATATGGGCAATTTCTGTCCTCTAATCAAGCTATTTAAGCCATCTATTGCCGATATACCTGTTTCAATAAACTCGGCTGGTGGCTGGCGAGATGCAGGGTTTATAGGCTGTCCGTTAATATCCAGGTAGTCTTCTGGAATTATGGGTGGAGCTCCATCTATAGGTTCTCCCATCCCGTTAAAGATTCTTCCTAAGATGTCTATAGATACCGGCAGTTTTAGAGTCTCACCTTTGCACCTTACTTTGCCCCCAATAAGGTCTACTTCGCTGACTCCGCCAAATACCTGAATTATAGTTGCTTCCTCACTGATGTCTATTGCCTGACCAGTTTTTATTTCACCACTGCTAAGCTGAACGTCAACTATCTCATTAAATTTTATGCCCGGGATGCTTTCAGCTACGATCAAAGATCCTTTGGCCTTGTTGATTGCTCTTCCTTCTCTGATGTAAAGCGAAGAAATATTCATGAGATTTCTCCTTTGCGAGCTATTAAGCTTTTTTCCATTTCGGACCATAGTTCCTTGACTTCTTGTTCAAAGGTATCATTGGGTATCTCTTTCATCCTTGATATCCGATACACTATCGGAGATGAGCGAACCTCCTCAATACCTAGTCCCGAATTCAACATGTCCTGAGCTAGTTCATAAAACGTTATGATGGTTTTAAGCATAAGGCCAGCCTTAGCTGGCACGCAATAGGTATCAACTTCGTGATAAGCACTTTGCTGGAGAAAGTCCTCACGTATCATCCTGGAGGTAAGCAGCAATAGTTTGTCACACTCAGGCAAAGCTTCAGGACCTACAAGTCTTACAATCTCCTCCAACTCAGCCTCTTGTTGCAGTATCCTCAAAGCGGTAGCCCTGGTATTATCCCACCCTGGGTCAACCTTTTCCCACCAATCTTTAACTGCATCTACATAGAGGCTATAGCTAGTGAGCCAGCTTATCGCTGGGAAATGTCTCTTGTTTGCCAAGGAAACATCTAAGGCGTATAAAGCATCTATTATTCTAATCGTATTCTGGGTTACTGGTTCGCTGAAGTCAGCCCCGGGAGGACTTACAGCGCCAGCTACTGTTACCGACCCTTTCCTTTCGGGGCTGCCTAAGCATTCAACCATTCCTGCCCTTTCATAAAAAGAGGAAAGCCGTGAACCTAGGTACGAAGGGAAACCCTCCTCCCCTGGCATTTCCTCAAGCCTGCCGCCCATTTCCCTCATAGCTTCAGCCCATCTCGAAGTTGAATCGGCAACTAGCAAAACATCGTAACCCATATCTCTGAAGTATTCAGCCATAGTAATACCGACAAAGATGCTTGCTTCCCTAGCCACAACAGGCATGTTAGAAGTGTTAGCTATGAATATTTCCTTCTCCTGTAGTAGTCTTCCTGTGTTAGGTTCCTTAAGCTTTCTAAAGCTATAAAGTACATCAGCCATCTCATTGCCTCTTTCACCACAGCCAACGTAGATATTCAGATGCGTCTGGGCCCACCTCGCTAGCTGCTGTAAAGCAACGGTCTTCCCAGTGCCAAAACCTCCTGGTATGGAAGCTTTGCCACCAAGAGCCAAGGGGAACATATAATCCAGAATTCGCATGCCAGTGGTGAGCAAGCCTGAAGGGTCGAGCCTCTGCTTATAGGGCCTGGGCTTTCTTACTGGCCATTCCTGCATCAGCGTGAGTTCTTTTACTTCCCCATCATGCTCTACCCTTGCTATAGGCTCCTCAACTGTATAGTCACCTTTGCGTATCTCCTTCACTATACCCTTGGTTCCTACGGGCACCATTATTCTGTGTTCTATGAGCTTAGTCTCGGGAACTATGCCTATTATATCCCCTTCACTGACTGCATCCCCGGCTTTGACTTTGGGTGTGAACTGCCACTTCTTGTCCCGGGAAAGTGCAAGTGCTTTGGCACCTCGTTTTATAAACGAGCCGGTACTTTCAGCCAAGGTAAGCAAAGATTTTTGCAGCCCATCGTAAATAGATCCCACCAGCCCTGGGCCTAACTCAGCGCTCAAAATCCTTCCTGTTCCTCTCACCACTTCACCAGTTTTTAATCCCAGAGTATCTTCATGTGCTTGAATTATGGCCTTATTTCCTTCCAGACCTATTATCTCTCCTATAAGCCCTTCCTCCCCTATCTCAACAATTTCATAGACCTGGGAACCTTTCATATCATCAGCTATAACTAGGGGACCGGAAACCCTCCATATTTTACCCATGGTTCACTACCTCCTTAAATACAGTCAAATTTCCACCTCAAATCCTATAGATGCTTTAATAAATGTTTTGTAATATCCGACAATATCCTTATATTTTGTCCCAAACTTTGATGGAGCCTCGATGATTACGGGAGTTACTTTTCGCCTTTCTCTAACGTGAGCCACTAGGTCTTTAACATATTCTACATAATCTTCCAGTATCACTACTACGCCAATATTGGGCTCGTCTATCAACTCGCTTAAGGCTTTCCTTACATCTTCGCCGGTATCGTGGTTGCCTTTTATCATGAAGTATCTACTGACGCCAGCCAGCCTCAATCCGCTGACCATATCTTCGTCTCCTATGGCAGCTATGTCTAGGTGTTTAGCCGTTATCATATTCAGAACGCCAAATACGTCTTTATTTCCTCTGTGGGAACACCATCAGCTATTGCTTTCACGATTAGCCTTAAGTTTCGTATTTCAAACTCTTTGAGGATTAGATACCAGGCCATCACCAAAGGGGATAACACCCTTGGTGATAATATCTCCTTCGCTAACTTGAACTTATGCTTATCAATGATTTCCTCCACAGCCGTGATGCTCTTAGTCTTATCATAACTACCTAATATTTCCTCAGCGATATGTCGGTATTGAGCATTCTCTACCTTCTGGGGCATATCGGTGAGCTTGGAGGATAATAAGTCCCTGATAGCTTTGTCTGTAATCATATATCCACCAGCAATGGTACATTCGGCGGCATCTAATCCTATACCCTCAATTATAGCCCTTGAGGCAATTTGTAAGTTTGTTAGGTCTATAATGAGACCAAAGGCTTTTGAAAGGACAGAGCCATCTTTTATACCTCTCGCCATGTTTAACATGTTTTTGTAGTATTCACTATCTAATCTAGCTTCAGCTAGAAGTTTTGACTTCGCTCCTCCAGCTACTTCATATCCTTCCAATGCAGGCACATAGTTCCCCAGCTTGCATCTGACAAGTAACTCAATAATGTCACCTGTATTTTCAGCAGTGGAAAGTTCGTCTAATAATCCATTATTGTGGATAATTCCCACTGGTATCATGCGGCTCTTCTTGCCTGTGGAGATATTTTGTAAAGCAGCTTTAATATTTAGGACATCGTACTTTGCTATGTATGCTCTCGACACCTTCAGTACGTCACCTGGCAAGAACTTAAATGATTCTATATAATTAACACGCTGTACAAAATATCTCCACAAGTATTCATCTACATCAGCGAAGGTTTTAACAGTCAATTCTTCAAGGTAACTTCCTACATCGGTCTCTCTGATGGTTTCCAATGCATCTTGAATATCGGATGCTTTCGATATCCTGTCTATATGGTCGGAAGTCACAACCTTAGGTTCTTCACCTTTTAGATAAGCTGATATAAAGGCATACTTTGAGTAGGACAAAAGCCCTCCTATATTGCTTCGAAGAGCTCCTTGCTTATTTCGGGCAATAGTTTTGGTAGCAACATTTCAAACCTGGTCTCATAAGTATTATCTATCCGGAGTTTCCCATCAACGTTTTCGGCTATAACTCCTCCTAGAAAATTATCTTCCTTGACTTCCATTATCTTACTAGCTAATTCCTTATCCCTTTCAAGGAATTTTCGCACCATGCTTACATCTTTAGGAGAAATGTAAATCCTGCTTTTATCGGCGCCAAGTTCATCTATGGCTTCTCTAATCAAGTTCAGAAAATAGTTTTCATCGCTTGAGAATTCAGACAACTCTTGTTTTACCCTGTCGATTATTTTAGCGATTACATCGTTTTTCGCGCTTGATAGTTTCTGACGAGCCTTTATGGAAGCCTGAGCCACGATTCTAGCAGCCTCTTCCTCAGCTTCCTCTAGCATTTTGCGTTTCTCTTCTTGGAGCTTCGTTTCTCGCTGCTTTCTGGCCCTCTCTATCTCCTCCTGTGCCTTTTCCTCAGCCTCCTTTATTATATTCTGGGCCTCCATTCTTACTTTGCTGACAACGGCTTCGCTTATTTTCTCCATTTTTCTAAGGTCCCTCTAGAAAAGTCCTAACAGGCTTAATGCCAGTATAGTGAATACCATGCCGAGCACACCAAACAACTCAGCGAATACGGCCATCAATATGCCGTTAGTTAGTATTTTTCCCTTTGTCTTGGGTAAAAGGGAAATGGCTGAGGCGCATATCCAACCTTGAGCCCATGCCGAGAACCATTCGGCAGAGCCGCCTATGAGCCCAATGCCAAGCACGGCCAAACCTTTGCCACCAGGGTCAGGCATAGCAGCGAGCGTGGGAAGTACCCTTGTTAAAACAAGTATCAGCTGTATGAGCCCGTAAAAGGTTTGCGTCATTGGTAGAGATGCCAGGACTACGACATTCCGGAATTGTCCCGGTTCCTCAGCCAAAGTGGCTGCTCCGGCAGAACAACTAGCACCTAGGCCCAATGAAGTTCCTGCTAACCCCCCCGCCAAGGCTATAGCCCCCCCGATAACCGCCAGGGATTCAGCACTTATCACCATTTTGCACCTCCATACTTAGAATTCTCCTTCAGTTTAAGCGTTCTAAACCCTGTTCATCCTTTGACAAATACAGGTCGACTCTTCAATCGAAATGGGCTATACTGTCTACCCGCTCCCTCATAGAACTTGGAGAGAAATTCTACAAAGCACAACCTGAGAGAGTGTACGAAACAAGAGATACCGCCAAGAACTAAGGTGATTGCATGTCCCATAAGCAAAATTATGATAGATATTGAGCCGCCGACAATAAGGTGAACTAAGCCACCAGGTCCGGCAGGCACCATTCCAGCAACTAAAGTTGCCATCATGTTAAAAGACATGGCAAGATAATATGTAGCCAGGCCCACACCTGCTAGCCTACAGTATGACATAACATCACCCAGAAGTCCCGTTATGTTAAACAGCCAGAAAATACCTCCTATAAAAGCGCCATTCTCCATAACGGCAGAGGCAACAACCAATATTACACCGGCAAGCACAATGTATAATAAGATAGAATATATCTGTGCGGTTAATAGCGGGATATCCACATCAAGTATGGCATGCATGATCCAGGGAATCCCAGCAATTTCAAGTGTGAATAAACCAGCTTTACCCGGTGCAACCCACTTTTGTTTTTCCTTTATCCCTCTGATAAGTGCCAGCAAATGTCCTATATTTACATGAACAAGACCTATTATTAACGAGAGCACTATGAAGGATGTGGGATTTCCAAGTATTGCCTTAATTCCTTCAGCGAGGGCTAAACTCTCGATTCCGAAGAACTCGTAGAAATTCCCTAAATATGTTCCGGTAAGCACACCTATGACTAGAGCAACGCCGCTGCTTATATAAAATATCCGCTGAAATAGCTTAAAGCCTTCAGATTCCGGGTCATCGACAAATCGCCGCAGGGCAAATTTTGCCGCTAGTATAAGACATGCAGCATAAACTACATCGCCTAACATGAGGCCAAAGAAGAAGGCAAAAGAGTAAGCTACTATTGGTGTGGGGTCCCATTCTCTGTATTTCGGAATGCCAAATAGATTTACGATAACCTCGAATGGCCTAACCGCCGTTGAGTTCCTCATCTTGGTGGGAGGTTCTTCTACTTGCTCTGGCTTCCTTGTGTCAATAAACACATAGCCTATATTTTCTTTGAGTTCGGAAACTGTAGCCTCAACGTTGTTCTCTGGAATCCACCCCTCGATCAGTGTCACATACTTCGCTTCGCAAGCTTTTTCTAAAACTGACAGCCTTTCATTTTCTGCTGATAGTGCCTCTCTGAAAAGGACGAGTTTCTCCAAGTTCTCTCTCGTTTTATGTTCTATTTCCTCCTTGATTTTTGCCAATTCCTCTTCAAGGCTGTGAATTTTGCCCTCGGCCGCTGCCATAAATTCCCTCAAGGTTAAATCCTCATCTGGTATCGGCAGAATTTTGCCCCCGCTATCCTTGACTGTGGACTCTATAATTTTTTGGTTTTCAACCTTGGCAATTACATGGAGAATGGTCTCGTTTCCTATTGTGGTGACCATGCTCCCAAGTATGCAACCTCCAAGTTTATTGGATAAAGTTTCGTATGTCTCACTTGGGAGCACAAAAACCCGGGAAAAAAGGTAACTTCCAGAAAAACGTAAGTCTCTTAATCTAATGTTTGCTTGCTGTCCCAGGGGTTCGAGATAGCTCTTTACTTCTTTTAGCCCTTCAGCCTCCTGCTCGAGTTTAACGGCTCTCTGGTGCATGTTGCTGAGCTTGGTATATAGTAGCCTGACTTCACTATCAGTTTCGCTAAAAGGTCTAGTGTATATGACCTCAATATCCTCCCCCAGAGATATCCTCTCTCCTTTTGGTATGTAAACCAATACATCATCAATGTCTGTTAATAACTCAGCAACCTGTCTTCTTTCATGTTCAATGGCTTCCCTGTCTATAGGCTTCAACTCTTCACTTTCCTCAACATGGAGCACACCAGCTATATGTAAAGTCTTGAGGGCTTTATTGGAGTAATCCTTGGCGGTCATCACCCTCACTTTGACCATAGGGTCAGGTGTATTGAGGATTATAGGCATCATATTTACTTCACCCCGATGATGATATTCACTATGCGTTCTACAACTCCCTCTATTTTCTTATCAGAGGTGATTCCAATTTCGGAAGCTTTGTTCGCAGCATCCTTGTTTTTCTTATTGGCTTCTACCTTAGCGTTATGTATAATCTTCTGGCACTCTTTTTTGACTTCATCCGTGGGCAACTGAGAGGAGAGAATTTCCCTTGCCTCCTCTTTAGTTTTAAGGAGGATTTCATTAGCTCTAGTTCTAGCTTCCTCAAGTATCCTTTCAGCTTCGCTCTCAATGTCTTCTACGCTCTTGGAAATTTTCCTTATCGACATAACACACCTCTTTAGTCAATTCTTTTGGCTATTGCCAGGCGGTGTCTGTGAATGAGTTCTTTCAGTAGGTGAATGAATAAGCATTTCAGCTATCAAAAGTCATCAATATTAAAAAGCATAGCACTACATCCTCCTGTCATGCAAGGAAGGTGGTTTTTTGTGCCATATGATTCTTCAAGACAGAGAAAGGGTAAACCGCTGGATATGTCAATCTCTCATGTTAACCTGGGGCAGCGCCTAGAAATCTAGGCTGAAACCGAAGTATAATAGCTATTTGTGGGGGTTCAGGCATTGGAAATGAAGAGGTTAAAAACGAAGGTAAGAAATAAAGTGGAAGCACAATGCCGAGAGGTTACCCAGCTGAGTCTCAAGATCCACGATAACCCTGAGTTAGGTTTCCAGGAGGAGAAAGCCTCATCTTGGCTCATCAATTACCTTGAAGATAATGGATTCCGAGTGCAAAAGTGCGTTGCTAGTTTGGCTACAGCCTTTCGGGCAACGTATGGACAAGAGAAACCAAGGATTGCCTTGCTTGCTGAGTATGATGCTTTACCTAAAATAGGACATGGCTGTGGACATAACATAATAGCTGCCTCAGCAGTTGGTGCCGGCGTAGCTAGTAAGCTTGCCATTGATAGCTTGGGAGGTAGTGTTGTAGTTTTAGGTACCCCAGGAGAAGAGGTTCTTGGGGGTAAGATAGATATGGTGAAAGCAGGTATCTTTGAGGAAATAGATGTGGCTATGATGGTACATCCTAATACACGCAACTTGGCAACCTCACAGACGCTTGCCTGCATTTCTTTAGATGTAGAATTCTTTGGCAAGCCGGCTCATGCTGCTGCCCAACCCTACAAAGGTATAAATGCTCTTGAAGCTCTGATTTTAGCCTTTACCAGCATAAATTCATTGCGGCAGCACATAAAGGGAGGAGCACGCATTCATGGCATAATTACTGACGGTGGTGAAGCACCTAATATAGTTCCTGCCCATAGTGCTGCCGAATTTCTGATACGTGCTCCGGATAATGCTTACCTTAATGAGCTGAAAGAAAAGGTCTTGAACTGCTTTAAGGGAGCATCTTTAGCCAGTGGAGCTGGGTTGGAATATAGCTGGGGAGAAAAAACTTATGCTCCTATGAGAAATAATATCACTTTGGCTGGATTGTTCCGCCAAAATCTGGAATTGCTGGGACGCCATGTGGATGCTTTTGACCCTTCTTTTGGCTTTGGCAGCACAGATATGGGGAATGTCAGCCAAGTAGTGCCCAGCATACATCCTCTGGTGGCCATCGCCTCTCCTGAGATATTGGTGCATACCCCCGAGTTTGCCTCTGCAGCCGCTTCCGAAGACGGGCATAAAGGGCTGTTAGATGCCGCTAAGGCGATGGCAATGACCGTTGTCGACATACTTAGCCAGCCTGAAATGCTAGGCAAAATTAAGCAAGAATTCCGGAGTGGTCATGATTAAAGTGGCGTTGATGCAAAAGTCGTTTTTTAGTCCGACTTTTGGAACAACTGCCACTTCTGTTCCAAAAGTGGAACAAGACGGTGGGCAATGAGTAAGGGGGTTATTCGCCTCAGTATTATCAACTATTTGCGTTACTTTGGCAAATGGTTGACACGACTTTATTCAGTGCTATACTGCCAGTTAGCGAGTGAATTGGCAGGAGTAATAATATGCGAACCATCAGGTATTTTCTTAACTAGGAAACTCTGAATTGTTAAGTGAGGTTGAGAATGAAAGATGAACTGACCGATGAAGCAATCAGAGCCGATTTTTGTTTGG
Source organism: uncultured Dehalococcoidales bacterium (assembly GCA_964435965.1). GTDB lineage: Bacteria > Chloroflexota > Dehalococcoidia > GIF9 > AB-539-J10 > 20-14-all-45-10. Next base: position 17,732 of record CAYTBB010000014.1, read on the forward strand.
AGATATTATACAAAAAGGAATCAGAAAATCCCTCAAGGGTATTTCATTGTATGTCAGAACTTATTGATACACTTCAGGAAATTGATAAGCATTTAGTGAAGTCCATTGATGTGCGTATAGAGCCAATATTACTATTGGAGGATATAGAGGCTGGGTCAATAAGAGCTTGGCTATCTAGTACATTGAAAGCTATTCCTGATGAGTCTCTATTCCACCTTGATTGGAAACCAATGGTAGGACAGTATTTAGTCAAAGCTAAATATATTATTATAAATTTTCTTGAGGGTAAAACAACTATAACTGATGCCAAAGAACTCAAACCATTGGAAGATGAAATATATAAATTAGCAGAGCAAACGCAGGTTCGGCATTTACCAGCATATATTCCCCCTCAAGGGTATGATTTAGTGGAAGGATTTAAGAATATATCAGCAAGCTTGTCTTACTTAGGCAAAGAAGATTCCGTTTCGTATATTACTAGAAAAGAACAAACTAAATTTAATATGGAGTTCAAACTAACTCCTGAATCTATTGAAAGCCTATTAACTAAGGAAACACTTACAGCAGAGAATGAATTAATATTGAAAGTAAAAAAACCAGACTATCTCGGCGAATCTATGTGGGATTTAAGACACGGGACAGGAGTGATACAAGTTACAATTTCAGACACAGAATGGCTTAATAAATTCCAGGATAGAAAGATAAATGTTCGTCCAGGCGATTCAATCCGTGCAATAGTAAAAATAAGCCATAAATACGATTTGGACGGAGAATTAATATCTACTCACTATGATGCTACAAAAATACTTGAAGTTATGCGAATGCCTAATCGTGAGCAATTAGACCTACCCAATAAGCAAGAGGGTCAGGATAATGGGTGATGATTAATGAGGCGTTTTCTTAAAGGCTTTTAGTGCAACTGGCTCTTTTGCCTCAAAAGTCCAGAAGGTCGGCTCAAGCCCCAATTCATATATGCTTTGGATAAGGACACAAATGTTATGACAAAGCACCTTGCAAAGAACCTCGTTGACCTGAGCAGTTGGAGTCTTCGCCCGAACCGAACTGCTGAACTTAGCCTTAATCATGGAGAAGACAGTTTCGACATTGGACCTCTTGTGGTAATGTTGCAAGAAGGCTTCCCGATTGAAGTTGTAGAAGTGCCACATCCGATTCCACAGCCCGTCAGACTTGTGATGATGGTCGTTCATGCCAGTCGAGTTAGACTTGAACGGGATGAATGCCGTACCACCCTGAGGTTGAACAGCGCACAGATTCTTTCTGTCGGAGTAGGCTTTGTCGGCGGAAACTTCATTGATTCTGAAAGTCCTTGCAGTCCTGCCCACCAAAGCGGGGAGTTGCAAGTTATCAGCCGACTGAAAGGGAGTGGCTTCGACACTGGTGACGATGTGGGTTTTGACACCGCAAATCAGGTGTGTCTTTACCCAAGCCTGCTTACTCCGCGCCTTGCCGTACTTGTGGTCGAACCATCGGGCATAAGTAGTGGTGGCGAAGCCGGAGGAATCAACGGCGAAGTCGGTCTCTATCGCCCTGAGCGGGCTGGCACTCTGCTCAATGAGAGTCTTGAGCAGGGGTGTGAGTTCGGCATTCTCCAAATAGCGGAAGGTGCTGGTGAAAGACGGGGACTTAGTGACCAGTCCCTTAGTTTCCGCTTCCCGCAGGTCGGACATGAAACGCCTGCCGGACATTGTAGTGTAGACCTTGCAAGCAATACTGAACACGACATCAGCCAGTGGCAGTCGAGGGCGACCAAACTTGTATTCGGGCTGGGGTATGCCGTTGCAGAGGTCTGGGAGCAGGGCAACAAACCGCTCCTGCTCGTGGGTCTGTGCCTCATTGTAGGCTGGCCACTCTTGGGTGCAGGTCATTTTGATAGATTGGGTGTAGGTGGTGTTACCATCGGGCTTAGTCTCTCTCTGGATGACAAACTCGACAGCGTGAATGTGCTTGCACGGCTGGTAGCGTTTCTCGAAATCGGGGCAGGTGCAAAAAGGCTCGCCGTGGTCGAGGTTTACGATGTAGCTTCCGTTGCCAGACTGGGAGGGGACTTTCCAGCCCAGCTTGTTTTTCTCAATCTTGCTTGTGTTTGCTATCACCAATCCTCTTTTTTCTCTTGCGTCCATCTCAATACTCCTTCTCCTAACTCTCTATTCTATATCTATAATAGCATATTCTGTATGCCTTTGTCAATAGTTTATGCCAATTTTAGCCGATTTTAGAAAATTGCCTATTGACAAAGATATATGCTGTATGCTATTATACCCAATAATGAACGAAATACAGGCAAAAATAGCTCAACTCCAAGAGAAAGGCTGGACACTGGCGTCAATAGCGGATGAACTGGGGGTGACACCGGACACTGTGGAAAACTGGAGGGCTGGTCGCCGGAACACTACTAACGCTAAGGGTATGTTGATAATGTTGGATGAACTATTGAGGAAGAGGAGAATACCAAAGAAGAGACGATATGCGAGAGATAATAGAAACAGAAAACAGGAAAAGTAAAAATGGTTAGGAATGAACGCATTGCCGAAAGCAGATGCGAGGATTATACAAGAAGTCAGCTAAGAAACTTAGGCTGGGATACAAGAGGCATTGATAGCGGTGGCGATGTAGCTGAGAAGCAAGAATTAAGAAAATCGCCTAGTTTAAAACTATTGATGCCCCGTGAGGCGCCTGAATTTGTTTTATATTTGGAAGGCGTCCCTAGAGTAGTTATTGAGTGCAAAGGGCACAAGGAAGATATTGATAAGGCATCTAATGAAGCTCAGTATTATGCTCACCAACTTAAACTTGGCATTGCCATCGGGGTTGCCGGAAACGAAGATGATGGTGTAATTGTTAGAAATTACTTTAAATATAAAGGCAAATTTGAATTAGTTATCCATAACAACATTCCACTCACACAAATATTGAGTAAAGTTTATGTAGAAAGAATTATTAAAAATAATAAGTATGATATTAAGATAGATGTTCCAAATGAGAACCAATTTTGGTTCGAAGCTCGTAAAATTCACAATCTATTTAGAAATAGTGATATACCAAAAGAAAGTATGGCGGTATATTTGGGGACAATTATATTATCCTTATCTGAGAATCCTCAGATACTTGCCCAAAATGATTTTAATGACCTCAGTGTTCTAAATACACTCGCCCAAAATAAACTAGATAGATTTAACAAGCCAGACCTTAAAAGAATTTTCAATATTCCTGACCCCTCTAGCAATGTGTTCCATAAATTAAGAGGCAATTTACCATTAATCATTAACTCATTACAGCGCCTAAATGTTTTGGCTCTAATGCAAACTGGCGAGGATATACTAGGGAGATTTTTTGAATGGTTTTTACGTTATGCAAATGATAAGAAGGAATTAGGTATTGTTTTTACACCTCGCCACATTGTCGAATTTATGTGTGCTTTAGTTGATATTCAGAAATCAGATATTATATTAGACCCATGTTGCGGAACAGCAGGATTTTTGGTATCAGCCTTCACAACAATGAAGGAACAAATAAACAGCGATTTACATTTAACAAAGGAACAAAGAAACACAGAACTTAAAAAGATTAAAGAAGAAAAAATATACGGTACTGAATCGGAAAGTACTGGGATTATATATGGGCTAGCTTGTCTAAATATGATTTTCAGGGGCGATGGAAATACTAATATCACGCATAAAGATTGCTTTACACAAGATTACGTTTTTCAGTTTGACAAGATATTAATAAATCCGCCGTATAGCCAATCAAAAAAGGGTACAAATGGTACGCGCGAAACTAAATATCTAGATTATTGCTTAAAGAACTTGGGGCCTGGCGGGTTATTGTGTGCAATTATCCCTTATTCTATCATGTGTGAACATAATAAATGGAGGAAAGTTCTAGTAACGCAACATACAGTAATAGCTAGTATCAGTGTACCACCGGAATTGTTTTACCCAATATCATCGCCAGCAGTAGTAATTTTAATTAAGGCCCATGAACCTCAAAATAATAAACCAACATTCTTCGCTCGCATTGTTGATGATGGTTTTGAGATAGATAGGCAAAAACGCAGTAAAGTTAGAGAGGGACAACAAGGTGAGGTATTAAAGTATTTTAAACATTGGGAAGCTTTATATGATAAACAAATATATGAACAAATTGACATTCCAGAATTTATAATAACGAAGATTGTTCCTGATAATGATTTGCGTTTAGAATATGTACCCGAAGCACATTTGAGCAGTAAAAAAATAACAATACAGCAATTAGAAAAAGAGATAGATTATGTCTTACGTGACCAATTCAATTTCCAACTCAAATATGCTACCAAGCTTACAAATAGCGGATACAAGCACAATACTACTGATATCAACATATATTTAACCAGTTTAATATTGAAAAAGGGTAAATCTGAAATTAAAAGCCTCTCCGATTACTTCGAACCAAAAACCGCTAGAAACCTGCTGGTTTATTGTGGTTATGGTTCTAAGGAACTACATGACAAACGTTGGCTTAAAGATGGTAACGATATTGTTATCTCGTCTGGCGGTGTAGAAAATGGATTATACGGTTTTTATGAATTTAAACCAGTCTATAATAGGCCTATTTTAACTTGCCCTAGCACCGGTAGTATATCACAATCATTTGTTCAAGAATTTCCTTGTTCAGTTGATGATAATACATTAGTTTTTGTTCCTAAGATAAATACCGAGATTGAAATTTTGTATTATATCAGTACATTAATACGTCTTGATGGTTGGCGTTATAGATATGGGCGACAAATAACGCCAGTTAGATTAAATAATATGAAAATTGATTTATCATATTATGATAAAAATGCCATAAGAACATACAGAAATAATCTACCATATTTGTATGTAACTTAGACTTTTGGAACAACTATATGACTTATGGAACAGAAGGCACTTATGGAGCAAGGCTTGATTAAAGTAGGTATTCCACGAGCCTTGTTCTATTATCAATAGGCTTTAAGGAGCAAAATGCCTGTGCGCATCGCCGGAAGGTGCACTGTATTTGCTGAATCAGACATGATTCATGAGCAGCAGATGGGGCATAAAACTGATGACATCCTTTATGGTTTATGCCAAGCATTGGTGCGCAACTATCTTAATAACGTTGCTTTAGGCAAGGAAATTCTGCCTCAAGTAGTATTCCAGGGTGGCGTTGCTTTCAATCAGGGAATAATCAAGGCGCTTGGCGAGACTTTAGATACAGAGATTATTGTCCCTCCTCACCATGAGCTCATGGGCGCTATTGGCGCTGCCTTGTTAATAAGTGAGGAAATACAGGCTAACGATTGCAAAACGCAGTTTAAGGGGTTTGAGATTAGCCAAACGGATTTTCATGTCTCCTCTTTTATGTGCAAAGCTTATCCTAACTTATGTGAGATTGCCCAGCTCTCTGTTAATGGTGAAGCCTTAGCTAGGTGGGGAGGACGCTGTGACCGGTGGGAAGGGGCAGTTGTAGGTTAAATAATGTTAGCTACGAGGCAGCGAAGCAATCCCAACAGGAATTATCAAGTAATCATCATTGGTGGTGGGCCTGCTGGACTTACCGCTGGCTTATATTGTGCTAGGTCAAAGCTTAATACTTTACTTATTGAAAGAGGGGTGATAGGTGGTCAAATAACTTACGCTGATCGGCTAGAGAATTACCCTGGTTTTCCCCAGGGGATTTCTGGCATCGAGTTAGGGCAACTCATGCATCAGCAAGCTACGGCTTACGGATTGCAAACTTTGCTTGCTGAGGTCACTAGCTTAATGCCTAATCAAAGACATAACCTGGTTAGCACCAGTGAAGGTAAATTTGTTGCTGAGTCAGTGATTATTGCTTCTGGCTCGCAATTCCGCAAGTTAAAGGTGCCTGGAGAAGCTGAGCTTTTAGGTAAAGGTGTCTCCTATTGTGCCACTTGTGATGGACCTTTATTCCGAGACAAAGTGGTGGTCGTGATAGGAGGGGGGGATGCTGCCCTCGTCGAGGCTCTTTACTTGAGCAAGTTTGCTTCTAAGGTTTTAGTCATTCACCGTCGTAACCAGCTTAGGGCTAGTAAGATACTCCAAGAAAAAGCTATGGTTGAACCAAAAATAGAGTTTGTCTGGGATACTATAGTAGCCCAAATTGAGGGCGATGGAGTAGTCAGGCAACTTAGGCTAAAAAAGACAAAAGATGTTACAATATCAACATTGCCAGTAAGGGGTGTTTTTGTTGCCATTGGATTGGACCCTAACACCAGCTATTTAAAGGGAGCTTTGCCCTTGGACAAGGATGGATATTTAATCACCAATGAAGTGATGGAAACGGAAATACTTGGAATATTAGCTGCTGGAGATGTTCGCCATAACTCAGCTAGGCAGGCAATAACTGCTGCTGGTGATGGTGCCACGGCTGCTTTATCAGCAGAGAGGTTTCTAAACTCGCTATGAAAGTTATTTTGTTAAAGGATGTTTCTGGGAAGGGAAAGGCTGGAGAGATAAAGGAGGTGGCCAAGGGCTATGCCAGGAATTTCCTTTTACCTCAAGGTTTAGCTTCATTGGCTACGCCAATGGTTGTGAAACAGTTTGAGCCGAGGCTTCGAAAGGAAGGGATTAAAGAAAGTCTTGACCAAGCTAAACTGGCTAAGTTAGCTGAACAAATTGATGGGAGAGAAATTCATTTTCAGGCTCATGTGGGCGCTGATGACCGTCTGTTTGGCTCTATTACCGCTGCTGACATAGCCAAGGAATTAAGTCAAGTTATAGGTTCTTCTATTGATAAGAGGAAGATAGACATGGATAAGCCTTTGCGCCAAGCAGGTAGCCACGAGGTAACCATTAAATTAGCCAAAGATTTAGAGCCAAAAATCGCAGTGGTCATTGAGGCGAGGAAGGCTTAAAAAATGGCACAGGAGAAATTACCACCTCACGACATTGAAGCAGAGGAGGCAGTGATTGGGTCTTTGCTTATTGATCCCGAAGCTATATTGAAAGTGGCTACCTTTCTTAAGGCTGAGGACTTTTTTGATGAAACAAATCAAGCGATTTATCAGGCTTGCTTGTCCCTTTACCAACGCAATGAAGTTATAAACCAGATCACTGTAGCACATGAACTGATGCGCCAAAACAAGCTGGAGCAGATTGGTGGTGCTGCCTATTTATCTCATCTAATATCCGTTGTGCCTACATCCCTGCATGTTGAACATTACGCCCAGATAGTATCTAAAATGGGAGTGATGCGGCATTTGATCGCTGCTGCAGGGCAAATTGCCGCGATTGGTTATGGGGCTGGCCCAGATATTGAGGCTAATCTCAATAAAGCTGAGGATATCCTTTTTCAAGTAAAGAGGAGACGGGATACTAGAGATTTCGTTTCAATGCGTGAGGCCTTAGGGCAATACTTCGAGGAGGCTGGACAGCCTACTGTATCTTGGGAAAGAGAATTACCTCATGTTCTAACCGGTTTTGCTGGTTTAGATGATTTACTGGGTGGTTTGCAGCCGTCTGACTTGATTGTTTTAGCTGCCAGGCCTAGCTTGGGTAAAACCAGCTTAGCTCTAAATATTGCCAGAAATACTGCTATTAACCAAGGAGCTTGCGTGGCTCTGTTCAGTCTGGAAATGGCTCGGGAATCGGTCGTTCAGCGTCTTCTGTCTAGCGAATCAGGGGTGAATTCGAGGGATGTCCGTTTGGGGCGTTTTAGTGAAAATGATGAGGCGAGAATCATGGAAGCCAGCGGAATCTTATCCGAAGCAGCGATCTACCTTGATGATTCACCTCAACTCCGAGTTATAGATATAAGAAGCAAAGCGCGGCGCCTTCATTTTGAGCGCAATATTGACTTAATAATTGTTGATTATTTGCAGTTAATACAAGGTGATGGCAGGAACGAAACTCGGGTTCAGGAGCTCAGTAAAATAACCCGTTCACTAAAGATACTGGCTAGAGAGCTGGATGTCCCAGTGCTAGCTGTGTCTCAACTCAGCCGAGCTTTAGAGTGGCGAGCTTCCCATGAGCCTCAGCTTTTTGACCTGCGTGAGAGTGGTACCATCGAGCAGGATGCTGATATTGTTGTTTTTATTTATAGAGATGATATGTATCATAGTGAGGAGGAGTGGTACAAATTGCATGACATGGAGAAGGAGCGTTATCCACGTGGTATCGCTGATATTATTGTAGCTAAGCACCGCAATGGCCCTTTGGGTCGAGTTAAACTGAGATTCCTGAATAGAGTTGTTAAATTTGACGAGTTGGAGGAAGCCGAGTCAATTTCAACTCCTTAAGGGGTAGAGAGATGCTAGATAGAAAATTCCCCGGGTTCCCAGCGGAAGTGGAATTTACTTCTTTACCCGATGTCTTCTTTGCTCATGTGATGCCTCAAATTCAAGACTTAGCTGAGCTTAAAGTGACAATGTACATCTTTTACCTGCTCAGCCATAAACAAGGACACCCTCCCTTTGTTACATATGGAGAATTGCTGTCTCAGAAGGCACTGATGACTGGGATAGACGAAGAAATGCTTCGTTATGCTTTACATTTAGCCGTAAACCGCGGCGCCATTTTACATCTAAACTTAAACATAGACGGTAAACGGGAGGATGCATACTTTGCCAATATGGAATCCGATAGGGAGGCTATTGCTAAGATCAAGCGTGGTGAACTTTCCGTTAGGGCACAGCCCTCTAGCAAAGAAGGAATAGGACGTGCGGTGCAATTACCTAACATCTTCTCTCTCTATGAGCAAAATATCGGGGTGATAAGTCCGATGATTGTGGAAGAACTTAAGGAAGCGGCAAGGCTTTACCCAGCGCAATGGATTGATGAGGCTTTTAGAGAAGCGGTTCTAATGAATAAGCGCAGCTGGAAATATATTGCCCGCATTCTTGAGAGGTGGGCTAGCGAGGGCAAGAACAGTGGAAAGTATAGACAAAGTACTAAAAAAGTTGACCCCGACAAATACATCAGGGGCAAGTACGGGCACCTGGTCAAAAGGTAGGGCCTCCGAAAATTCGCTGAATTTTCGGGGTAAAAAAGATAACCGTGCTTGTCATTCTGAGCGTAGCGAAGAATCTCGTGGTGCTCAGGGGGAACTCCATGAAGGCGAAGAGACCTGCCCTATCTGTAAGGGAGCTGGCTTTGTTCATCCTCTCTTGGATTCGGGGCAGCCTGATTTCAGCCGAGTAGTGCCTTGCCAGTGCAAAAGGGAGGAATTGCGGAGGAAGAAGTTCCAATATCTCCAGAAATATAGCAATCTCGGTTTCCTGTCACGGCTTACCTTTGATAGTTTATCTCCAAAAGGGAGGAGAGACGATGCTATTTCACAGGAGCATTTTGCTCGTGGTTACCAAATGGCCAGGGCTTTTGCTGATAATCCCAAAGGTTGGCTGTTTTTTTTCGGTCCCGGTGGCTGTGGCAAAACCCATTTAGCTTGCGCTATTGCTAATCATTGCCTAAACTTGGGGCAGCCGGCCTTTTATATTGGAGCTGCTGATCTTCTAGACCATCTCCGCAGGACTTTTAGCCCCACAAGTGATATAAGCTATGATGAGTTATTTGAGCAGGTGAAGAATACTCCCTTGCTGGTGCTTGATGACCTGAGTATGGAAGGTACCACACCCTGGGCAAAGGAAAAGCTGGAGCAACTTCTCAACCATCGTTTCAATGCTAGGTTAGCCACTGTGATTACTACGGATGTGCCATTGGAGAAGTTTGATGAACGCTTAGGTGGTCACTTTAGGGATGGTGAATTTTGCCAAGTGTGTATAGTGGGGCAGAAGTCATCTTTGGCGCGTTTAGACAGCTTACAATTGGAGCTACTGCGAAATATGAGCTTTGATAATTTTGACCATAGACGACTAAATCTGCCTCTGGAGCAGCGTCAAAATTTACAGCAAGCTTTTCACCTAGCGGTGGATTTTGCTCGTAGTCCAGAGGGTTGGTTAATATTTCACGGTGTCAACGGCTGCGGCAAGACTCATCTGGCAGCAGCTATTGCAAATTATCGCCTGGCGCAAGGCAAGCCAGTTTTCTTTGTGGTCGTTCCTGACCTGCTTGACCATTTACGCTCCACATTCAGCCCACAAAGCAACATATCTTACGATGAGTTTTTTGAAGGGATTAAACAATGCCCATTGCTGATACTCGATGATTTTGGTGAGCAGTCAGTTACGCCTTGGGCTCAAGAGAAGCTGTATCAATTAATTAACTATCGCTATAATGCTAGGCTGCCAACGGTGATTACCAGTTGCTTTTCTTTGGATGAGATTCAGCCACGAATCAGTTCACGAATGGTAGATCCAATGTTAAGTCTAGTATTTAACATCATTGCGCCCGATTATCGTGGTGATGTAAAACCTAGTCAGATGGCTAAGCACCCTGAACCACGTATTACTAGGAGGCATCATCTCTGAGTGTCAGGTTAATTGCAATTGAGAAACACGATTGCTAAAATAAGCCAATAGTTAGTGCAGAAAGAATTCAGTTATGATAGATTCTCGAGTTTTAGTTCTTAATCAAAG
>CAYTBB010000015.1:0-5733 GCA_964435965.1 uncultured Dehalococcoidales bacterium
ACTATTTTAGCCGATTTAGCCAAAATTTGCTCCTTTTCAATTACTACGATTTGGAATTGTTTAGAAACAACTATTAGCTGTCATTCTGAGCCCTTCATTCCTTGTAGGCTCTGAGGGATTAGCCGAAGCCCTGAGCGAAGTGAAGGGACAGCGAGCGAAGGATCTCATATCGCTCAGTGTAAGCATTTGTTTGACCCCACCCCACGTGATACAATTCAACCATCACGGCAAAGGGAGGCGTAGAAGCAAAACTAAGGCTTTGATGGTTCACGAATTGGGCATACGGCAGCAAATGGAGGAGCGAGAGGAAAGCCTTTCCCCTTATGCCGCTAAGAGCAAATTCAGCCGGGGCAGGCTGAGATGGGAGGAGCCATGCCCTATAAGAACTTGCTTTCAGCGTGATCGTGACCGTATCATCCACTCCAAAGCTTTTCGCCGCCTCAAACATAAGACACAGGTATTTATTGCCCCTTTAGGTGACCATTATGTCACTAGGCTTACTCATACCCTGGAGGTCTCCCAAATTGCCAGAACTATATCACGCGCCTTGAATCTTAACGAGGATTTAAGCGAAGCTATTGCCTTAGGACATGACTTGGGGCATACCCCTTTTGGTCATATAGGTGAAGAGGTTTTAAACGAACTTTACCCCGGTGGCTTCAGACATAATGAGCAAAGCTTGCGAGTAGTTGACCTATTGGAGAAAGATGGGCAAGGACTTAATCTTACCTGGGAAGTGCGAGACGGGATCCTTAAGCATTCCAAAGGGCAAGCAGATATCTTAGAAGAGGGATGGGAAGATATGAGCACCCTAGAAGGTCAAGTATGCAAATTAGCAGACATCGTTGCTTATGTTAACCACGATATTGGTGACGCTATAAGGTCTGGTATCATCAGCGAAAACGACTTGCCTGAGCAAGCAGTAAGCACTCTAGGCCATACAAATTCCCAGCGAATTAATACCCTGGTCTGTGATATTGTGAACTACTCTTGGCCAGTTAGCAAACCCAGCAGCTTGACAAAACCGATTATCGCTATGAGCCCGGAAGTCCTCAAGGTAACTAATAGCCTCCGCCAGTTTCTATTTGATAAAGTATATAATCCCAGCTTAGCCACCAAAGAAGCAGCCAGGGCAAGAAAAACACTGCACCTCCTCTACTCTTATTTCCTAAAACATGAAGATAAATTACCCCCAGAATTTGCCTCTCTGGACGATAACGGGGAACGCAAAGTTGTCGATTACATCGCTGGAATGACTGACCACTATGCGCTACGATTAGCCGAGGAGACATTTTAATGAGCGTCATTGGCGAAGTAAAACAAAAAATGGACATTGTAGAGGTTATCTCTGATTACGTTGCTTTACAAAAAGCAGGGCGGAATTTCAAGGCTTTATGTCCCTTTCATAGTGAGAAACACCCATCCTTTTTTGTCTTCCCAGAACAACAAACTTGGCACTGCTTTGGCGCCTGTGGCACCGGAGGCGATGTCTTCTCCTTCGTCATGAAGAAGGAAGGAATTGACTTTGGTCAAGCTCTCCGCCTCTTAGCTCAAAGAGCAGGTATAACTCTAAGTTCACCCCAAATATCAAAAAGCGCTGAAGATGAAAAGAGGGAGAGATTATTCCAGATTAATGAGGCAGCAGCCGAATACTACCGCCACTTGCTTTTCAATACTAAAGCCGGTGAGCCAGCTAGAGCTTATCTCAGCAAAAGAAAGATCACACCCGAAACTATGGAGAAATTCCGATTAGGTTTTAGCCCCAATAGTTGGGAGGCACTAAAGAAATTCTTAATGGGCAAAGGATATGAAGAAAGGGAACTATCAGAAGCTGGCTTGATAATAGAGAAAGAGGGAGGAAATTTTTACGATAGGTTTCGCAACCGGTTGATGTTCCCCATATGTGATATTCAAGGCCGGGTCACTGGCTTTGGAGCAAGAGTACTAGATGAATCTTTACCTAAATATATTAACTCCCCCCAAACACCAATTTTTGATAAGAGCGGTAGCCTTTATGGAATTGATAAGGCTAAGTCCTTCATTAGGCAAAAAAATTTCCTCATAATCGTGGAAGGCTACATAGATGTTCTTACCGCTCACCAATACGGTTGGCAAAATGTAATTGCCTCAATGGGAACTTCCATAACTGAGAAACAAGTAGCCATTGCTAAAAGCTTGACCAAAAACATAGCTCTAGCTCTTGATGCCGATGCTGCTGGAGAGGAGGCTACTTTGCGAAGCGCGGAGGTGTCAGTGCGCTCCCTAGATAAAGCTGAAGTAAAGGCTATCTTAATGCCTCAAGGCAAAGATCCTGATGAAGTGATAAGTGAGGATCCTGCCCTTTGGCAAAACGTCGTGGAAGAAGCTCAGCCCGTGCTCGACTTTGCCTTAGATTCTGTAACAAGCAGGGTTGATATCAATAAGGCTAAGGATAAATCCTTAGCTGTGCAAAAACTACTGCCCTTAATTTACGGGATAAAAGGCCCTGAACAACGATCTCATTATGTGCGAAAACTAGCACATATATTAAACCTCAGTGACTCCTCTATAACAACCGACCTAGCAGAATCAAAGTTTAGGCAAAAAAAACAGCCTGCCTGGGCAACAAGCCAATCTCACTTTGCCCATCAACTAGTATCCAACCCTGTTGAGGAATATTGCCTGGCCTTGCTCCTCCAGTATCCCGAGCTCAGCCAGCTAGCTCAAGAGCTGTCGGCGGAGCACTTCGAAAGCACCGAGAATCGCGAGCTCTTTATCAAGTGGCAATGCACCCAAGACAGTTCTGAGCTTAAAGAGAAACTTGACGCCAATCTATTAGAACACTTAGACTACTTAATGAATAAGCCAATTCTGGATGAAAATGATTGGGAGCGGCAACACGCTCTGAACGATTGCATTCTTAGTTTGCAAGAGAGATTCTCAAAGAGGTTGGAGGCTGGTAGAGAACTAATGTTTAATCTTACCCGGGAGAAAGAGGGCGTGAATGCCGAGCTAGCTAAACTGGATGAAGAGGGAATAACAACCAGTGAGCAACTCAAGGAGATCTTCATTAAACGAGGGAAAACAGCAAGAACAAAAGAGGTTAGATGACGGATTTAATTAAAGGCAGAACTCCTGACATAGATGAGGATGAGGAATCATCCCTAGAAGAGCCCACCGACGAGGGTGAAGCTGAAATTGTTGGTGTCGCATTTGAGGAAGAGACTGCGGAGGAAGTGCCCACTAAAGAAGCTAAGCCACAGGTAGTAGCGGCGGAGGAGCAGGAGATAATTGATGACTTAGCTCGTATGTACCTTCGCGACATCGGCAGGGTGCCACTTCTCACAGCCGCTGAAGAGAAGGAACTATCCAGCAAAATAGAACAAGGAAACCACTTGAGGAAAATTGAAGAAGCGTACTTCAAGAAGCACAAGAAATTTCCTTCAGCAGTTGACATAGTAGTTGATCTAATTTCTCAACTATCCCGGGCTTACCCTATCATCGAAGTCGTCAAAGAGCACTGTGGCATCGAGCGCTCTTGTAGTCTAGCAGAGACAAGCACAAATCGTAAATTTCGCGCTGCTATCGATAATGAGCTAGCCTTAGCATTGGTAACAGCCATTGCCCAAAAGACAGGCAAAGAAACTGCCGCAGCAGAGGAAGCCATAATAAACCTTTCTTTGAACAGCCTCCTCTTGCCACCACAATCGTTGGCCCTTATTGGAGATAAAACTTCAGGGCAAGAGATAAAGGCTCTCTTGGCTAGCAACGAATTCCTCTCCCAGCTTCACTCCTACAACGAGCAGTTTAAAATCCACTTTGAAGAGGTAAGGGCTGAGGTAAAAAGGGCAGAAGAACACCTCGCTGAGGCAAACCTGCGCCTAGTGGTTAGCATAGCCAGGAAATACATCGGACATGGTATGTCCCTCCTCGACCTTATCCAAGAGGGAAATATTGGCCTTATGCGAGCGGTAGACAAGTTTCGGCATAGAAAAGGTTACAAGTTCAGCACTTACGCCACTTGGTGGATCAGACAAGGCACCACCCGATCCATAGCTGACCAATCTCGCACTATTCGCATCCCAGTGCACATGGTAGAAACAATCAATAAGTTACTGCGGGTGATGCGACAGCTAACTCAAGAACTTGGGCGCGAACCAAGCTATAAAGAAATTGGCAACCAATTAGATTTGACTCCCGAAAGGGTAGAGGAAATTATAGACCTATTTCACCATGAGCCGATATCGCTGGAGACACCTATCGGCGAAGAGGGAGACAGTCGCTTAGGTGACTTTGTCGAAGACCATACTAGCCTGGCGCCAATCGAAGTTGCTTCACAGCAATTACTCAAAGAACAGATAGATAGGGTGCTTGATGAGCTTACCCCACGAGAGAAAAGGGTGCTACAGCTCAGATTCGGCCTCCAAGATGGACATACCCGAACCTTGGAAGAAGTGGGACAAGAATTCAATGTAACCCGAGAGAGGATTCGCCAGATTGAAGCTAAAGCTTTGCGCAAGTTGCGCCACCCTAGCAAGAGTCGAAAACTTAGGGATTATTTAGAGTAAGCGCTACCAAATTGGTTAGCTCTTGTATCTGATAAATCGATTATGGAACATCTCTGGGCACCATGGCGAATACAATATGTTACCAGGCCGAAGGAGAGTGGTTGCATCCTGTGCCAAAAATCTAAAGAAAATAAGGACGAGACGAACTTCATCCTTCACCGCAGCCAAAATAATTTCATAATCTTGAATGCCTTCCCCTACAACCCGGGGCATCTAATGATAGCCCCCTATCGCCATATAGCAAATCTGCAGGATTTATCAGATGACGAGGTAACAGACCATTTCACCCTTGTGAAGAAAGGCTTGGCTCTTTTAAAAGAGATACTTAATCCCGATGGCTTCAACATAGGTTTAAACATAGGCAAGGTCGCTGGAGCTGGAATAGAAGAACATCTCCATACTCATATAGTGCCCCGATGGCAAGGTGATGTTAACTTTATGCCCGTATTGTCCAATACCAGGGTAATATCAGAGGAGTTAGCTGCCACTTATAAAAAGCTAAGGGTCGCTATTAAGTAAATTGCTACTCAGCTTGAGGATAAGAGCCTAGAACTTTGACAAAAGTGGTTACCAGTTCAAGCTCTTTTATAGCCTTTAGATAAACTTCACTATCTATGTGCCCTTCAAAATCGGTATAAAAAACATACTCCCACGGTTTGCTTTTACTTGGCCTAGACTCTAATTTCGTCAGATTTATATTCCGAATGGCGAATATGCCCAGGACTTTATATAGGGCACCAGACACATTTTCCGTGGCAAAGACGAGGGAGGTCTTGTTTTTTAATGCTGGCTTAGTTTTCTCCCTTGAGATAGCAAAAAACCTAGTATAATTATTAACATTAGTTTCAATCTCAGGTGCCAAGATCTCCAAAGCATAAATATTAGCCGCTCTCTTGCTAGCTATAGCAGCACATCCCTTCAGTTCCCTCTCCTTTATCATTTTGGCGCTGCCGGCAGTATCATAACTAGGCACAACTTCGACCTTCAATTTGGTTAGAAATTCCTCACATTGAGCCAAAGCTTGGGGATGAGAGTAAATCGTTCTTATACTAGTCAGATTTTCCCCAGGCAAAGCCATTAGGTAATGTCTCACTCTGAGAATGACCTCAGCAAATATATTAAGAGGATATGCTAGTAACAAATCATAGGTCTCAGCTAATGTACCAGCTTGAGAGTTCTCCACAGG
>CAYTBB010000015.1:5833-26953 GCA_964435965.1 uncultured Dehalococcoidales bacterium
AAAACTGTAAACAACTCTAGCCTTCCCAACCACATGCAGATAATCAAAACAACCTTCCCTGCCCCAGGAAGCCAGGCATAATTTAATGCCGGCCCCACTCCACCTAACCCAGGCCCTACATTCCCTAAAGTAGCTGCCACCGCTGAGAGCGATGTCTCCAAATCAAGCCCTAAGAAACCAAGCGTTATGGAAGCGACAACTGCCACAAGGAGGTAGAGAAAAAAGAAAGAGATTATATCTCGGATTATTCCCTCTGAGAGAGGTTTTTGGTTATATTTCAGCGGAAGCACAGCTTTGGGAGAAATAGTTTTCCTCATCATCACCCGGCTATGTTTCAGCAAGGTCAAAATCCGCACTACTTTTATCGCCCCTCCGGTAGAACCACCACAGCCTCCAATGAACATCAAAGTTAAAAGCACCATTCTGGCACCAAAGTGCCAGGAGCCAAAATCACAGGTGACAAAGCCGGTAGTAGTCATGATCGAGATTGCCTGAAAGAGACTATACCGATGTGAGCCAAGACCTTGCGAGAGGATTAGCAGTAGCGCACCTGAGGCCAAAAAAATTAAGTAAAGCCGGAATTCCTCATCTTTAAATATTTTAAAGTTCCCCCTTAAAACGTGGTAATGAACAAGAAAATTTGCGCCAGCTAGGAACATGAAGACCATAATAATATACTCAGCTAAGGGGTTAGCGTAAGCTCCAATGCTTTCTGTAGTAGGGGTAAATCCGCCGGTAGGGAGAGTGCAGAAAGAGACGCAAATTGAGTCAAAGAGGTGAAGCCTAGCTAGGAAATAGAGGAGCGCTATTTCAGCAGCAGTGAACGCCACATAAATTCCCCAGAGAAGCCTTGCCGTAGTTTTAATTCTGGGACGCAGCCTTTCAGGCATAGGCCCGGGAAATTCCTGTTCAAAGAGCTGAGAGCCCCCCACTTCTAGCCTGGGTAAGATGGCAATAAAAAGAGCTATCACCCCCATCCCACCTAACCACTGGGTAAGGCTACGCCATAAGAGGACACTCCTGGGTAATTCTTCAACCCTCACCAGTATGGTAGCACCAGTGGTGGTAAAGCCTGACATGGCCTCAAAAAAGGCATCAAGGAAACTCCACCCAAAAAACACATAAGGAACGGCACCAAGAAAAGGCACAAGAAGCCAGGTGAAAGCCACTATGGAAAACCCATCGGCACGCTCTATTTCCTTGTCAGTTTTAAGTCCAAATTCAAGAAATAGCCCGAGAGCTAAAGTGAGTAGTAGCGAATATAAGAAAATCCGCCAATCCTCGCCATAATAAACAGCGACTAATAAGGGGAAAATATAGATTAAGGCGAGGTATTTTAGAATCGAACCAAGGATATGGAGGGTTAACCTTACCCTTTGGTGAACCATCTATTCATAAAATCGACTCCCCTTTTTGTAGATTCTCGATCTACAATGAGAGTCAGCCAATCTTTGGGCTCTATATTAGCATCTTTATCCAAATATTTTCCCGCTCGCTCTAGCACCAGGATTTTCACACCGTTCGGAGTTCCCACCTCGCAGACTTTCTTGTCCACACACTTCATGCCTTCCTCAACCTCTATTGCAAAGATCTCTGCCCTTTCAAAAGAGAGAAAATCCTTCACATAAGGTTGCAAAATCATGCGATAAATATGCTTGGCCACCACAGCATGGGGCTTAACCTGGAAGTCGATCCCAGCTTCTTTAAAGGTTTCCACATGCACTGCGTCATTCACCAAAGAAATCACCTTTTTGGCTCCCATTTCCCTTCCTGTCATACAAATCATTAAATTATCTGAGTCATCATTAGTTAAGGCAACCAAAGCGTCTGCTCGCTTGACCCCCGCCTCCTCCAGAACTGACTTTTTAGTAGCATCCCCGGTTATCACCATCACGTCAGAGGATGTTGCCATTTCAGTGCACCTTTCCTCATCTGAGTCTACAATCACCACCGCATTCCCCTCCTTAACCAAGAGTTCAGCTAGATTCTTCCCTATACCGCTTAAACCTGCTATTATAAGATACATTTTATTACCCCAGTCACAAATTTTTGGCTCATCCCCTCAAAGGATGAGCTTTAGTTCGAGGACAGCGAGCAAATTTATCGCCAGGTTTGGAATGCCAATTCGTATCCAAAATTAATCCATCCCATAATCAATTTAACTTGCTGGGCGATTTTAATTCCTCCCGCAATTGTTGTCAACTATTGACTCTTTCTTTAGCTCCTCTAGCCAAGCTATCGATTTAACTTCTCGCTGCAAAAGATATTTTATATACTTCAGCATCACTTGTTCTAACCCTGACCTCAACTCTGCCTTCACTTTCACCCGCTTTGCCGTGGCATAATCAAAACTTTGCCACAAGCGAAGAATTTTCAAAGTGCCAACCGATAGAGGATGCGAATCAGTCTCTTTCTGACCACAATGGGAACACAGAATACCACCCTGGCTAGAGCTGAAAAAGTTAACCACTGGTTTGATAGGTGAATTACAACCAACGCATCGGTGCAACTGAGGACGATAGCCAAGGTAATCAAGAAGATGAAGTTCAAAATAACGCAACACAGTTTCACTATTGTCTGCTTGACACAGTCGATGCAAGGTATCAAGTAGTAAATCAAACAAGGGGTGATTCTCGTTATTCTCTACAGTAAAGGAATCAATGAGCTCTAAGACGTAAAGGCCGCAAGCCATGCGCCATAAATCACTTTTCAAAACTAGAAAACCATCAATGGTTTGGCTTTGGGTAACGATGTCAAGGTTACGTCCTCTGGCTAACATCAGCAAGCTGTGAGTCAAAGGTTCCACATTGCCACCCAATTTGCTTCCCGGGCGGCAAGTCCCCTTAGCTACCGCCTTCAGCTTGCCAAATTCGGGGGTATAAATAGTAAGAATTTTATCAACTTCGCCAAGCTTGGTTTGTTTGATAATGATAGCTCGAGTTTGATAACTTCGAGGTGCTCCCATCCATACCCTTTTAGAATTCCTGTCTGTCTTCCAGGGCCTGACTCAGGGTCATGTCATCAGCATATTCTAGGTCAGCACCAAATGGCAAGCCACGAGCTAAACGGGTAATGCGAATGCCTAAAGGCAGGATCATACGCCGAAGATACATAGCAGTGGTTTCACCTTCTAGATTAGGATTGGTTGCCAAGATCACTTCAGTTACCGAACCATCCCGAAGGCGGGATAAAAAATCCTTTGCCTTTAGCTCCTCAGGCCCTATTCCCTGCGCTGGGCTAATGGGCCCATGGAGCACGTGGTAAACACCATTATACTTCCCAGTTCGCTCCAAAGGAGGAATATCTGAAGGTCTCTCAACAACACAAATTCTAGAATGGTCACGCTCTCTATCCTGGCAAATGCGGCAAGGGTCACAATCAGTGATATTAAAACAAACTGAACAAAGCCTTATTTTTTCCTTCAGAGCCAAAATAGCTTCAGCTAAAGCTTTAGCTTCTTCCTCTGGTCTGCCCAATAAATAATAAGTCAATCTCTGTGCACTCTTGGGCCCAATCCCAGGTAGTTTATTAAATGCCTCAACTAACTTAGCTACAGGCTCAACAGTGGTTACCATTTTTATTCCTCTCTTATTTCCGCTCCCATTTCCAGCGCAGCCTTAATCAAAGGACTTTGCTCCTTCACTTGAGGCGGGATTTTCCTTTTGTAGTCAACTAAGATGCACTTCAGCTTGTAAGGCTGACCAAAAACCTCTTTAAGCTTCCTCTCCACCAGATTCCGATACTTGGGGTCTTCAATCTTATCTTTATGGAAAGAATAGTAAAACCCTAATACTAAAGTATCATCCTCCAGAGCCACCGGCTCACAGGCACTACGCAAAAAGGCATCTAAATTGCCGCTGGAGCCCTCCCCCCGCAAAGACTGAATGAATTCCTTCCACCGACTACGCAAGTAGTCAAAATCTTGAGAAACCCCTGTGCTTGCCTCTTGAGATAGTGGAAATCTAACGGGGCCTGAAGTCTCAATATTGTTTGCCGCTACAGGAAATTCAGCTTCTTGAGTGGACTGGATTGACTCCTGAGACGTCTCTAGAAGTTCCGTCATTGTTGACTCCTCTTGTCCCGTCACCAGAGATAAGGCACAGTCCATTAAAGCTAACTCCAAAGGCAAAGTGGAATAATTATCACTGCGAAAATCTACACTGGAGAAAATTTTGACCGCCTTGAGTAGATATTCCAAAGTGGCCTTAGCCGCAAGCCCATTCATCTCAGCTAAATCTTCCGCAGTAACATCCAAAGCCTCATTACATTGGGACTTAGCCAGCAACAATCCTCGGAGATATTCCACTAGCCCCAGATTAAACTGGCGAAGGTCAATGCCATCGCTATTGACGCTATTTATAACTTGAAGACCAGCAGAAACATCCTTATTGACAATATGCTTTGCCAGTTGCCTAACCCGAGGGTCACTGCTGACACCAAGCGCTGTCTGAACTTGTTCCAAATCAATTTGATTGCCATGGTAAGCAATGAGCTGCTGCAATATATTTTCCGCGTCTCGGAGACTTCCTGTAGCTGCCCGAGCAATAAGCTTCAGAGATTCCAAGCTAACATGAATATCCTCTTTTTGACATATTAACTCCAGCTTACCGATTATCGCTGTTTGGGACAGGCGACGAAAGTTAAATCGCTGACACCTCGACATAATAGTAGGTATCACCTTGTGAGGTTCTGTAGTAGCCAAGACGAAAATGACATAAGGAGGTGGTTCCTCTAAAGTCTTAAGCAAGGCATTAGAAGCCGCCTCAGTAAGCATATGGACTTCATCTACAATATATACCTTATAGCGAGCACGGCTGGGGGCATAGTTAACCTTTTCCCTAAGGCTACGAACTTCATCAATACCACGATTACTAGCAGCATCTATCTCTATTACGTCTAAAGCTTTGCCTTCAGTAATTGAGTGACATATATCGCAAGCATCACATGGCTCACCATCTACCTGATTAAGGCAGTTAACCGCTTTAGCTAGGATACGCCCGGTGCTAGTCTTCCCCGTGCCTCGAGGACCACAAAAAAGATAAGCATGAGCTACTTTCCCATTCTCCACAGCATGGCGTAAAGTCTGAGTCACCGGCTCCTGCCCCACCACCTCAGCTAAGGTTTGCGGACGCCACTTACGATAAAAAACCTCCGAGCCCATATGCTAATCTTATTATACTCCTCACCGCCTAATCCCTAAAGGAGATTTTTAACAAAATTACTGACTTGAGCCACTTTCTATGATGGAAATTGTTTTATTGTAATCCTCTTCCATGTCCTCAATAGCCTGCCGTAAAACTGGTTTTAGCTCTTCAGGGGCTTTGTCTAAAGCATTCCTTAATGCAGCTAAACTCTTTGCCCGACTTCGGCTTAGCGCCGTCTCCAGTTCCTCAGCATCCCTTCCTTTACTATAAGCTTCTGCTCCTTCAGATGGGGCTGGAGCCTGAGTAGGAGCCAGCATTTTAGGCTCTTCTTCCTCGACCTCGACTTCCGGCGGTTGCTCCATCACATATACCTTGTCCAAATGATTGGCAACTTGCTCGGTTAGCATAAAAATCTCATTACCTTTGCCTTGGCGAGCCATCTCAACCATCTCACCGGCTCTACGCTCAGCAAATTGGATATGAAGCTTTGCCTTGTCTATATCAGAAAGCGCTAATGTCACCTTCACCTGCTCCCCAGCTAACTTGACCGGATAAAGAGACCCATCGGGCAAAGCATATGCTGAAGCAGCAAGTGTTCCCACACCAATAAGCAGAAAACCTAGAATAGCAGTCATAGCCAAAGCCCACCTCCTCTGCCAAATAGGAATCCTTGCTCTCCTTTCCGCTTTTTTCTGTTTGGCATGAAGCATTGCTTGAAGCTGAGAGCCTAACCTTGCCTTAAACTCAGGGGCAGGTTGAATAGCAGAGGACCTTTGCATAAAAACAAGGCTGGTTTTGAGCAAAGGCTCTAGTTCAGGTGATTGCTCTGGATAAGCCTTAAGGCAATCATCAATGCTTTCACCGTTAAATATGCTCTCCAAACAATTGCCGAAAATATCTTCTATCTTTCGGGTCATCTCTACCTATCACCCAACATTAATTTCCTTAATGCCACTATGCCATTATATTGCAAAGCCTTTACCGTGCCTGGGTTTTTACCTAGGGCTTTTGCCGCCTCAGCAACAGAGAGCCCACTCCCAAAACGGAGTGAGATTACCTCACGCTGAGCCGGAGATAATTTCTTTACATTGTTAATCAATTCCTCAATTTCAAGCTCCCGTTCAGCCATAAACGCTGGATTTGACCCACTAACTAAGGCTATATCGTCCTCCAAAACTACCTTCCCCACTTTGCCCTGCTTTCTCAAATAATCTATTACCTGATTATGGGCAATGCGAAATAGCCAAGCCACGAAAGGTAAATTCCGCCACTTGTAAGAGCCAATCGCCTCCAAAGCTTTAACAAATACCTCCTGAGTTAAATCCTCAGCTTCGGCTTGATTCCCCACTTTGAGGTAAACATAGCGATAAATCCTATCGAAATGTTCCTCATAAAGCTGGGCAAAGGCTCCTCCATCGCCCTTTATCGCTCGAGAAACTACATCCTTCTCAATAGACATCAGATTGATGTCTATTATATATGAAAACGAAAAGAGAGAGAAAAAGTTTATAGCGGGCGCAGAAACCTTAAGCCGTCGACTTCACACTAAAGAAAGTTCAAAATTTAGATAAAGCAGGGAAGGTCTGCCAATGAGCAAAGTAAAACAGACCTTCCATGATGCAGCTTGACTCGGAAGGAAGCGACGGGAGAGCTTGAGCCTCTCTATGGCAACTGCTTCTATTCCAGAACTCTAGAGCCCAGAGACCAAACAGAACGAAAGATTAGAGAAACAAGCCTCTATATTAACGACGCTAAGAAGCTGGTTGGAGTTTAAAAAGGGCAACGAAGCCTAAGAAGCTTTGCTAGCTTGCCTCTCAGCCCAGTTACCCACCCAGGGCAGTTTCCACATCTTGCCTGTCCCCGCCTGAATCATCAAGACAATCCATAAAACAAGGCCCAGAATTCCAATAAGCCAGCCAAAAACCAAACCAATGATGGGAATCCAGCCCAAGACCAAGCTTGCTACGGTCAATACACCAAAGGTCATGATGGATTGCCAGGCGTGGAATTTAACAAATTTGCTCTTCTTCTCAATAACTAGAAAAACTATGCCCGATATCCAGCCAAGAACATAGCAAAGAAGCCCAGCTACGTTAGCCGACAGCCCGATGCTGGTCTCAGAGGATTTGCCGGATGATTGAACAGAAACACCAAGCTCGGCACCGCACTTAGAGCAAAACTTAGCCCCCTCGGGATTTTCAGCGCCACATTTAGGACAAAACATATCTCACCTCTTACTCTCCTATTTTACCAGTATAATGCAATTCAAGCTACAGTTTTGCCAATACATTATAAGCCCTTGCCAGCAATATAACTAGCAAGGTCAGCGAGGCGGCAGCTATAGCCCCATTCATTATCATACCAAGCCAACACCTTTACCATGTTGCCATCCATGACCATGGTGCTCAAGGCATCAAAAATAGCGCTGGCTGAATTGCCTTTAAAATCTGAACTCACCAGAGGTTCGTCACAATATTCTACAATTCCCTTGAGTTCCCCTTCAGCAGCTCTCTGAAAGGCATGGTTAACTTCCTCGGCAGTTACCTCTCTATCTAAATCAGCCACAAAGTCAACGATAGACACTACGGAAGTAGGCACCCTTAGGGCAATGCCATGTAGCTTCCCTTGGAGCTCAGGAATGACTACGCCTACGACACGAGCAGCGCCAGTAGTAGTAGGTATGATATTCGTAGCAGCGGCTCTTGCCCGACGCAGGTCACGGTGAAATACATCCAGAATCCTTTGATCATTAGTGTAAGAGTGGATGGTGGTCATTAACCCGCGACTGACTCCAAAGTTTTGGTGGAGAATTTTGACCACAGGAGCAATACAGTTAGTGGTGCAGGAACCATTGGATATGATACGATGCTTAGCAGGGTCATATTGCTCCTCATTAACACCGAGAACAACAGTTATATCCTCCTCGCGGGCTGGCGCCGAAATAATCACTTTCTTGGCACCGCCCTGAAGATGGCTAGCTGCCTTGGAGGCTTGGGTAAAAAGTCCCGTTGATTCAATCACAATATCTACCCCATAGTCCCGCCAAGGAATTTTGGCGGGGTCACGTTCAGCCAAAACCTTTATCACTTTATCATCCACTACGATAGAGTCGTCTCTAGCCTCCACCTTGCCAGGATAGGCACCATAATTGCTATCGTATTTGAAAAGGTGAGCATTAGTCTTCGCATCAGTAAGGTCATTCACCACCACCACCACCAACTTATTAGAGCACCTCTGTTTTATTGCCTTAAGAGCCAGTCTCCCAATACGCCCAAAGCCATTGATACCTACTTTCGTTGTCATTTCTCTACCTCCTCTTTGTCTAGTCTTTAGATAAGTATAAAGAAACGCCCTCCTGGTCAAACTTGCCTACTTTACCCTCAACCATTAATAACCTAAGGTGAGCAATAGTTTCCAATATAGCTAATCGCCTGTCCCAAGGCGCCAAATCTTTAAAGGCAATACCATCTGCTTCAAGTTTCCAAGGAATCTCAGTAGCCACTCGATAGGCTGTTCTGAAACCGCTACTCATGGCCTTTATAATGGCTCTTTCCCTCTGCTCATGATGATGGAGTATTTCCGCTGCTCTCAGCTTCAGGCTATTGAACACTGGCCCATGCCCCGGAAAGATGAAATTAGCCTTAAGAGCCTCTAACCTCTCCAAAGAATCGATGTAGTCTCCCAGGGGATTATCTCCCGATTGGGGGTGGAAGCCCACATGAGGAGTAGTTTTAAACAAAACATGGTCTCCGCAAAAGAGCCACTTTTTCCTCGGCTCATAAAGACATATATGACCTGGTGAATGCCCTGGCGTTCGTAATACTTCGAATTCAAATGAACCATTAGAAAGCCTATCACCATCATCTAACATAACATCAGGTAAATCAGGCGAAACGAATTGCCTCATCCATATCGAGGCCTCAGTCAACTTAGACAGCTCAAATTGAGGAACGCCGTTTCTGCTGAGTTCCTCCTCTATCTGCTTGAGCAGTCCAGCAAAATCTTTATACCTTGAATTGATAAGTCCCGCTTCAACTCTATGCATAACCACTTCAGCCCCACAAAATTCTTTTAGCTTGCTTGCCAAACCATAATGGTCACCGTGAATATGAGTGATAACAACCCAATTAATATCCTGGAACTTGAGGCGATTCTCTCTTAGCCCCTCCCTAAAGGCCCAGAGCACCTCCGAGCTGCCCCAACCACTATCAACCAGTATATTGCCCCGGCTTCCCTCCACCACATATACATTGGTATACCCTGACATGCCCTCCGGGAAAGGAAGTTTTATCTGATGGACACCACTTACTATTTCCATGACTTCGTCTTCTTTAGATTATAAAAAGCCTTTTTGCCCGGGTAGCGGGCATTATTCCCTAACTCCTGCTCTATCTTAAGAAGGCGATTATATTTAGCCAGTCTCTCCCCGCGACATGGAGCACCAGCCTTAATAAATCCAGCATCACTTGCTACCGATAAATCAGCTATAGTAGCATCCTCAGTCTCACCAGAGCGATGACTAATGACAGTCGTCCATCCCGCTTTCTGTGCCCTTCTAATAGTAGTCAAGGTTTCACTAAGAGTGCCTATTTGATTTGGCTTAATAAGGATTGAGTTGGAGGCTTTTTCTGCAATGCCTTTCTCAAGACGTTCGATATTGGTAACATAAAGATCATCGCCCACAAGCTGAACCTCCTGGCCCAATTTAGCCATAAGCAGTATCCAGCCAGACCAGTCATCTTCTGCCAAGCCATCCTCAATGCTGATAATAGGATAATTGGATACCCAGTTAGCATAGTAGTTCACCATCTCTATGGAAGTAAGGGTAACACCTTCCCTGACCAAGACATATTTACCATCTTGATAGAAACTGCTGGCTGCAGGGTCAAGAGCAAGAAATAAGTCCTCACCAGCCTTATAACCAGTTAAGTCGATAGCTGCCAGGATTAACTCTAGTGCTTCTTTATTAGCGGAAAGCTTAGGGGCAAAACCGCCTTCATCACCTACGTTGGTATTTAACCCCTTATCCTTAAGCACTTTATGTAAACAATGGTACACCTCGCTACCCATCTGTATAGCTCTGGCAAACGTGTCTGCACCCAAGGGCACTATCATAAACTCCTGAAAGTCGGTGGAGTCCAGAGCATGCTTACCACCATTGAGGATATTTAGCATGGGGACGGGTAATAAATTGGCTTCTGCTCTGCCCAAATAGCGATACAGTGGAATACCCAGAAAATTAGCCCCCGCTTTTGCTACTGCTAAAGATACCCCCAGCGTAGCGTTGGCTCCGAGATGAGATTTGTTCGCCGTGCCATCAAGTTCAATCAGTTTCTGATCTATAGCCGCCTGCTCCAAAGCCGGCATACCTTCTATTTCTGGAGCTATATCATCGTTAACATGGCTCACCACTTTGAGAACCCCGAGCCCACCATACCTATATTTGTCACCATCTCGCAGCTCCACAGCTTCATACTTGCCAGTGCTTGCCCCTGAGGGAACGGAAGCTACACCAACAGTGCCATCAACCAACGCCACTTCCACCTCTATCGTGGGATTACCCCGAGAATCGAGAATCTCCCTGGCTCTAATACGCTCGATAGTAGCCATTTATATATACGCCCTTATTCTCCCCGTGTCATTGCGAGCCCTTCGCTTTCTGTCATTCTGAGCGTAGCGAAGAATCTCATAGCGCTCAGGACAGGCTCCGCGAGGCAATCTCATGAGCTTTATACCTCTCGGCCAAAGAAATAGCTTTATCTACCGCCTCTACAGCGCTATGGGCTCTGATTATAGGATCATCCTCTTTAGCATTTCGAGACAGCGCCCAGGTATTCAAACCAATAACTGGAATGTTTCTCTTCAGGGCATAAGCAATCTCACTGAGCGTCCCATAATTACCACCAATGGCAATCACTGCCTGAGCTGATTTCACCACCGCCATATTTCTGGCATAACCTACGCCGGTGGCTATCGGAATATCTACCCAAGGATTAGCCATGCTTGAATCTTCACCGGGCAAAACGCCAATGGTCAAACCAGCCTTTGATTTAGCTCCACGACACACTGCTTCCATCACACCACCTAAGCCACCGCAAATTATAGTAGCACCCCGCTGTGCCAAAAGTCCCCCTACAGTTTCAGCTACCTTAGCCTCTTCTGGGGGACAGGAAGAGTCTCCAATAATAGCAATGATCATTTTTCAACTCACAAATTATATTATACCACCAGTTGAAGCCTTGATTTGCTAATTGAACTTGCTCATCGCCACTTCCATCCCTTGGGTAAGGAAACAATCAATAGCTTCAGCTACTGTAACAATTATTGGCTTAATTAGTTCTTCCTCTTGTGAAGTAAAGTCGCTAAGCACATAACTGACTATAACATCTTCATCAGTATTAGGTAATCCCTCCACTTGGGGGCGTCCAATACCAACTCTGATTCGAGGAAAATCCTCGCTTCCCAAGGCAGAAATGATGGATCCCATCCCCTTATGTCCCCCTGAACCACCACCGGAACGCAGGCGAATCTTGCCTAGAGGCAAATCAAGGTCATCATAAATTACCAACAGGTTATTTAAGGAGATGGCGTATTCGCTCACCAAGCAACCTACTGTTTTGCCGCTAAGGTTAACAAATGTTCTTGGCTTAGCCAGCAGTAACTTCTCGCCTTCTAATTCACCGGTGCTTATCCTAGCCTGACACTGCCTGCGGTCAAAACGAATAGAGTGACACTTGGCAAAATAATTCAAGCAGCGAAAACCGACATTGTGGCGGTTATGGGCATAAACCTTGCCCAGATTGCCCAGTCCAACAATCAATTTCATCGTTATAGGCCCTATTTCATGATATATTATAGGCTAAAAAGAGGATATGTTTTATCCCCGTCAGGAAAAAGATGAAAGAATATAACTATTGCCCCATTTGCGGAACTTCTCTTCAAGCAGGAATGATTGAGGGGAAAAGGAGAAAATATTGCCCTAAATGTGATTTCATTGATTACAAAAATCCTTTGCCAGTAGTAGCAGCGGTTGCAGTAAAAGATAAGAAGTTTTTATTGATTAAAAGAGGGACAGCACCCAAAAAGGGGAGGTGGGCGGCTCCTTCGGGTTTTATCGAAAGCGGAGAAACAGCAGAAGAGGCCTGTTTAAGGGAGCTAAAGGAAGAAACCGGAGTATCCGGGGAAATAGTGAAGTTAATCGGAGTAGCTAGCCGAGAAGATAAAGAGATTTACGGGGATATGCTGATAGTGAGGTATCTAGTTAAAGTAAAAAGTGGAAAACCGACTGCTGGAGACGAAGTAGAGGACGTTCGATTTTTTGATATAGCTGAATTGCCTGATTATTATGTCAACCTTTTTGAGGATATCATCGAAGAGATTCAAAATGAGGAAATATTTTGATTCAGCGGCTCTAGAACTCTGCTTCGCTGAGTGTCTTTATCCCCAATTTTTGTGTTTTAGCCAATTTTGAGCCGGAGTCAGCGCCGACTGCCAAATAAGATGTCTTGCTGCTAACATCCGAGCCTGCTTTCCTCAATTCCTCAATAATGCGTTTGTTTCCTTATGCTTGTAAGCGAAATGGGAAATTATTGCTATGTCGATGGGTTACCTTTTTGGTGGGCTTTTTGTACCTATCGGCGGGATATCAGCACTCCGAGCTAAATAATCACTCCAATGCGAAGAAAAATTCCTCTGCGCCATCGGAGTCGTTTAACCAGCCACGGGGACCGGCTGACCATCGTAGCACCTGATGGGAATCATCCATATCTACTGTGCGAACAATGGTCCCCGTTACACTATCACCTCCATACAACTCACCATTGCCCAGAGACTCCCCTTCGTATAGGTTATACACGATATCGGTCTGCCAATCGTCATAGACCTCCCCCTTGTCACCTACCACGGCAAAGTCAATGGTGGTGTACCCTTGGCTTTTTTCAGGTGCTCCAACGTTCCTGATTTGCAGGCTTACGATTGCAAAGCTGCCCCCGGCTTCAGCTTGTGCCAATCCTATCACCTGCCTACGTTCGAAGCTCAGAACCTTTACTTCTAAGTCGTCATAGCGGTAAGACTGGCCTAATGGCACAGGATTACTGCGGCTCGTGCCCATTTCAGCCTCTTCTTGCGGAGTTTCTACAGGTGTTCCTGGCCCAGAAAGACAAGCACTGAGGATAAAAAGCACAAGACTACACTCAGCAACAATTCCCCAAATCCGCATCCGTCTTTTTCTTACAAATTTAACTATGCGCATTATCACGCCAACAGCGAAGACTATAAATCTAATGATTCCTCAAGCTACCATGCTTTTCTTCAGGGAGATTCTAGTATAAAGTGGCAAAATCTTAGCAGTCTGCAAAAATAAACTATATATAGAGACTACTATCTTACACCCCACTACGGTCAAATATGCTTTATTAAAAATCAAATCTCTTGGTTTCATTACACCTTTTGATTTAGCAATTTCAAGAACTCAGTTTCGCTGAGTGTCTTTATCCCCAGTTTTTGCGCCTTAGCCAATTTAGAGCCAGGGTCAACACCAACCACAAGATATGAGGTCTCCTTAGTGACATCAGAGCCTGCTTTGCCTCCCAAAGCTTTTATTCTGGCTTCTGCCTCCTGGCGCGTAAAGGATTCCAACTTCCCCGTTAAGACAAATTCTAATCCGACTAAAGGTAATTCTTCAGGCTTGGCTTCTTCGACTTTTTCCTTCCGCAGCCTCACCTCAGCCTTCCTCAATTTCTCAATAATTCGCTTATTCCCTTCTTGCCTGAAGAAAGCCACAATGCTATCAGCTATCTTGGGCCCAATGGATGGCAGGGAGGAAAGATCTTCTCGGCTGGTTTTAGCTAACTCATCTATGCTGCTAAAGTTTTCCGCCAATAACTCGGCATATTCCTCACCCACATGTAGAATTCCCAGGGCAAAGATAACTCGAGACAAAGGCCTATTTTTGCTCCTTTCGATGGAATTAAGCACATTAGACACACTCTTATCAGCCATCCTCTCCAGGCCTAACAACTGCTCCTTAGTAAGATAATATAAGTCGGCTACATCTTTAATTAAGCCAGCCTTAAATAAGGCTTGACATAGCTTTTCACCTACGCCATCTATGTCCATAGCTCCACGGCTGACAAAGTGCTTGATCTGCTCCAGGGCTTGAGAGGGACAGGCAGCATTAGGGCACCTATGCATAGCCTCGCCTTCAGGCTTTATCACCCCACTTCCGCATACCGGGCAGTGACTCGGCATATAGAAAATCTTTTCCTTACCACTGCGGCGACTTTTTACCGGGCCAACAATCTCAGGAATAACCTCGCCAGCACGCTGCACAACAACAACATCGCCAATGCGAATATCTTTGCGATGGATGTCTTCCTCATTGTGTAACGCTGCCTGGTGGATGATCACCCCACCAACCCGAACTGGCTCCAAAATGGCATAAGGATTGAGGCTTCCTGTACGCCCTACGTTTACACCAATATCAACAAGACGTGTGGTGCCTTGGATGGCAGGGAATTTATAAGCGATAGCCCACCTGGGCTCATGAGCCACAGTGCCAAGTTCCCGCTGAAAGGCAATTGGATTAACCTTCATCACCATACCATCAGCCTCGTAACCCCACCTTTCCCGACTTTCTACCCAGCTTTGGTGGCATCCTTCTGCCTCCTCAATAGTGTGATATAGGGCAATGTTAGGATTTATCTTGAAGCCCAAAGACTTGAGGTATTCCATAATCCCCCAATGGGTATCAGGCACTGCCTTACCTTCAGCCCAACCCAAACCATAGATAAATATGTCCAAAGGACGTCTGGCAGTGACATTAGAATCTAGCTGCCTTACTGAGCCAGCAGCAGCATTCCTGGGATTGGCAAAAAGGGGCAAACCCTCCTTAGCCCTTTCCTCATTGAGCTTCTTAAAGCCAGCTTTGGGGAGATAAACTTCACCCCTTACCTCAAATCTTGGAGGTGCCCCCTCAGGCACAGAAAGAGGGATGCTTCTAACAGTCCTTAGGTTCTGAGTGATGTTCTCGCCTCGGTAGCCATCACCTCGAGTTGCGCCGGTGACCAGCAAGCCATCAACATAAGTCAAGGCTACCGCTAGCCCATCAATTTTAGGTTCACAAACAAGGTCAAAACTACGTCCAGCTAAAAGGTTACTAGCTCTCTTGTGCCAAGCCGCTAATTCCTCATAAGAAAAAGCATTAGCCAAGCTCAACAAAGGCTCAGGGTGTTCCACCACTCCAAACTCTTCTACAGGTGGGGCACCAATCCTCTGCGTTGGCGAATCAGGCGTGATAAGCTCAGGATGCTCAGACTCGAGCTGTTTAAGCTCCCTCATCAATTCATCATATTCAGCATCACTGATTTCGGGGCTATCCAGCACATAATAACGGTAATTGTGGTAGTTAATTATCTTCCTTAGCTCTTCTATCCGCTGCTTTGCCTTAAGTATATCCTCCATAAGCTCCCCCCACCAGATTATACCATAGCTAAAATAGGCAGACAGAAATGCCGTTTACCGAACGCAGACCTGAAAAGCAAGCTACAGGCATTGCCAAGGAAAATTTTTGGTTACTTCTTTCGCCCGAACGGGCAGATATAAACACACATACCACAGGCGCGTGCACCAATGGTCTGCTCTTGGTCAGCAACATAGCAGTCACATGCTTCAGCAGCAAATATCTCGCTCTTTGGTCTGGGCCTATCAAAAGCCTGTCCACTAAAAGCATGCACTGGACAAGCTTCCACGCACACGGAGCAGTCCTTGCACATCTCATCCATAGGCATTCCAGCTCCCAACGGAGCATCTGTGAGCACGGTACCCCACCTCACGCGGGGACCATGTTTTGGTGTAATGAGCAAAGCGCTCTTGCCAATCCATCCCAGTCCAGCTAAATGAGTTGCTAATTTGTGGGAGAACACACCAGCAAGTCTAGTTTTACCCACTCTTTGAGAAGACGGGACAATGAAAGCTTGAAAACCGGCTTTATCCAGGTATTGGGCTAACATCAAAGAAATCGAGTCTATGCAGGGATTTACAATTTGATGCGTGTGATACCAATAGGTATGTATGGCAGCAGCATCACTATGATATCTCAACACATTTACAATGCTATCCATAAGAACGAAGCCATGAGAAACAGCTCGCGGAAACTGAGCTAGAAATTCTCCGCCTTTCTCTGAAATACACTGCCTGGCAGGAGTAAGCTCAGCTATGCCGAAGTAAGTCGCCCCCGCATTCGTGGCCAAAGATTCTAGCTTGCCTCTAAGATTTACCTTATCCCTATCTTTCATAGCTAACTCCTATCTATAAGTATAGCACAGCAAAGCTATCCAACCTTAACCCCGCTCCCTCACAATTCCTAAACTACTAAATCCACTGATATTTGGTATAATTAAAGCAGCGGCAGAGAAATAACTTTTTGGTTTGTCTAACTGGATGTTACCGGAAGTCATATGTGTAGAGGATAAATTTATGGTTAAAGAGAACATACTCCGTATTCAAGATGAAGACATCGTAGATGGAACTCCCCTTCTGGATATCAAACCTTATGTGCCAGAATTCGAGATAAGAAAAGTAGAGAAACCAGGATGGCTGGAGAAAAACATGCCGAAACTCTCAACGTCAAAAGATGACGGGTGGTTTGTGAAATGATCTATGCAACCTCCGATGACAGCGGATATGAGGCTCCCATCTTTGGCTTTAGCCTAAATCTCTTCTTACGGTGGGGCTTCGTATGCCCGCAAAGCGTTATACGAAGGGCCATTAATTAATAATTGAATATAGGAGATTGTTGTAGAAGTCACCATGTGGTGGAAACCATAAAATGAGCGAGACAAATTTCGGCTAAGAACGAGTGGGGTAAGACTTCTGCTAGCCACAGAAAAAAGCAAATTTAAAGACAAGTATGCCATTGGATGATAAAGAGGAAGGCCTATTGCAATGTAAAGAAGTATAGATAATGTATAAAAGCTTCCAAATAATGGATGACTTTGTTAAAGAGGTATACGGCTTCAAGCTTGTTAAGAAACCTATGGATCACAGGGTTGGAAGAATAAAAGAGTTAAAAGATGCTTATCATACTATAAGGAAGATAATTGATAGCAAAAGAGAACCTTTTTCTAATGAATTTGTTAAATACATTTATCCCTTGTTAGAAGTTTCAGTACAATGGGCAGAGTTAAAAAAGAAAGCACGGCTCTCTAAAGAATTTTTAGAAAAATGCAGGCAAAGAGTTAAAACACAAAGTAACTTTTATGGCACTACCTTCGAAATAGACATGGCTTCGAGGTGCCTTCTATCGAATTGGCAGGCAGAATTCGTAGAAGATTATACTAAACCAGAAAAGCAGATAGATTTTGTGTTCCATAAAGAGACTGAGGTAGCTGGAGTGGAATGCTTATCAAAAAGATATGCCAAGAGTAGTCTTACAGTCAGCAAAATGAATAAGGATATTACCGAAAAGGCAAAGAAGTTTAAACAAGAATATATTGAGAACTTGGGTATCCCTTTGGACGAGAGAATATTAATTATTGATATAACAACTGCTGACTATTCCACACCTAAAATCTTGAAAGATTTACAGAAAACGAGGAAAAGCAATAAATTGGACGCAGTAATTTTCACTTGGAGAGAAGATATAATAGATGGAGGGAACCACAGTTTAATAGTAAAGTATGAAACCTTTGGGAACATTGATAAGAAATACTTTTCTACAACTTATGCAGCAGAGTTTCATGCCACTAGTAAAGGTCCAGTTTTCTTTATGAGAAATTACGTTGAGCCGGAACCGACTTTCGGTAAATGGGGACCTGAAGAGAGTATGCAAGATTATCACCTCAAAAGACCAGAAAACAAAAGATAATAAACCGCATAATCAACAATGATGTAGATTTTTGCTCAACTATATGAACGTTTAAACTAAAAGACTTGATATAGACGCAAGGCGATTTTTAGGCAAAAAGGAGGAGGCAAACATGGCTACGAAACCAGTGGTAATTAAGTTCTTCGCCCCCGTCATAGATGCTACGGTCAACGCTCTTATGAATGCTATTGACCAGAAAATGAAGCAAGGGATAAGAGATTTCATCATTCTTATCACCTCACCCGGTGGCTCTGTTATTCACGGTTTGAGCACATACAATTATCTCAAAGGGTTGCCCGCCACGATAACTACACACAACTTCGGTAGCGTAGACTCAATAGGCATCGTCCTATATTGTGCCGGCTCACGGAGGCTGTCAGTGCCCCAAGCGAGATTCTTGCTTCACGGCGTTAACGCCCAATTTAGGGGAAATCAGAACTTGGAAGAAAAGCAGTTGGAAGAAAGATTAAAAGGATTAAGAATTGACATCGAGAACATCGCCAAAGTAATTGCCGCAAATACAGGTAAAAGTACTGGGGAAGTGACGGATGCCATGCTTGAAAGGACGACTCTGAACCCAGAGGAAGCACAAGCGTGGGGCCTGGTGCATGAAATCAAGTCACAGCTATTTGAAGCAGGAAGCGAAGTGATCTCCATACAATTTCAGCAACCGCAAAAACCATGACATTGCCTATAAGTATGGTTAACCAAATATGGGGTTCATAAGGAGGAGAGTATGATAAAACACATTTTTAGAGGGCTGGCTGCCATTCTCATAGTCACACTATTAACGATATTCACTGTAGTGCCGGTTTTAGCATTTGATGCTCGCAGTGGAGCGACGGTGACCGTCGCTAGTGGAGAGACAGTGGACGATGACCTGTATGTGGGTGCTAACACTGTTATCATTGATGGCACTATCAACGGCGACCTCTGGGCTGCTGGCAGTACGATCACTGTCAATGGTGTAGTTAACGGCAGCGTTATGGCTGCTGGCAGGACAGTTAACATCAATGGCGATGTTGGTCATGCTGTGCGAGCAGGAGGCGAAACTATCATCATTAACGGCGATGTTAGCGGCGATGTGATGGTTGGCGGTGGTGATGTGAATGTAGCCAGTACAGCCAAAATTGGTGGTGACCTTCTTTTCGGCGCTGGAATTGCGCGCATTGATGGACTTATTGAGGGTGACATCAAGGGTGGAGGAAGCGAGGTCACCATAAGCAACGGGGTAAAGGGAAACATTGCTCTCAAAGTTGAGAGCCTGACAATACTGCCTACGGCAAATATTCAAGGCGACCTAACCTACACCTGTGAAGAAGAAGCTGATATCCAATCCGGTGCCCAAATTGGTGGCATGACCACTCATAACCTGCCTGAAGTAAAGGAAAAACGAGCTAAACCCTTCCCCTTCGTCCTTTTCTCTGGCATAGGAGGCAAGGTAACAGGCTTCTTAATGGCTTTGATAGCCGGGCTAGTTATCATTCTCCTTGCCCCAAGACGATTGACATCTATCGCCGAGTCTATACGAAGTAGACCTGGGGCCAGCGCTGGCTGGGGAGCTCTTATCCTGTTTGTTACTCCCATCGCCGCTATAATAGTGTGCATTACCATCATCGGTATACCCATGGGGCTAATTGCTCTAGCTCTCTGGGGGATAGCTATTTACCTGGCCCAAATCCCTGTGGGCTTATTTATCGGGCGGTGGATTATTGGCCACTTCAGGGGGGTGGAGGGCAAAGCCATCATGGTCGGAGCCCTAGCTTTGGGACTTGTCATCCTTAAGCTCTTGAGGCTAATCCCCTACTTAGGCTTCTTCATTGGACTGGCTGTTATCCTCTTTGGCTTGGGAGCAGTAGTAGTCTCAGAAAGGGGGCGACGAGCCAGGGCCCGGGAGGCAGAGTCAACCTAGTTACAATGGGAACTGAATGAAGAAATCGAAGCTGGCAGTAGCTTATTCGGGTGGATAGAAGGTGACCACTTGGTTAGGGTAGCCAGAATCTACACATCACAATGACCAAAAAGCTAAATAAACTTCCACCAAACATGGCTAACTTGATAGTTAAACCAGTTGAGACTTCACAAGAATTAAGTGACGCCCAGGAAGTAAGACGCCAAGTCTTTACCGAAGAACAAGGAATAAAACGAGAAATGGACATTAATGGGCTGGACCAGAATTCAGACCATATCATTGCCTATGATAAGAACGTTCCAGTTGGAACCGCCAGAATCAGGTACAAAAATGGTATCCAAGCGAAGCTTGAGAGGATTGCCGTGTTAAAATCCTATCGAGGCCAAGGAATCGGTAAAAGAATAATCGCAGCATCCCTAGGATTGGCTAAGACGAAAGGGGCATCAGAAGTAATATTGGATTCGCAGCAGTCCGCTGCAGGGTTTTATGAAAAGCTCGGCTTCCGGCAAGAAGGAGAGCCATTTGAAGAGGTCGGAATCCCACATATAGCAATGACCAAAAAACTGTAAAAATGATTCGCAGTCTACTGCCTTCAGACTTTGACGCTATCCTAAAGGTCATAAATGACGCTGCACAGGCTTACAAAGGTGTAATCCCGAGTGACAGGTGGAAGGAACCTTATATGTCAGCCAAGGAACTAAAAGAGGAAATTGAAGCTGGCATTAGATTCTTCGGCTGGGTGGAGGATGACCGTTTACTTGGAGCAGCAGGAATCCAACCTGTTAAAGATACTACGCTGATCAGGCATACCTATGTAGCTACAAAATGCCAGAGAAGAGGGATTGGTAGTAGGCTACTCGCACACCTGCTGAGTTTAGCCAAAACTCCCGAAATCCTGGTGGGAACCTGGGCAGATGCAACCTGGGCAATCCAATTTTATGAAAAACATGGCTTCAATTTAGTGTCGCCCGAGGAGAAGGACAGTCTCCTGCAAACATACTGGAACATTCCTGAGAGGCAGGTTGAGACTTCAGTCGTGCTAAAGTTTAGCAAGTAGATTGCGGCCTTAAGCCGATTTTACCCAAGGGCGGCTGAGGTCAACACCCGCTCCATAAGCGATAGAAAACTCCACGTGAATACGCAAAATCAGAGCTAAAATGCAGATAGGGCAAACAAAACGCTATACTTATATAAGAAAG
>CAYTBB010000015.1:27053-28130 GCA_964435965.1 uncultured Dehalococcoidales bacterium
AATGCCCATCTTGTCCCTAAAGACGAATGGCTTGGAATCTGTGGCCTGCCTATTCCCGAAGATACGACTTCTCTACCACAAAAAGTGCCCGGCATCCAAGTCAAGATCGAGCAGTGGGACTACGGCACAGTGGCACAGATTCTCCACATCGGGCCTTATAGTGAAGAGCGAGCCACGGTCGAGCGCCTGCACAAATTCATTGCACAAAGCGGCTACCAGATAGCCGGCGTTCATGAGGAGGAATACCTCACGAGCCCTGATGCAAAAGTCCAGAAGACCATCATTCGCTACCCTATCAAGAAGAAATAGGTAAATTCGCCACTAATCATAAGCATAGCTGGGTGGGGCAAAGTCATCTCTGCTTCCAGAGATAAGGAGCTTTGGCTTGAGGTAGCCTTTGATAAACTCAAAATCGAACATAGAAAAAGGAGGCAAAAGCGCAGCCAGAGCCCTAATTCGAGCCTCCTTGAAGCCAAACGCCAGCTCAATAGCCAGCAAGCCCAATAATTTCGGAATCCGCTTCCCTCACTGTGGTCATCAAAGAAATGGCTGCATTAACATCCACTTGGACTTAGTTTAGCTATTTGCCAAACGCCCTACCACAAAGAGATTGGCAGTGGAACTGCCTGTCAACCACTAGAAGTGCGGCTTACAAAGGATTTCTTTCACCCTGAGATCGAAAAAATCCTGCGAATTAACCGGTCTCAGCACGAGGGCAGTATCTGCCCCTCCGCTAGTGCCTCCTATGGCAATGACATCCTCATCAGTGCGAACCAGACCAGCATCGGCTGCCATAATGGCGACCTCGCAAGCTACCTTCACACCTGGCCCGAAAACGCGCAGGGTATAGGACACCACTTCTTCGAAGAGATGCATGTTGAACTTCTTGTGCATGGCCCTGCTCAGTCCTGAAAAGACATGTGTGGTAGTAAGTACCACTCCACCCTTACTCTCTACCTTTCGCTTGTTTCCCTCACTGAACTCTTGAGTATTTGGTTCTCGAGAGCCTGTAAAGTGGCTTACCGCGACTACCCTGGCTCCCCGGAATATCTCTGTGGCTTTCACTGCAGTAGCTCC
>CAYTBB010000016.1:0-27603 GCA_964435965.1 uncultured Dehalococcoidales bacterium
GTATCATTACTAACCATACCATGGGTGTTACCCATGTATCTCAGCCTCCGCAGAACTTCTTTCAGCCAGTGATGAAGCTAACTGAAAAAGCAAGGATTGGTGGCAGGGTTAAGAGGAAATATGATATCCCTAAAACTCCATATCACAGGCTGAGGGAATCAAACCAGATTTCAGATAAAACTGAGGCGGAGTTTGAATCTCCCTACTTGAGTTTGAATCCGGCTCAACTGAAACGAGATAGCGAGTCTGAGTTAGACAAGCTTTACCAAACTTACGAGGAGGAAAGGAGAACCCGAGAGGTTGACCCTCATAGAAAGTTAGCACCTCATACAGTTACCTTTTTTATGATGCAACAACCTAAAGTTGGGTCACCCACTTAAATGATTTGACACGGAGGGTGTTTGGCCTTCTTAAAGGGTGAATTCGAGCAGCAAAGAGTATCTCATCAGCGTACATGTTACCAATTCCTGCAATGATACTTTGATCAATGAGAGCTGCTTTTACAGGGATGCGGTGCCCTTTTAGCAATTTGGCCAAGGTCTCAGGAGCGAAGTCCTCGCCTAATGGCTCAGGCCCTAGTTTACCAACGATAACGCTGGCATCTCCCACTAGCCAGATCGCCCCCAGACGGCGCCGATCGCTGAAAACAAGTTGAACACCATTGGAAAACCGAAATGCTGCTCTAGCATAATAGGCAATCTCCTCTGGATTCAGCAGCAATGTGCCAGTCATCCTGAGATGCATGATTAGCGACTGACCACTCGATAGACGAAAACGAGGTATTTCCCCCTACGTTCAGTGATTCCACTGTCAGCCCAACTAGCTGTTGGAGTCCCTCAGAGGAAGGCCAGCGTAGCAGTTTCCTGTCCCAAAGAGTAACCTGGGTGAAACACCGCCCAATTACCCAGGGCAAAAGCTCATCTTTAATCGTTTCTACTTCAGGTAACTCGGGCATGCACCTGCTCAGTATAGCAACAAGAGCCTCAAGATAGAAACTGAAGGCTTTCACAACACTATTTAGCGTAGAACGTGAGCAGGTCGTGAACAGTATCCAAAAGGGGAGCTGTGTAGGAAGTTCTCCGCAGTTTTTATTTCCAACTGCCTAGACTTTGTACCTGGCAACACAAGGGAACTTATGGGAGGAGAAATGCAAACCCGATGGTTACTCCTTAGTCTGGTCCACGATGTCTGGCATAGCAACATATGTTATTTACAGGATAAAACCAGGGGGTAGGACTCCAGAAAACTGGGATAACTTCCGCGGGTAAAAGCAAAATAGCAATGGTCAAAAGGCGTCTGATATTCGAGAGAGATTACTGAGAAAAATAAAGCAGGCTCAACAGACAACCAAGACAATCATTTTGCTTGCTGAAGCTCCTCTTTAGCCTTGGCAACTACTTCAGGGTTGCCTAGCAGGTCAACAACAGTCATAGCTAGAGCCTTGGCACCATCCAGAAGGCCACTAATACCTGCCTCAGAGGCAGATGCCAAGGCAAACTCGGGTGTATGGTTTGCTACCTCTGCTGAGGTAATGCTTACAAAAGGATGGATGCTAGGGACCAATTGGCTGACATTACCCATATCTGTACTGCCCCGCTCACCAGGCTCAGGTCTCATTTCCCGCCCCAGAAATTGCATATTATGGCTGAATAGCTGAGCTAGAGTTAGATTGTTGCGCATGGCAGCATAGTGCAGCTTTCCCCATTTATACTCCAACCGAGCCCCGCTAGCCATAGCAGCCCCGGTGAAACAGTTCAGAACCTTTTGCTTTAGCTCATCGAGATAAGCATCATCTCTAGCGCGTGCAAGGAACTTTGCGGCGCTATGGGCTGGAACGACGTTAGCTGCTTCCCCACCATGAGTAATGATACCGTGAATCCTGGCCTTGGCTTTAATATGCTGTCTGAGCGAATTGATGGCAGCGAAGGATAGAAGCAGCGCCTCGAGAGCATTGATACCTGCTTCCGGTTGAGCAGCGGCGTGGGCTGCCTTACCGAAGAACTCGACTTCTAGAGACTGGGCAGCGGAGAAGTAGTTGATGGCAGTATTATACTGACCCGGATGCACCATCATGGCTGCATCCAAATTGTCGAAAGCTCCCCTATCCATCATTATCGCCTTGCCAGCATATATTTCCTCGGCTGGCGTGCCAATAACGAGGATAGTACCCCCAAACCGGTCAACAGCCGACTTAGAAGCTACTCCAGCGCCAACAGCACAGGTACCTATTAAATTATGACCGCAGGCGTGCCCCAGTTCAGGCAGGGCATCATACTCAGCCAGAATAGCGATAACTGGCTTCCCCTGGCCGTAACGTGCCTTAAAAGCAGTTGGTAGCTCACAAATGCCCCGTTCTACAGCAAAGCCATTCTGCTCCAGGTATTGGGTTAGCCAAGAAGCTGCCTTTACCTCCTGGAAACCTAACTCAGGGTTGGAATGGATTTTTGAACTCAGCTCGCTTAGACTGCTACGGTCAGCATCTACTTTCTTTACGACTGAAGACTTCAACCCCTCTATATTCAAGTTACCCTTCCTATCTTGAGAATGGCCTTTGAGCCTTAAGGCTAGTTCCTAGATGATATATCATGTAGTAATTCTATTTCTCCTGCCAGCATCTTTCTTTTCCTTGATCAGATCCCCGAAATGCCACAAGGTTCCCTTGCAGCATCGTTACGATACCATCACCATAGACTGCGCGTCAACCGATTTATACGGAGACTTTGATCATACTGCTTTTGCCTTCAAGAAATCCATGTTCACGGTCACTCCAAGGCCAGGCTTTTGTGGGATATCTATGTAGCTGTCCCTCGGTGTAAATTTCTCATACGTTATTCCCTCGCGCAGGGGATTCGGGGAGCAATCGCATTCAAAGAAGGGCTCTGGCGGATTGAGTGTGTGGGGTATGTCAGGTATTGCTGCATAGCAATGAAGGGCAGCAGCTATAGCCACGTTTGTCCCCCAAACGTGTGGGGTACACTGTATATTCCAAGCAGTAGCCATAGCTACTATCTTCTGCATCTCAGTAAATCCACCGGCAATGCAAACGTCAGGCTGGAGGATATCCACAGCGCGCCGGGTGATGAGCTGTCGAAAACCGTAGCGAGTGCATTCACACTCTCCCCCGGCTATGCGAATGCTGGTATTGTTCTTTACCTCGATGCTGCCATCGATATCTTCCGGTGGGACCGGCTCCTCAAGCCAGTAAACATCATACTGCTCCATCTGCCTGGCCAACCTGATGGCTTCGGTAGCGTTATAGGCACAATTGGCATCAACCATGAGTTTCACGTCATCCCCTACAGCCTCTCTGATAGCCCTGAGAATGTCCAAGTCCTCTTCGGGGGATGGTGAGTGTCCAATCTTTAATTTTATGGCAAAGAAGGCATTCCTTTTATAACCCAGCGCTTCTTCTACCAGAGCTTCCCTCACATTTTTCACGTCTGGCCTATACAGGCCAGTGGCATAAGCATGAGCCCGGTCTCGGTATGCTCCCCCCAGAAGTTTATACACTGGTAAACCAACCACCTTGCCTTTGATATCCCAAAGGGCGATATCGATGCCACTTAGCGCCTCAAGCAATATCCCTTTTTGGGAATTATGCGGAAAGTTCCCATAAATGGTATCCCATATACTAGAGCTATTAAAGGGATCCTTACCAAGGATTATAGGCGCACAGTAACTCTCAATGGTTCTGGCTATCGCTCTAGCTGGGCCATAGGATTCTCCCACGCCATCAACTCCCTCGTCAGTGGAGACAATAACAATTGCTGCCTGCCTAATATTTGTCCAATGTAGAGAAGAGGCAAAGGACATATCCCCAAGCGACTGTTCAAGTGCGTATGCGTTAACACCAGTTACTTTCATTTTCAGTACTCCCTCCTTTAAAAGTAATCATTCACACCTTTATATATTAGCTATCGGTAGCATCCCAAAGAACTAGCGCCTCTCAGACGGCTTCCCTCATGTCTTACATTATATCAAAGGTTCGCGCCTAGTAATTTAAGTCAACTAACTATCGCGACTCTTCCTATCAAAATCGAACCCTTTACTCTCTTCAACTAGAGTGGCTCTATACCTTATTGTGGCTCTCAGGAGCTAATTAAGCGTCACTCAAACACAGCCTCAGCCAGATCCACTTCATAGTATGGTCAAGGTTGCGCCACTTTTTAGGAGCATCCAAAGAACTGAGAGGAAATGTTATTGAGCAACACATCAGCATTGCAAAAGTCTGCGCTGGCAGGGTAAAATAGTTAGCTAAAAATGGTCAGCAAGGAGGCTAACTGTGAAATTATTTGATTCCACCCGAATCGGAACCATGGAGCTCAAAAACCGCCTGGTAGCGGCAGCCATGAACAGTCGCTTAGCAGAGACCGGTGGTTACGTCTCCCAGCGCATGATAAACCACTACGCCCGCCGCGCTCAGGGTGGCGTAGGACTAATTGTAGTGGCCGATGGCGGCGTCGACTTGGGTCATGTAAATTCCCACACCCAGCTAAGAATCGCCGATGACAGCTTTATCCCCGGACTGGCCCGACTGGCTAAAGCCATGAAGGATAATGGGGCCAAAACCGCCATCCAGCTTCAGCACGCCGGCTGGCGGACAGCAAGAGCAGTGGGCTTGGCCCAGGCCATGAGTCCCACCAGCCTTACCTCACGGGAACTGGGACAACCTACTAGGGCACTCACTGGTGCTGAGATCAAAGCGCTGGTGAAACAGTTTGCCCGAGCAGCACGCCGGGCCAAACAAGCAGGCTTTGATGCTGTGGAAATCCACGGTGCCCACGGCTATCTGTTAAGCATGTTCCTGTCGCCTTATACCAACTGGCGCCAAGACGAATATGGTGGAGACTTACAGCGCCGTGCCCGTCTTGCCTTAGAGATTGTGGCTGCCATCCGACAAGAGGTGGGTAGGGACTATCCCGTCATTTTCCGCATATCTGCTGATGAAAATGTAGAGGGAGGGCTCACCCTAAAGGAGAGCACTGTCATCTCTCAGTGGTTGGAGAAGGCGGGGGTTGACTGTATAAGCGTTTCAGCGGGGACAGAAGGCACAGGTTCGTCACCAAGCATGCTGGTACCCCGTGGTTGTTTTGTTCCGCTGGCAGCAGCCATTAAGAAGGAGATCTCAGTGCCAGTTATTGCTGTGGGCCGCATAAACAGCCCAGCTATGGCTGAGAGCATACTGCAGCAGGAGAAGGCTGACCTGATAGCCATGGGCCGCCCCCTCTTAGCTGACCCAGACCTGCCACGGAAAGCCCTGGAAGGCAGGGAGGATGAGATAGTAAGATGTATCTACTGCAATAGCTGCCACCGGGATCCCCCACCTGAGGGGTTGCCCATAATGTGTTTGGTTAACCCCGAAATTGGTAGGGAGGGGGAGACTGAAGCAAAAGCCCCTCAGGCTAGGAAGGTTCTGATAATTGGGGGAGGGCCATCTGGACTGGAAGCAGCCCGGGTAGCCCGATTGAGGGGACACCAGGTAATGTTATGGGATGATGCTCCTCAGCTAGGTGGCCGTTGGTCTTGGCTTATTCGAGGGTGCATATCCAGGCGGGTGAAAATACTTAAGGAGCTAGGAGTGGAGTTGGAATTGGGACGGTCGATCACCGCTCAGACGGTGGTCAATATGCAGCCTGATGTGGTGCTAGTGACCCCCCTGGCAATCCGCCCTCCTTTATCCATAGCAGTGGCAGAAGGTGAGAATGTGATTTGGGCAGATGAAATGCTGGATGGCGGACGGCAGGTTTTGGGGAAGGTAGCGGTGATAGGCACCAACAATGTAGGCTGTGAGGTGGCTCATTCCCTCAGTCGTCGCGGAGTAACTGTCACTGTCATTGGAAGTGACGAGGAGCCAGGCTATGGACTCCACCCCCGCACTACTATTTCGCTGGTGGAGCAGTTAAGGCAGAATGGGGTGGAGTTCCGCACCGGATTCAACGTCAGGGGCATTCAAGAGGGGAGGGTTCTTTATCAGGATAGCCAGGGACATGGAGCGGTACTGGAAGCTGATGTCTTTATCTTAGCCGAGCGGGCTCAGCCTTCGATGGAACTGGCTGAGGAACTGGAGAAACTGGGGCTGGAGGTATACTCCCTGCCCTACTGTGACCAGCCTGGCTATGTC
Source organism: uncultured Dehalococcoidales bacterium (assembly GCA_964435965.1). Classification (GTDB taxonomy): domain Bacteria; phylum Chloroflexota; class Dehalococcoidia; order GIF9; family AB-539-J10; genus 20-14-all-45-10. The sequence continues at coordinate 6,122 of CAYTBB010000016.1, forward strand.
ATGCGTGCCATCCGTATGGGAGCAAGCATTGCCAGGCAGATATAAGCTGCTACCAAATCAATAGGATTGTTGAAGTGGAACTACAATGCCTGACTAAACGTATACCAGAAGTGCTCTAGTTCCAGCAACTCAGTGTCAACTTCCTATTAACGTTGACTTTTAAAGAAGCCCTTATGCTAGGGCCTTACGCGGACACCTATAGCTATTATTATAGCCTCACCCAACAAACTCCCTCGGACATCCAAAGGAGACACATAGTCACTAACGTAAATCCACTTGTCTTTAGCGTTACCTACCCTAGATACTATTCGTCCCTTACCCCCATGGGCCCAAAGATAATTAAAAGCGTCTTGAACAGTCGCTGTTTTTTCAGCCTCCTCGTCAGCTATTTCTAACCTCCTCGAGGGGTAACTGAATTGCTCCTCTATTGCTGTAATAAACTCCATTAGGTCTAAGGAATCGGCATTAAGTTCATCAGCAAAAGATACCTTCTGAGGTTGCCTCCTTCTCTTCAACCTCCAATTGCTCCACGACCCCTTCTTCAGCCGCTGAAAAACAGTTGCCATTTTACCTGCTTGAATTAAAGTTCCCCAGTTTGCGATTTTCTTGCACTATAACCGTACCTGCTTACTATTGAGCCCAACACCCCATTGACTAACTGGGGTGAAGAATAGCTGCCGAAGGTTATAGCTAGCTCCACAGCTTCATTTATAGCTACTTTAAATGAAGTTTTATTATCAAATAAAATTTCAACAATGGCAAGACACAGTATGTTTCTGTCAATAACAGACATTTGATCTACATGAAATGCTGGTGCGAATCGCTCAATAAGGTCATCGATTTTGGTTTTATTCTGCAGTACTCCCTGCGTAAGCTGTTTACTAAAGTTGAGTACTTCCGGTGGCAATGCTTCCTCAGTTGCTAGATGGCTAAAGCTTCTTCTGTTATATGATGAGTGCAATTAAGCTTATAAAGTGTCTGAAGAGCAACAATCCTAGCTTTTTTTCGCTTGGAGCCCGTAGTTAGCCAGATGTTGTTGAATTCTCTAACTGTGCGATATCTTCGATTCCTGAGATATTAAAGGTCACTACTTCTGAATTGATTCGCTTAATCAATCCACCGAGCACCTTCCCTGGACCGATCTCATAGAATGAAATTACCCCATTGCGTATCATATATTCAATAGAAGGTTGCCACTGGATGCAATGCTGAAGCTGTTTTAGAAGCTCCTCCTTTATTGAATCAGCATCGGTTAGTGGCTGGCTGCTTACATTGGATATTATCGGGACATCTGGAGGGCAAAACGTGGATTCTGAGATAACCTCGCTGAATTCATTTATAATCGGTTCCATCAAGGCAGAATGGAAGGCTCCGCTGACCTTTAAGGGAATGAGGCGACGGACTCCCTTAGTTCTGGCTAATTCAGCAGCCTCGGCTAAAGCGTCAACAGCGCTGCTGATTCCATGGATTTCGTGATTTTTAATGCTCGTGTTTTGTGCCTATTCAGATATTGTTGGAGGCCAGTTTAGTATTGAGACATAACTCTGCTGCTAACAGACTATTATTTCTCCCTTATCAGCATCCACCGTCACGGTATCTCCGTTCTTTACCTGATAGAAGATGCTTTCATCTTCTATCTGCACTAGGGGTATTTTTTGCATAACACAGCCCTGAACTGTAAACGGGTCTATCTCTAAATTGACCATTGCTGCCGGGCAGTTCCCATAGCGACAGGCGAGGTCAAGTGCGCTTGGGCCAACGGAGGAACCTTTCCCCGAGGTGTAGATTAATACTACTCCTTTAAATGATTTTCCCTGTAACTCGGTCTGTGGTGAATGAAAGATTCCTTTCTTGGCGTCGGTGAATCCTTGAAACGCGAGACGCTCCCTTGTAATCAAAGCTGGCCCTGTGGCCTTCCCAGGAACGAGTGTTTTTACCTTAAACGTTCTAACATTGCCCATCTTACACATCTCCTTTAATGGCAATATCGATGCAGCGCTCTGTGCTTCCAAAGAATATGTTGCTGTGGAATGACCTTCTTGCACTAAAGGCATTCTTAGCTGAGTCAGTCGCTACACGATTCATCTTTTTTGGCCTTTTAACAGGAGTATTGACATACCAGTTATATAAGCATGCGTCAGCAAATAGTTTGGCGCCTGTAGCCTCGATTATCTGAGCATAGCCAAGTTGCTCTGCTAAGGCTCTAAAGGAAGCCGTTGTCTGGAGCCAAAGTTTGGTGCCCTTGGCCACATGTTTACCTTCTAGCATTCGGGATAGCTCTTTTATCTCATGAAGGGTTAAATGAGGGCAGCCGAGGTTAACCATGTCCACTTTCCCCTCAGAGTTGCAATTGAGCTTCTGGTACATGGCCCTTTTTGCCGCTTCATCGAAGACGTATGTTTTCCGCGGCTTGTCCCCATTAAAAGCTGCCTCAACGGTTGGTGACTCAGGGGATACCCCAGGGATGAATAGTAGAGGTACGCCACCGCCACCAGAGGAATTTGTTGCAGCCGCTAGTTGCACTGCCTCCTCTACGCTTGGCCTCCTCAAATCAATGAACACAGGAATACCCACGCCTACTCTTTCTCCTGTGAAGTGCCCCAGCGCTCCCCAATCACTGGTATTTTCCAGCTCGCACTGAACATCAATTAAATCGGTACCTTTTCTGTTCTCATCAAGGTGCATGCCAAAGTTCGGAGTAATGCCTAGCAAGGCTGAAAACAGGGAGATTTCTACAGAATCCCGGTTTGACCGAGCTCCCAAGAAGCTATTGGCATAAAGACAGGCACTAGTCTCAGCCCAAGAGATGTGGTCACCCATTAAGGGGATATTGTCTGTAAGGTAAGGGATACAGTTATAATTGGCCATAATCCCACATTTCCTGGCAATCTCTACCGTCCGCATCACCGAGTCATAAATGGACTTGTCGGCACCCATCTGCCGCCATTTCCTGAGGTCCATTATGGCGGGGTTAACCGTGGTTTTGACTTTCACCCGGGTAGCTGCTATCTCTTCGCTAAACTTGTCAACATCCTCTTCGGTTAACAGTCTACCACGTGGTGGGAAACACCTAGCTACCCTGCCCATAAACTGGAACGCATTATGGGCGCTGGTGATTGGGATGAACTCCTCCGCCCCCATGGCAGTGCCATATTCAACGAGATCCATCATCGCAAACTGTAGGATTCTCCCTCTCTTCCCGTCCAGTATTTTCTGTTGTTCTTCATTCAGTCGCATCTTTTTCTCCTCTTTCCGCGAGCGGTGTTTTTCTAAACTCTAATTCTTACGAGTAACCTCAGTAATGGGATCTACTTTTCGCTTCTTTCCACCTGCTCCATTTTTAGTCTAAATGGAGAAGCTTGGCTGGGTTAAGCTTAACCATAACCTCCAATTCACTTTCAGAAAGCCCTGACTTAAGCATGCTAGCCAGCATGACACGAAAGCCACCGGGTGGAACCGGGTTGAAGTCCTGCCCCAGATCAGTAGCTAGGATACAGTGCTCAGCGCCCACTGCTTTTATATGCTCGACTAATACGGCTGGGTTCAGGTTGCCCAAGAGAGGTGTACAGGCAGAAAAGCAATGTTCGATATAAGCTCCTTTGCTCACCAATTCCTTCTGCTGGTCTGCAGTAAGGGTGCTGCCGACAATCGGAGTTAAAGGGTGAGTGACATTCACCTTAATCTGCATACGTCTTGCCTCAGTGACAAGAGCATAAATTTCGGGTACGGAAAGGTGCCCAGTGCTTAAAACAATATTATTATCTTTTATAATCTCGAGAATGGGTGCTATTTGAGGGACTAGTTTGCCATCTTCGTCTATGATAGAGATACCCTCTTTTGAAGCAGTTTTGGTGGGAGAGATGAAAGCGCTTGGTTCTTTCATTCTTCGTTTGGTATCGACAGAGGAGGAGTAGGTAGGCATCCAGATGACCTTGGTTCCTGCTTTGGCGGCGACTTCGACAACCTCGGGGTTTAGTCCTCCTACCGCGCTGTTCAAAGTGAGGCTTCCGATTAGCAAGAAGTCAGGGTTAATCTTATTCACGATATAAGCTATTGGGGCTGTGCCCAGATGGTGACATTTGATGACAATAGCTCTCATTCCTGTTTCCTTAGCTTGGAGGGATAGATCAAGGGCATCGAGAGGTCGGTCATGAAAAGGGTCGGGGTCAACATGAACGTGAAAATCAATACTCCCCTTCATTAATTGGTCTATGGCGTTGTTTTTCATTTGTTTCCTTTCTCCTTTGCTCTTACATTTTCATATTTAGTTGTTCAATACCATCAGCGCGGAGCGAATTTTGCCTCTAATTGGTTCTGAGGCCGCTTGCCAGATGCAAGCAAGTATGCAGTATCCCAACTTGGCTGCGCAGGAAAACGCCAAGCATCGCTGCTGCCATAGTTAAAATTTACCAAAGCTCATACACTACTTAAGTGTTAAGCCGCTTATATGACTGCTAGCTCTTCAGCCAGACGATCGGTGACAAACATATAGCCAGGGCAATGAGTTATCATAAAGGGGATCTTACTGTTTAATGCTATCATCTGAGGCGTTATTCCGCATCCCCAGCAGAGGATAATCTCACCAGGCTTCGGAGGTTCGGTGGCTGGTGTGGTGGGGAAGAACGGATCTGGTTTACCCAGGTTTTTTATGCCAATGGCAGCAGGATCTCCAATGTGAACTGGTGCCCCATGATTAAGAAGATGCCGGGATGAAATTTGTATGGCACGCACGGCATCGTGAGCATTGTAAAACCCACGAACGGTAACTACCATAGGGCCGTGGAAACGCCCAGCAGGCTTGCAAGGGATTGTGGTGGGATATCCCCAATACTCTCGCCAGGAAATGTTAGCTGCCCGTAATGCCCACACAAAAGTCCCGCTACAGCCTAGGAGAAACCCAACTAAGTCATCCCGCCAGTACCTGGTAATCTTGGTAGGCTCATCCGTAAGTTCTCCATTCTTGAAAATACGGTACTTAGGCACATCGGTACGCAGGTCTGCCTCTGGCGCCATTAGCTTTGGGTGGGGATTTCCCGGCTCGGTTACATCAAGTACGGGGCAGGGCCTGGGATTGCGATTGCAGAACAATAGGAATTCGAAGGCGTACTCCTTGGGTAATATGACTAAATTTGCCTGTGCATAACCCTGGCATACTTCAGCAGTTACACCTGTCCACTCACCTTTCCTTGTGATACTACGAAATTCTTTGGGGTTCATTGCCAAAACTTCAGCTTGGCCTAATTGTGACATATCTGATTCCTCACCTCCTGAGATCTTGTATGTTATTCTGCACTATTTTGCACTCAAAATCAACACCCCTACGTTAGTCTAGCAGTTAATATTATGATACATGGTATACAGATAGATATGGGCAACACTCCTGATAAAATGGGAAGACCTAATCCAGAAAAAGGAGATTACCCACGTGGAAAAGTATATCATAGAAAGAAGCGCCAGAATGAGGTTAGCCGGGTTTAAGAAGTATGAGGAGATTGGCAATGTACGCCAGGTATGTAGAGAGCGCAGCCTTAGCCGTAAGACATTTTAATGGAATATATAGAGTGCTGGTGAGGGCAGGAGAAATAAAACCAAGGAAGACCAGACCGCACAGGAAACCAGTTTACTACCAGATGAATTATCCCGGGCAGAGAGTACAAGTAGATGCCAAATATATGCCGGTGATATTCAATAGTAGTCACCCCGAAGGTTACCAGGAATATCAGTACCCTGCCATCGATGACTGTATCAGGCTATGCCTGATTAAGACCTATGAGGAGCTCTGTCCAGCCAGTTCAGTGAATTTTGCCCGAAGGATGCTGGAATTCTTTCCCTTCCCCATAGAGGAGATATAAACAGACCATGGAACGGAGTTCACTTATATCTTCATGCCCCATGTTAAAAAGCCTCATCCTTTTGAGGAATTCCTCAGGGATAATGGGATAAGGCACAAACTCACCCCCATAGCTACTCCAAAGCAAAATGGCAAGGTGGAAAGATCTCACCGCACCGATGATGAGGAATTCTACAACCAGAGGCAATTTAGAAAGGTTGAAAAGAGGAGGAGAGAACTAGCCCGTTATCTGGCCTACTACAATAACCGCCGCCCTAACCCCAGGCTCTGGATTGGATGTCACCGTTAGAGAAATTAAGATCTCTCCCAGAATATCAAAATGTTAACTCACCTCTAAAAAGTGTTACCTGTGTTTGAAAACTTCACAACCATACTTTCTATCATACCAGAGGTGTTACCTATGTATCTCAGCCTCCGCAGGAGGCAGATAATCAAGCGCTTCGTGTGCGGTCTCTAGGACTGATGTGCATACAAGTTATTTACGCACATGGTGTCATTATCTTTTAATCCCAGCACCTTGGTGGGAAGGATAAGCTTGTTCGCCGTAACGCTTCAAAAACCCCTTCTCCCTCTTCACCTTAGGGCCAGGCCACTTGCGGCGCCGCTCTTGTAGTTCTTCCCCTGGCACCTTTAGTTCCAGATGGCGCTTGGGGATATCAATCCTTATGATATCACCATTAGAAATAAGAGCTATAAGTCCACCATCCACAGCTTCAGGTGAAACGTGCCCCACACATGGACCTCGAGTAGCTCCAGAGAATCTGCCATCCGTCACTAACGCAACAGAGCTGTCAAGTCCTAGCCCCACCAAAGTTGCTGTAGGCACAAGCATTTCACGCATTCCTGGCCCACCCCTAGGTCCCTCGTAGCGGATGACTACTACGTCACCTGGTACAACTTGGTTATTTAACATAGCTTCCATAGCTTCCTCCTCTGAGTCATAAACCTTGGCAGGGCCCTCATGGACCATCATTTCTTCTGGGACAGCTGATTGTTTAATCACAGCGCCCTCAGGAGCTAAATTGCCGTATAAAATAGCGATGCCACCCTCTTTTCGGAGTGGTTTATCTAAAGAAGCGATAACATCACGGTTGTACACTCTGGCATTCTTGATGTTCTCACCCAGGGTTTTTCCGGTGACAGTGATAGCGTCCGTATGGAGCAGGGGCTCTATCTCTTTAAGGACTGCCGGCATGCCGCCAGCCTGTTCCAAATCAGCTACAAAATATTTTCCTGACGGCTGAACATTGGCAATAACGGGGATTTGCGTGCTGATGCGGTTAAATTGCTCAAGCGGAATTCCATATCCAAATTCTTGGGCAATTGCTGGCAGGTGTAAAATGCAGTTTGTAGAGGCGCCAAGTGCCATCATAGCCATTATGGCATTTTCAAAAGCATCTTCAGTCATGATTTTTGAAGGTGTCAGCCCAACCTTTAAGGCCTCGATAATTTGTTTGCCGGTCTTAATAGCTAAGGTCCGTTTCTTGGCATAAACTGCGGGTGCTGAACCACACCCAGGGAGAGACATGCCGAGCACCTCTGCTAGACAACTCATACTGTTAGCTGTTGCCATGGCGGCACAAGAGCCAAAGCTTGGCGCAGCAACGCATTCTGCCTCTAAAAGCTCTTCTTTGCTTATTTCTCCCTTGTGGAATCTGCCTGCATATTCTCGGGTGTTTGAAGAATAGATATATTTTTGTTCAGATGGAAGATAGCCAGGTAGCATGGGCCCGCCAGTAAACATGATAGCGGGAATATCTACCCTGCCAGCCCCCATTAACATGCCCGGAACTATTTTATCGCAGGAGGCCATCAATACCAGAGCATCAAACCTATTTCCCTCGGCTAACACTTCAACAGAATCGGCTATAAGTTCACGACTTGGCAGCACCCACTTCATGCCCCTATGTCCCATGCATAGGCCGTCACAAAGCGCTATGGTATTGCATTCAAAAGGAATCCCTCCTGCTGCTAATATTCCCCTTTTGATATCCTCAGCAAATAAGCGCAAGGGCATATGGCCCGGATGGAATTCGCTCCACGAATTAATGATGCCGATGAAAGGTTTCGCTATTTCCTCGCTGGAAAGGCCAAGACACCGTAGATAAGCCCGTTGTCCAGCCCTTTCATCTCCCTCAGTGACAACCTTGCTCCTGTGTTTCAGCTCCATGTAATTATCTCCTGAGCCGGATTCGTTCCAGACATTATAGGAATAAGGGTTAATACTGTCAAGGCGCGAAAGCTGTTGGTTTCATTAAAGAAAGTCTATTCTCGCCTATCAAGTGGTAGGTTGACTTCGTCAATGGGACATGCAGCGTGACAAAATCGGACTCTTTCAAAAGGGTGTCTAAATCAACATATGCAGTTTTGTAAGTTTGCTCTATTTCCTGGCATACTGGCTTCACATCATGATATAACATCCTCATATCGAATCCCAGAGACCACTTGGCCACGGCTCGACCAACTTTGCCAAACCCGATGATACCAAGAGTCTTCCCATAGATATCCGAGCCCAGCATTAATTTCGGCTTCCAGCCTCTATATTTACTAGACCGTCTAAAGGAATCACCTTCCACTATCGTTCTTGCAATCGCCATGAGAAAAGCCCGGGTTAAAGCAGCAGTCGTTTGGTTAAAACATCGGGCGTATTTTTAACCATAATGCCCTTCTGTGTGGCATGGCATAATTAACATCTATGTTGTTATAGCCTACGGCGAAATTAGCTATCACCTTTAATTTCTTCCCTGCATCTATTACATGTCTATCTAGCTGGTCAGAAGCTAAACAGCCCAGAGCATAGGCATCAGAAACCCCGCTAAGCAGTTCTCTTTTAGATAAGAATTTATCCTCCTGGTTTAAGGACATATCAAACTTTTCCTCAAGTTTTCCAGTCCTGTTTCTGGAACCCTAGCTGTAACAAAAACGTTCACAGAAGTCTCTCCCATAATATAAAGTCACCAGTTGCTAATTCCCTCCTCTAACTCCCTGTTCTTAACAAGCTCCTGACTCAAATCTATTAACAACCTGTGTTTGAAAACTTCACACTACGGGGTCTATTATGAAATCTGTGGAAAAAAATGCAAGGCAAGAGGCATTATGGCAACTCAAGGATAGAAACTTTAGCCAAGTGAAAGGAGAGCTAGGAGTGGGATATGGCACCTTGCGATGTCTTTTGGAGAAGGAGATAGATGAGGAATAGTTAGGTTTTATAGGCCGCGGAGAATGAAATATTCCTGGGCATATATGAGCATAGTCCAAACATCGGGAGCTAGTGTATATAGTAAGCGAGGTTAAAAAGAGGGGGGTTCTAGGAATCCTGAAGAATGACTGAATAGCTACCTTAAACAGGTTCCTGAACAAGATCCCCAGAGATAAGGTCAAAGAAGTGTGCATTGATATGAAGGAGAGGTTAAGGAAAGCGGTCGAGGGGTTATTCCCTAAGGCTAAAATAGTGGTTGATCCCTTCCATGTAATTGCCGACTCTAATAAAAGGATGGATGAAATCAGGAAAATAGAACACGATGTATACCGGAAGAGGAAGGGGGAGATACCCAAGAGAATATTCCTCATAGGTAGGGAGAAGCTCAATGAGGAAGGGAGGAAGAAGGTGGACGAGTTTTGGATAGGTATTCTGGGCTGAAGGAGTTCTATTGGGCTAAGGAAAAGATAAGGAAACTCTACCGACAGGAAAGCCGGCAAGAGGCAACCAAGCTCTTGGACAACATCATCTTCAATCTTAAATCAGCAGATGATGCGGAGTTGATAAGATGGGGCAACACTCTAAAGCATTGGGGGAAGCCGAGCCTGAACCACTTGGGGAATGACACTACTAACGGTTTTACTGGAGGATGTGATACCAAAATAAAGATGCTAAAGCAAGTTTCTTATGGCTTAAGAAATCTAGAAGTTTACTGGGGAAAATGCTCTTGGGGCTTGTACCATCCGCAAGCTATTTCCACACAATTTGACAAAGAGCCAGATACTCTCTTGTTTCATCCAATATCACCGGCAACTCTGCCTTACACTATACCTGCTTAGACTTCCCATTTGGCTTCTGCATTAACTCAGCTTGCGTTCTCGCCCGATCAACGTTGCTATATGGAGCTACTCATTCTTCGCCAACCTCGTTCCAAACAAGATGTCGTAGTAACTGTTACTCTTGGTATCTTGGAATTATTGGGGCGTCAGGAAAATACTGAACTGTCGCATCCGGTATTACTGCTACCTTCGCTTTCCTGCCATATCTGCTCTTGAGATCTTGAATTACCTCAGCCCACGTTTTTGCCCAACTAATGGAGTCATGTGGCGCTACCCAGTCGCCTCCAGACTTGTCTGAGTAGGGCGTCATGATTGTTAGTTTTTTTGTGTTACGAGGCAGACCTGCTTTACGAAACCAGGCCTTACCGCCATAGCTTTTGCCAAAGCTTCTACATAGGTAATGCGTTTTCTGCCCTTCTGGGGTAATTGCTAGAATTACCATGTCACCGCCATTCTGGGATAGAAGTGAGGATGCTATTCTAGGGACAAGATTTGTCTCGTTCGCCTTGAAATAGCAGTTGGCGACAACGATATCAAAATTGGTAACCATATCTGTTGCGTAGTGTTTCTTAGCTAACTTTACTCCTTCGATATGTTCCTCAATAGGGTCGCCAACAAAAAGAGCTGTTATCTCCCTTTTTAGATTAAGGATGACATCTATCTTGATATCAAGCCCTGCCATCCTAGCCACTTCATCCATATCTTGCTTCATTATGTTACCCTCACACCTGCCTATGCCAATTGTTGGAGAAAGCCATGCTCTTGTGTGGTTCGCCCATATGGTATCTATGGAGGCAACGCCTGGGAGAATTATCTTGCTACCACCGCCAAAACCAGAACTTGGGTGCGGCACAATGGATCCGATTCCAATTTTGAGGTCACAAGACATAACTTCGCTGTTAATAGATACTGGTGTACCCTGGCTGCTCATCCCAAGAGGAGTGCAATTCTCATAGGGGTTATGATTGAAAACCAGAAATCTGCCCAGCACTTCATCCCCCAGCTTCTTTCTAAATTCTATGCCATTCATGGTACCATGAGCTCCAATAGCGGCGACGAACCGTATATTATCATCAGGAATACCAGCGGCAGCAAGCTCCTCTAAAACATAAGGTATTAATGTCGCAGAGGGTGTAGGTCTTGCTAGGTCGTCAAAAAGTATTGCCACCTCCTTCTTCCCTTTGGCCAGCTCTTTTATGGTCTTGGCACCAATAGGATTACAGAAAGCTTCCCTAATTCCGTCTGCTCCCAAGGAAGGAGTATCATGACCATGCATACGGCACACCGTAACCTCCCATGAATCGGGAAAATCTATCTCGACCTCAGTATCTCCATACCACGCCAGCTGAGGCACTCGAACAACCTTAGACATGCTCAATTTGAATACCCTCCCTTCTAACGTTAAAGCCTACCTTAGGCATCACCTCGCGGGATAACGGCTGAGTTTACACCTTCTATATATTACCAAGGGCTCATCACTTACTTCAACACCATCTTAAAGTGGCGTGCTCTTCCTGGCTACATACCCTACAAGAGCGCCCGTCCTTAGTTATCCTCATATATCTGTGATCACTGGCTTGCCCGTCATCTCTATTAGGAGAATGAAGAAGAGAGAACGTGTCGAGTGCCCCCGGAAAAGATAGGCTGTGCCAGTGATGAGGCAGGCAAGTACTTTTCCCATACCCCGAGCCATCACAGCCAAGCGATGTTTGCACGCACCACAGGCTGCCCGCTAGCAAGCCGACAAGTCTCAAATCCTTTAAAACAGCTAGATGAGATCAGCACAGAGCCTGAAAGCCGGTTGCTGGAGTTCAAAACCCTGCCATCTTAATGAAGTAGCTCTCCTGCACGGATTATAGGAATTACTAGTAAGTTTTCACCCTGCCACCATCAAAAAGAAGATCTCCCCCTATCAGAAACTTGCCCAATCTGGAAAAACCTACGACAAAAAGGTTAGCCACCTCCATAGGCATCATCATCTCCTTAATGCGGGATGTGCCCAATGAGATAGTCCTTACCACCTCTTCCTCGGAAATTCCTCGCTGCCTGGCTACGGCTGGAATTTGCCCCGTCGACAGAGGAGTTTTAGTAGTACCCGCGCTTACCGAGAAGGACCTGATTTTACCCTCCCCCTCGGCAGCAATAGATTGGGTTAGCCCCCGTAAGCCAAACTTGGTGATATTATAAACTGGTTTATTCTTGGTGACTATGTGAGCATGAACAGAGCACATGTTCCCTATGACTCCCACGCCGTCTTCACTCGCTCTCATATGAGGAATGCAAAGTTTAGATAGGTAGAAGGGAGCTCTCAACATAACCCTCTGCATGAGATCATAGATCTCCATAGGGAAATTTTCAACTGAATCAATATGCTGCATGCCAGCAATGTTAGCTAGATACTTAATTTTCCCATGTCGCGCTGCTTCCTTAACACAATCTTCAATTTCATCATCCTTGGCGAGATTAGCCGCGACAAAAATTACTTTCCCTCCCAAATTCTCAGCAAGCTCAACAGTCTTCTTGCCACCCTCCACATTACGGTCGGAGACAATAGTGGTAAGACCATTTACAGCCAAAGCAACAGCTGTAGCTCTGCCAATGCCGCTGGCTGCCCCGGTTACAATGGCCACGTTCTCAGGATCAAAGTACTTATCCTTAACAACTAATATCTCGTCTCTCGTGATGACAGGCTCTGACAGATCAAATGTGGAATTGCTCATTGTCTCTTGCTCCTCCTTTTAAAACATTTTAAGTCACTTCAAGCGTTATAGTACCATGGATAACCAGCACGCACCAGCGTTCTATCTTACAGCACTGCATACCTCAAGTCTACGTAGCTGAGGAAAGACTGAAACCTACGCTTCAACCCGGTATTTGGTCTTTCCCTCTTCGTAAAGGTCACCGCCATAGATATCGTTTATCACTACAGCTGGAAAGTCCTCTACTTCCAAACGACGTAGCGCCTCGGAGGCAAGATCCTCATAGGCCACCACCTCTGCCTTCTTGACGTTGCTGGCAATGAGAGCAGCAGCACCACCTATGGCAGCCAAATACACCGCCTTGTATTTCTTCATAGCATCTTTCACTGCTTTTGAGCGCGCGCCTTTGCCAATCGTCGCTTTAAGCCCTTCAGCTAACAAGCGAGGCATGTAACTATCCATGCGACTGCTGGTAGTTGGCGAAACAGACCCAATCGGTCTCCCAGGCCTGGCTGGGGAGGGCCCCGCATAGAATATCGTCTGCCCCTTGAAGTCTACTGGCAAGCTCTTCCTCTGATCCCAAGCCTCGGCCATCCTCTTATGGGTAGCATCGCGGGCCTCATACATAACACCGGAAAGCAAAAGCTTATCACCCGCCCTGAGTTCTTTTATAACCTCATCCGTTAATGGGAGTGTAACCTTTTTTGGCTTCATTGCTGTTCCCAGTTGCATTGCAAGCTACTGGTTTCCCTCCTTTACTCAAAGAATTGCTTCCTTATGCCGGGCACTGTGACACTGGAAATTAACCGCCACAGGTAAAGCACCGGCCATGCAAGGGAAAGTCTCTACGTGAACTGCTAGAGCAGTGACCCTGCCACCGTATCCCATAGCTCCTATGCCCAAGTTGTTAACTCTCTGTAGTATGTCCCTTTCTAATTCCGCTACTTCGGAGTCTGGGTTTGGCTCACCTACTTTTCGAAGCAATGCCTTTTTGGCTAGCATCATGGTTACCTCCGTCGTTCCGCCTACACCCACACCAATAATACAGGGAGGACAGGGGTTACTGCCCGCCTCATCAACACGATTTACTACATAATCTATAACTCCCTGACGGCCCTGTGCCGGAGCTAGCACTGTCAGGCGACTCATGTGCTCAGAGCCACCTCCTTTAGGCAAAGCAATGATTTTGAGCCTGTCACCGGGAACTATGTCGGTATGTATCATTGCCGGTGTGTTGCCCTTCGTTTTCACCCTGGCGGAGAAGGGCCGGCAGACTATAAGGTTGTTCAAATAACCCTCCTCATACCCTCGGCGCACGCCCTCATTCACCGCCGCATATAGATCGCCGCCAGTTATATGGACTTCCTGGCCCAGCTCTAGAAAGACCACGGCAGCTCCTGTATCCTGGCATAGAGGAAATTCTCCTCTAGCAGCAATCTCTGCGTTTTGCAGTAGTGTATTCAGTACATCGCGCGCCGCAGGTGACTCTTCTTCCCCCCTTGCCCTCCTAAGGGCAGGCAGCACATCTTCAGGAAAGTGGTAACAAGCCTCCTGAAAAAGTTGAGACACAGTCCTGCTAATATCACTAGCCTTAATTTCTCTCATAAGCTCAATCCTCCTTAACCTTGGTTCTTTATCGTTGCGCCACCACCCCTGCTGGGCCGTCTGGCACCAAAGCATTAGACTGCCCCCTATAGTAGTCCACTACAATACACAACACTCTCCATTAAGTTCGCTTGGCTCCGCTAAATATGTCTTGAACCCATGAGGCACATTACACCTTGCTGCCTAGATTGCTAAGTGTTAGCAATCTAGTGAATTTGCTTATGTCATCCACTTCATCCAACTGGCCAGTCATTTGGATAATCTCTTCCACCCTGCTGCTGCGAATCATGGAGAAGGAAGCATTATTTCTAAACTTGGCCTGTATCTCAGCCTCAGTTGCCGGGTTAGCCGGGGCACCCTTGGGCGCTGTTTCCTCCGCAGCAAACTTTTCTCCCCGGGCAGTTACCTCCACTATAACGTTCATAATAAAGGGCCGCCCTGTTCCCGTCTTTATAGCGTTAGCTAGGACTTCCGAAGTGCGAGGATGTAACTCAACCTTGACCCTCTCAGCAAGTGTTTTTAGCTCAGAACGGTTGAAGATGGCTGGCATTTGCCAGGCAGGGCCCGCAAGATCATCATAAAGAACAGCGGCAGCAAAAATATAGCCATTAAGGAACTGCATATCGCCAAAGTTTGTTACCTTCGTACCCCCTCGATTCGGCGTCAGGTAGAGTGGATCTCCCTTAATTACTATTTCTTGTATCTCTCCTGGCGTGATGTTGTGCTCCTGAATAATCCTGTGTAGAGCTTGTATACCAGCATGATTTATCTGACAGGTGGGATATAGCTTGATTGCTGATTCCAAGATGCGCCACACCTCCCCCAACCCACCAAGCAACTTTTCTGGCTTGAAAAAGGGCGAGCCTATTAACGCCCAAAAGCCCCGCTCACCATCTAGGATGGTGGTATCGCCGGTGAAGCCATCATCAGCCATCAACGCAGCTACTGTGCCGAGCTGGGAACACCACCCTGACCAGGCATTATACTTACACATAACCGCTGGGCCGGTGATAGTCTCCCACTTTTGCGTTGCTGGCACGGGGCAGCTAGCTCCAGCTATGCCAAGGGCATTTGTCATCTTGTTCACATCAAAGCCAAGCAGGTTGCCAGCGCCAGCAACACCACCTAAAAGCGTAGTACTGAAGGAGAATCTGGGGTATTCCTCGTAGTATGGTGGCTCATCCTTTAGTATCCTGTGCTGGGTTAAGGAACTGGCCATGCGTCCCCCAATTTCCTGGGCCAGGGCAAGCGCCAGTATCAGGTCTTTGCCCGAAGCATGCACCCGCTCAGCAATGGCCAAGCATGGTGGAGCGACGTAGGGATAAACATGTCCAGTGCAAGGGCCAATAACATCATAGTCCAAGGTGTTAATCAGTTCCCCATTGACAAAGGCGGCAAGGTCATATGAGGTACGATGACCCCCGATAATGCTTGCCTGAGGATTGCCTCCCCTTTCATCAGCAAACTTGACAGCCAACCTGGCTCTATCAGTAACATAAGCACCTAAGGCACAACCCACAGAATCAAGGAGTATCTGCTTAACCTTGTTAACCACTTCTTGTGGCAGGTCACCAAATCTGGCTCTTAGGGCGAAGTCAGCTAACTTTTCTGTGACATGTTCCATTATTATGTTTACCTCCTTTGTTGGCCTACTGGGTTACAGTAGAAGTCCCTCCTTTACTGCAACCAAGCTCTATCTGGATTATCAGTTTAATTTATTCAGCGCTTCCGGTACTACCGCCAAGAAGCCTACAAAAATATCAAGTATCTTTGCCAATCCCCTTTAAAGTTTGCCAAGATTCACACATTGTCAAGTAGTAGAGCCTCTATAAGATAGCCAACTCTTCAATAAGCCGATCTGCTATGAACATATGTGCTACGCGATGAGTGATCATGAACGGTATTTTACTTTCCATAGCCACCATCTGCGGTGTTACTCCACATCCCCAACACATAACAATCTCACCGGTCTTCGGCGGCTCAACAACAGGGCGATTAGGGTTAAATGAATCTGGCTTACCAAGATTTTCTATGCCGATATCCGCTGGGTCCCCAATATGGACTGGCGGCCCATGAAAAAGAAGATGACGGGAGGAAATCTGAATGGCACGTACGGCGTCATGGGAGTTGTAAAACGCACGGACACTAACCACTAAATGACCATGAAATCGCCCAGCAGGAGTACACGGGATTTTCGTGGGGTATGCGCCATACCTGCGGAAGGGGACATTAGCTGCCTTTAGCGCCTGTACAAAGGTACAACTGCAGCCCAAAAGAAAGCTAACAAGATCATCACGCCAATACTTGATAATATCTGTGGGCTCGTCAGTGATCTCTCCATCCTTGAAAACGCGGTACTTGGGCAGGTCGGTGCGCAAATCTGCCTCTGGGTCCAAGAACTTGGGGTGAGGATCGCCGGGGTCAGTTACATCAAGTACGGGGCAAGGCCTGGGATTGCGGTTGCAGAACAACAGAAACTCGGAAGCATACTCTTCAGGCACTATAGCCAAATTTGTCTGAGCATAACCTGCGCATGGCCATGGCTCTGTGCTGGTAACACCCGACCACGCATTCCTCCTTAAAATGCTGCGATATTCCTTGGGACTCATTTTAGATAACTGCTCTTTACTATACTTTTCCATTACTTTCGCCATTACTTTACCTCCTGATTTGTATTTACCTTCGCCGTTTTAGCCAGATTATACGCCCTATATGGTGCCAGCCCTGCTTTGTTTTAGCTCAGGATGGTACTTGTTCACCATCTCCACAACAATGCTCGCCTGTTCCGCCATGTGTTGCCCATCTGAAGCGGATGTAATCATCCCGTGAGCAGGCACAACCGAATTACCAGTCTTCAAATGACAGGGAGAGGCCACCCTTGCTATCTCAGGCGCCTCATAGGTTCTGATAAAGCCGCCTGAAGCTGGAGGGTTATCTGCGTGCAGGTCCAGAGGCACCTTAACCGCCGCCCTGAGCGCCGCTATCATGGGCAACTGCAGGTCTCTGACTGGATTGATGGTATTTGCTCCTAGCTGTTCCAGCACCCTGAAAGAGGCGGGATTGCAGTGCCCGCAGTGAGCCGATATCTTGAAGTGAATGTCTTTGGGAAGCTCCCCATCGCTTCTCATCTGGTTAAGAATCCAGAGGAGCCCTTCATCGTACACTAAAATACCCCTGACCCCTAAATCCACCGCTCTCTTGACATCTTCAATGGCGCGAACTACCTGTTCCATGCCCCTCAACCGGTAGCCTATCCTCACTCCCTGTGGGGAAAGGACAGTGGCTCCCGTATCATAGGTTGCCCTAGGTCCGCAGGAGAGAATTAAGTCACAGCTATGATCTTTTGCCATTTGGACATATTCCTTTATTTCCCCGCTGGTGTGCCGGAAGATTCCGTACGTCTCGGTTACGCGGTTGATAGTGATGCCCAATTCACCAGCGCGCTTCAACAAGGCTGCCATGGCTGCGGATGAGTTGATGGTGGGGACCTCTATTCTGAAGTGGGCTCCATCGGGGAAGGTCTGGCCTGAGGTAGGTAAATCACCCAGGTCACCCTCTGGAAGCCCTATTTTCTTTAGATAGGCTCTGGTTTGTGTGAATATCAACGTATCTCCTCCTTATATATGTTGATTTGCTCTGATGGCCGAAGAGGCCATTATACTGTTTCCAATTATATCTTACAACTGGTTGTACTCGTTGACATGATTAGTGATACCTTCTCCTTTCTTCGATTTTGTTGATAGCGTTCAAGAAACTCCTTTGGCGTGAGATATCCCAATGCTTGGTGGGGACGGATAGTATTATACACCTCTTGCCATTTCAGTAGAGCTTGGTTTAGCTCCAATATCTCAAAGCTAGTATGCGTCCTTTGTGCTCTTTCCACATGACCATTAAGCTCAGGTGAGCTTGGTGGTAAAACAAATAGTTTCATACCTCTCCCATGGCACTCTCCCTCAAAGGCGTCCTGAAACTCTGATCCCCCATCTACCTGGATGGGCTTGATAGGTAATGGCATCCGTTTAAGCAAGGTATCTATAAAGCCAGAAGCAGTATGACAAGTTGCTCTAGTGTGAGCTTCCACAGCATCCCACCTTGAGACAACATCTCTAGCAGTGAAGTAAGGCTGTTTAGCTTGCCAGTTATAGCTTGGGCGTAATCAGCTATAGCAGGCACTTTAGAGTCTAGGGTATAAGGAACAGCAAAGCCGCCACCAACGCTAAATCCACTAAGTTGGAAGCCAAATTTTTTTTTGATTTCGTGGGCAAAGCGAAGAACAAGCTCTATAGCCAACTCATAAGGCTTTGTTTCAAATATAGGCGAGCCGAGGTGAAAATGAAAACCCAAAAGGTTAAGGTTAGAAGCTGATAGAGCGCGTTTTACTGCCTCTTCAGCTTGCCCGGTAGCCAATGGGAAGCCGAATTTGCTATCTAGCGTTCCTGTAGTAGTATATTCATGAGTATGTGGGTCAACTCCGGGGGTAAGGCGAAGCAAAATACCTTGATTAACCCCCTTTTCTTTACATAATGTGTTGAGTAGCTCAAGCTCATAGAGGTTGTCCGACACAACCCGGCCGATGCCCCAATTTAGAGCTAGCTCCAGTTCTTCCGGTGTTTTGTTGTTGCCATGGAAGTAAACTTTTGCTAAGGGGAAATTTACTGAACGTGCAATGCTGAGTTCTCCCCCGGAGACAACGTCGAGTCCTAAACCTTCTTCTTTGAAAATAAGAGTCAATGCCTTATTTAGGAAAGCTTTTGAGGCATAAATGATCAGGGTATCAGAATGGTACTTGGTGAATTCAGTCTTGAATTCATGGCACTTGTGGCGAAGGGTGTACTCATCGAAAAGGTAAAGCGGCGTGCCAAATTTCCTAGCCAAGTCCACAATATCACAGCCACCGATGCAGAGATGGCCGTGGCTATTTATTTCGGCAGTTAGGGGGAAGAGGGATAGTTTGGGTACTTTCTTTGTATTCAAATTTTAGATATAGTAGCTTGTAATCCCAAAGCGAGTCAAGGAAGGCGATCCGGGACGATGTATTGACATTGAAGGGCGCCTTATCGTGCTTAATATTTGGGGAGAATTCACTTTGTTTTCGATTTTATCTTGAAACTCTTCTCGGGTAGGTGCGGTAGACGTGGCAAGCGGTAAAGCTCGGGCCTATTTTAAATCTGAAAGTACATGGGGATGGCGTACCCACCGGCGGTACGCACATCCTGTCTTTGGTATAATAGGGACAGCCAACGCCATCTTTGCTTCCGAGTATGAGCCCTCGCTTTCTCCAGCATGTTCTGGCACAGAACCCCACGATTTGCCCCTTTTTCTCCTCGCAACCCTGCATTTGGGTAACCGGTCGTGTCTTCCCGCATAGTAGGCATTTTGCCATTTCTACCGGGCCGATACGGTCGGGGTATTTCTTGGTAAACTCTTTGATTTTGTCTATGGTAGTCACACAGCCTGCGAAATCCCCGCGGTCGAGCTTTTTCTTTAGGAGTGGAACAGCTTTTGGGTCACCTATTTCCACCAGCAATTCGGCCAAGTCATCACTGCCCACTCCGTCTGTTGCAAGTTCTTCAAGAATAGCAGCAACGGCATCAGCACCAGCTTTCAAAAGGATTTCTCTGGCGAGTCTTTCCTTTGTCCACTTCTGGAATGCTTCGCTGTAGTCCTGACTGTTAAATATCGCAGCCAACGCACGATAATCTTTCTTCTCACTTAACTTTTGAGCCCAGGACTCAGGGGACTCGCTTAATTTCACGCGGATTTTTGCCTTCTTTTTGTATTTGATTTCAACCACGGCCTGCTCAAACACTTGAACTTCATAGCAATTAGGCTTTTTCCCGATGCCGAGTAGCCCCCTCTTACCCGTTTTCTTCAATGTAATGCTTTCGATTCTTGCAGTTTTGGCGATGTCTCGTTTTACCTGCTCGCTGGCGTTTTTTTCATCAAATGCCTCCACTGTAACGACTTTCCGTACAGGGGTGATTTGCTTCTTCTTCTCTATAACCTCTGCGTCAGATGGCAAGTCGCTTTGTGCTCTTTCGAACGCACCTTCGATTGTGTCTGCAATACCTTTTACACTTCTCGTCTTTCCATCCGAAAGGATTTCTTCCGAAATAATGTCAAGCCCTTCGGGTGCCTGAGATTTGGCTTTCTTTCTGGCTTCGTTTAAGGAAGTGGCTTCAACTGTAAACATTTGTTTGGCCATTTCTACCTCCTATCTTTTTTTGGGTATTTGGGTCTTAATTTCTATTAATCTGAAATGGCGGCCAACTCAGTATATACAAACTCGATTCATATATCACTCCAAATTGGCATTATATTTAAATGTATCATCCAGCTACCAGGCCAAATTTGGACGAAGCGAAGCGCAGTTTTTTACACTGTATTATACGCTATTGGGGCGCCTTTCATTACTTAGTTTTTCTTCGCCTTGATCATCTTTAGAGCCTCAGCAGCTGCGTATCGCACATCCTCATTCTCATCGTGGAGAGCTTTTTTGAGGGAGTTCACGGCTTTGGTGTCTCCTAGCCATCCGAGCGCCCATGCTGCCTCCGTGCGTTGACCAGGGAAATATGCTTCCAGCAACACTCTAGTAAGAGGCTCTACAGCTCGTCGTACATCCAGGAATGTTACCGTAGAAGCTAGATCTCTTATAGCACGGGCGGCTTCAGTACACGTGTTGTCGTCCATGAGGGCCTTGATCAGAATGTCTACAATCTGTGGCTGTCCCCCTTTGACAGTTGCAAAGGCTGTGCATACAGCCCTCTGTTCGTTAGGATATATAACTACGCCTCTTCTTCCCTTCTCGTTCTCCTGTCGTTCGAAATCTCTACATTTCTCCAAAAAACGTCCAAGCGATTCCACAGCCTCCTTTGTGTCTATTTCAGCAAGTGCCCAGATGGCCGCTCGTCGCGTGTCAAAATTCGTGCCCCTCTCAAATTGGCCTTCAAGTAGCAACTTAGTCAGGGCCTCAACATCTTTCCTCTCCTTTAATTTCTCCACAGTTGGCTTTCCATCAAATAATCCCATTTTCACACCTCCTAAAATTTGATCGGCCTATGTTTGACTGAAGATTCATGGTAATCTTAACCCCATAATCTTCCAGCTTCCCTCTCCCTCCATGTCATAATAGACGATAGTATCACCATCGAAGTCTTGCAGCCCCATGCCAAATATTGCATTATAACGTGCAATAGGAAATTCTGTTCGCGTAGAAAGGTCATAGCCGTAAAACCAAAAATCAAGTTCCTCCTGCCACCAGCTATGGCGCCGGTCTTCCCAGACGACTA
>CAYTBB010000017.1:0-26305 GCA_964435965.1 uncultured Dehalococcoidales bacterium
GGGCTAAAGCCTCGCACTACATTTTTAATCGCCCTCCTTTCTTTTTAGTTAGTTCTATTTCGAAGACACATATTGCAATTTCCAATTGCTGCAAATTATAGTAGTATATAAATTATTATAACACGGAAAGTTACTAAGTTATGGGAGGTTTGTTATGCAGAATTTAGGACCCATTTGGACGGAGATCGACCTGGATGCCATAGTTAGCAACATTAAAGCGATTAGGGGGTTGGTTGGGGGAAAAGTAAAAATTATGGGCACGGTAAAAGCTAACGCTTATGGACATGATGCTTCAGAAGTGGCCCATGTGTTGTTAAAGAATGGTGCATCTTACTTGGCTGTGGCTCGGCTGGATGAAGGGGTAGAGTTGCGCCGGGCTAATATCAAAGCCCCCATTTTGATTCTTGGTCTCGCTCCAAAAGAACAAGTAGAGGCGTTGCTTTTACATGACCTCACCCCAGCAGTTTGTGACATTGAAATGGTAGAGCTCCTCTCTCAATTAGCGACTAAGATGAATAAGGTAGCTAAAGTTCATATAAAAGTGGATACAGGTATGGGAAGAATAGGAGTACTTCCTGAAGATACTTTGAATTTTGTCCAAAGAGTACAAGCCATGAAAAATATCCAGATAGAGGGAATATTCACTCATTTCTCCGTAGCAGATGAAAAGGATAAAAGCTATACTGAAGAACAGTTTGAAAAATTTACCACCGTATTAAACACCTTAGAAAAGAAAGGGATAAAAATACCATTAAAACATGCCGCAAATAGCGCCACTATCCTTGATTTGCCTCATATGTGCCTAGATATGGTAAGGCCAGGGATTATTATTTATGGATTATATCCTTCTGCTGAAGTTAAGAGGGTAATAAAACTAAAACCGGCTTTAAAACTCAAGACCAGAATCGTTTATCTTAAAAAATTACCAGCAGGTAGAAGTGTTAGTTATGGCAGAACCTATACTACCACTTTTGAGACTTTGGTAGCTACTTTGCCAGTAGGTTATGCCGATGGTTACTCTCGCCTCCTCTCTAATAATAGTGAAGTTTTAATTAGAGGAAGCAAAGCTCCGGTAATAGGACGAGTTTGTATGGACCAAACTATGATAGATGTGACCCATATCCCTGGCGTTGCGATAGGAGAAGAAGTGACCTTGTTGGGAAATCAAGGTATAGAGGAGACTGCCGAAAGAATTGAAACTATTGTTAATGAAGTTGTGTGTATGGTGGATAAAAGGCGCGTCCCCAAACTCTTTATTAAGGATGGGAAACCTTACAAAATCAAGTCTATGTTAGGAGAAAGGTTACTATAAATATATTACTGGATTGTCAATGTATCCCTTTATACTCCCTTAAAACTTCAAGCACATAATCTACATCGTATTTAGTGTGAGCAGCACAAATCTGGAGTCTTATTTTTTTTATCCGGCAAAGCCAATGTGAGCTCCGAGCCAATCTGACCACAGGCTCCTGTGGCTAAAATTCTTTTCACCAGCACCTTTAATTAAACTTTCTCTTCTAACTCAGCAGATTATTTCTTCAATTGCTCTATTACTTCAACAAGTCTTGAGACTAAATGTTCATGGAGCTTCTTTCCTTTTTCTGCAGAGGCTTGTAAAGGACGCCCGATGGGACCACCAGAGATTTCTGCAATTTTTCTCGTGGCTTCCTCCGTGCTAGGAACATAGCACAAAGTATCTCTACGGTCCCTTGGGTCTATATGATACAACTTCGTCTCTCCTAGGACATAATCCCTTGCTTTGCTTATATCAACTAAGTCTGAATATTTATACATCATCTCAGAACCTTCTGATTCTTCAGCATGTCCTATAGCACCAAATCCTAACTTATCGGCAATCTCCTTTTGCATATAAGCAGGGTCAAAGATAACAACTTTAACACCAAGCTTTCCTTGTGCCCTTTCAGCAGCAATTTGCATCCATATCAAGTTGACTATCCTATGTCCATTTATAGTGATGAAGTTCTTGAACCCGTGTTTCGCTAAGGATTCTATTTCATCATATAAAAGCTCTATAAGAATCTCAGGCCTTATGCTAATGGTTCCCGGTAATGCCATATGGTGCGGTGACCATCCAAACCAATTTGGTGGAGTAAGCATGACTCCTGTTTTCTCACTAGCATCCTCAGCCAAAGATATTGCAGTAAAGGTATCAGTGCCCATAGGCAACCAACAACCATGCTGGTCTGTACTGCCAACAGGTATAATTACCCTGTCATCCTTAGCTAGGTAATCCTTATACCTTTGGCCATTGCATCTCTTGCAAAAGCAAAGCTGACATAAAATCAGCTCCTGTTCAATAAATTTGGCTTAATATTATTATGAACCCAAGTGAGCTACTTTAGCACGCTCATTGTTAAACACCTCTTCAGCAGCCTCTTCTAATACTAGAGAGCCATTCTCTAAGATATAGGCTCTGTCGGCTATTTGTAAGACTTGAGGAACATGTTGTTCGACAATTAATGTAGTCAATCCTTCGTCATGCAAGGACTTAATAGTGTGAAACAGAGAGACAACCAAGTTTGGAGCTAAGCCAAGGGATGGCTCGCCGATAGAAAACAAAAGAGCTTTTGTCAGCAAAGCATTCCAGCTACTGGGCTCATCACTGAAATCAACTAATGCTCAGGTCCACTGGCACTGTCTGAGGGGTATTTGGTGCTTTTTCAGCCGTGATAGTAATAGTGGCGGAGTAATCGCCAGCGCTCATTCCTGAGATATCTACTGACACGGTTACCTTATCAATTTCGCCAGACGAAGTTCCGCCATCAGGACTCAAGCTGAGCCATGCGGTATCACTACTTGCTGTTACTGACCAAGGCATAGCTCCTATGCCAGCGTTCCTGATGGATAAAGTCTGGCTTGGTGGTTTTTGCCCTGCTTCTTTAGCAGCGAAGCTAAGGCTCGATGGGTCGAAGCCTATAACAGGTCCCCGTATAGCCTCACAACCCATAGGCAAGCTCATTAGTATAAGAATTAACCCTGGCAATAAAAAAACCCGCCACCTCAATTTACTTTTCATGCAAGCCTCCTATTTGCCGCAAAATGAATTAAAGGATTATTGCTCAATCAACCTCAACTGTCAAGGGCTATGACAAAATAAGCAATATAGCCAAAGGTGAAATGGGGCAACTGCAAAAATCATAATAAAGTCCACAAAACTATTGACAAAATTTAACCCTTGTTGATACCATAGTATTACATAGTAAAACAAAAGGGGGTGTTATATGGAAGCCATAATGGCGGCGTTAGATTGGTTTAACGGAATTGTGTGGGGGCCACCAATGATGGTCGTGTTGGTGGGAACAGGCCTGTATATCACGGTTAGAATTGCCGGAACGCAGTTTACCAAGCTTGGTTATTCAATAAAGCTGTTCTTCGCTGGTTGGAGAGGGAAAGAAAAGGGTGAAGCGACAAAAGGAGATATTACTCCTTTTCAATCCTTAACAGTAGCTATAACCGGTACGGTGGGAAATGGTAACATTGCCGGTGTAGCTACGGCCATAGCGATGGGTGGTCCCGGAGCGGTGTTTTGGATGTGGATCACCGCCCTTGTTGGGATGGGTACTAAATTCGCTGAAGCCTCATTAGCAGTTAGAAGTAGAGTAGTAGATGCAGATGGCACTATTCTTGGCGGTCCATTTATGACTATAGAAAGGCTAGTAGGACCAAAGTGGAAATGGTTAGCCATATTGTTTGCTCTTTTTGGGGCAGTATGTGCTTTTGGAATTGGTAACGCTGTTCAGACTAATTCCATGGCTCTGGTTTTGAACGAGTATTATGGTATTCCCTTTATAGCCACCGGTATTACTTTAGCTATTCTTATTGGCCTGGTAGTTGTCGGTGGAATTAAGAGAATTGGAAGAGTAGCTGAATACCTGGCTCCCTGGATGTGCGTCGTTTATGTAATTGGAGCCATAATTGTACTGCTTATCAATATTACTGCAATACCGGCAGCAATTGGAGAGATATTTAAATATGCTTTTACTCCTCGTGCTGGCTTTGGTGCATTTGCCGGTGCCACGGTAATGATGGCAATGAGATATGGTGTGGCGCGGGGCATATTCTCCAATGAGGCTGGTTTAGGCACCGGGGGTATTTCTCATAGCCCAACTAGAATACCTGTGCCAGGTCGCCAGGGAAGCCTTGGCTTCTTTGAAGTTTTTCTTGATACCATAATAGTTTGTACCATGACCGCCTTGGTAATTCTAACGACCGGCGCTCTGAAAACAGGCTATACCAGCACGGCTTTAACTGCCTCTGGTTTCTCAACAGTCCTTGGTGGTGGTGGTATTGCTGTTGTAGCTATGGGTTCCCTTCTCTTTGGTTATTCCACCCTGCTTGCCTGGTATTATTATGGTTCACAGTGTGGTCGTTATTTATTTGGCAAAAAGGTTTCGCCAGGGGCCGTAAAGAAGTTTAAGCTGGGATATGGAGTGGTATGGATAATATTCGCCTTTATGGGTGGAATATGGAAGGTTGACTTTGTCTGGCTGCTCACCGATACTCTCAATGGTGCCATGGCCATACCTAGCCTGATATCGCTTATTATCCTGGGTGGGCTGGTAGGCAAAATGGCCAGAGATTACTTCGTAGAAGGTAAGGAAGAGTATACGCCTGAGGTACATATAAAAGATTTGATTAAGTAGAGGAAAAATCAAGCCCTAATTAAATAAGCCCCTTCTTTTGAGGAGGGGCTTATTTAATTTAAGAGTGGGGCCGGTTTTGCCCGGCATAAAGATTTTGACAAGTAGCAAACTAAAGGCTAATCTGAATAACGGAAAATATAATATAAAAAGGAGGAGAGATGGCAGCTAAGGTTATCGAAGGTTTTTATTATACCCAAACTGATGAATGGCTGAAGGTGGAAGATAACGTAGGGACGGTAGGAATTACTGATTATGCCCAGGATAAGCTTGGTGATATTGTCTACCTTGAGAAAACGGAGAAGGGGAAGAAAGTAAAACAAGGTGAAACGCTTACGGCCATTGAATCGGTAAAGGCGGCTTCTGATATCTATGCCCCTACCTCGGGAGAAGTAATCGAGGTAAACGAAAAAGTTGTTGAAGATAATTCCATTATCAATAAAGAGCCCTACGGAGAAGGATGGATTGCCAAGATAAAGATTGAGAATGCTGATGAATTGAAGAATCTTATGGGAGCTAAAGAATACTCAGAATATAGGGAAGAGTAGAGGTGCAGTATGAGATATATTCCAAATACGGAAGAGCAGAAAAAAGAGATGCTGAAGGAGATTGGCGTCTCTTCTTTTGAGGATTTAATTGAGAGTGTTCCCCAAGGAGTTCGTTTTAAGAGGAAATTGAATATCCCGGAGGCAATTTCAGAAGCTGAGCTGGAAGAAAAGATTTACCAGATTGCTAAGAAAAACTCAGGTTTTTTCTTAATGAAACCCCTTATTGGAGCGGGTGCTTACAGACATCATGTGCCTGAGGCAGAAAAATTTCTCTTGCAAAGGGAAGAGTTCTGGACTTGTTATACACCATATCAGCCTGAACTTAGCCAAGGTACCCTGCAGTCAATGTTTGAGTTTCAGACATATATTGCCAGACTTACCAAAATGGATGTCGTGATACCTTCTATCTATGATGGTGCTTCAGCAACGGCTGAGGCAGCATTAATGTCCTTCAGGTTAACGCATAGAAATAAAATTATTATCTCGTCAACACTGCATCCTCATTATAGAAAAACCGTTAAAACATACATAGCACCACACGAGCCAGAAATTGTCGAATTGCCGTATAAAGATGGTTTGGTTGATATTGATAAACTGGAGAAATTAATTGATGCCGGTGTTGCTTCTGTTATCGTCCAAAATCCTAATTTCTTTGGTGGCATAGAGGACCTGGCTGAAATCTGCGAGCTTGTTCATGCTAAGGGTGCTTTATTAATAAATGCCATTGCTGAAAGCATGTCACTGGGGGGTTTAAGAGCTCCTGGGGAAATGGGCGCTGATATCGTAGCCGGAGAAGCTCAATCATTTGGCATGGAGCTAAATTATGGCGGTCCTTATAATGCTTACCTGGCAACTAGGAAACAATTCCTCAGGCAGCTTCCCGGAAGAATTGTCGGTGAGACGGTAGACGCGGATGGTAAGCGTGTTTTCGTGATGACCATGCGGGCTAGAGAGCAAGATATAAGAAGAGAGAAGGCAACTTCTAATATTTGTACTAACCACGGTTTAAATATTCTTGCCGCCAATATCTATCTTTCCCTTATGGGAACAGAAGGGCTTTATAAAGTTTCTCTTCTTAATACCAAAGCTGCACACTACCTAGAAAACTTGCTATTAAAATCGGGGAAGTTCGAAAGGGTTTTTCACTATCCCTTCTATAATGAGTTTTTGTTGAAGAGCAAAAATAGTGTCTCTACCTTAAGTGAAAAACTGTTAAAGAACAACTTCATTCCTCCTCTGGAAATAGGCAAATTCTATAAAGAGGAAGGGCTCAAGGATGTTTTGCTTTTTGCTGTAACCGAGATATTGAGTAGGCAGGATTTAAACCGGGTGGCTGAAATTCTTGCGGAATAAGGAGGAATAAAGATGAAATTAATATTTGAGAAAAGCGTAAAGGCTAGAGATGGTTATTCTTTGCCCAAGGATTTATTTGATGAGGTAGACATTAAGAGTTGCATACCGGCTTATGCTGCTACTGATGCTAAGAAAGCTCTTAGTGAAGTTTCCGAAGTTGATGTTATTCGGCACTTCACCAAACTTTCCAAGTTTAATTATGGTGTTGATGATGGCTTATACCCATTGGGGTCATGTACCATGAAATACAATCCCAAAGTTAATGAGAAACTAGCATCGCTAGATAACTTTGTCTGTGCCCCTCCCTTAGCTCCTGAAGAGACTGTTCAAGGTTGTTTAGAGCTAATGTATGATTTAAACAAGCTACTTTGTGAAGTAACAGGCGTAGACCAATATACTATGGCTCCTGCCTCTGGAGCACATGGTGAATTAACTGGCGTTCTCATTATGAGGCAGCATTTTGTTGACCATGATGATAAAAGGCATAAGATGTTAGTACCTGATTCTGCCCATGGCACCAATCCGGCTAGTTGCACCATGGGTGGCTTTAAAATGATTGAAGTAAGGTCAAACGAAAAGGGGACCGTTGATATCAAACAGCTTAAGGACTTAATGGATGAAGATACTGCCGGATTGTATCTGACAAATCCTAATACTGTGGGCTTATACGATGAAGGGATACGAGATATTGAGGGAATTGTGCATGGCAAAGGAGGGTTGCTTTATTATGATGGTGCCAACCTTAACGCCTCATTTGGCATTATGAGGCCGGGGGATGCCGGCTTTGACATAGTCCATCTCAATTTACACAAATCATTTTCTACTCCACATGGAGGTGGTGGGCCAGGTTCAGGAGTTATCGGGGTAAAGAAAGCTCTTATTCCGTATCTTCCTACACCTATAGTTACCTTTGACGGTAAGAAGTATCATCTATCAGACGTGGGAGAAAAAAGTATTGGTATGGTAAGGGCATTCTGGGGTAATTTTGCTGTGCTGGTTAAGACTTATGCCTGGATTCTTTCTATGGGGCCAGATGGCCTTGGCAATTCCTCGGAAGCAAGTGTCATCAATGCCAACTATGTGCTGGCTAAGTTAAAGAAATATTACCGGCCGGCATACGATCGTTATTGTGGACATGAGTGTGTGCTTACGGGAAGAGACTATAAGAAGTATGGAATAAAGACTTTGGATATTGCCAAGAGGTTGATGGATTATGGTTTTCATCCACCGACAATTTATTTTCCGCATTTTGAACCTTATGCTGAGGAAACAATAATGGTAGAACCACCTGAATCCGAAAGTAAGGAAGTGCTTGATGAATTCATTGATGCCATGATCAAAATTTCTAACGAGGCTAAAGCAAATCCTGAATTATTAAAAAGCGCACCGCATAACACTCGAATAAGGAGAGTGGATGATGTACTAGCAGCAAAGAGACCAATCTTGAATTACGACGATGAGCTGAAACTTAAGGATGAATTGAAGTATAAAGATGAAGATATTAATTTTTAGTTAGGAGGTAGATGTGGAAGAGTTGTCATTGACCCCTCTTCATGAGGAACACCTAAAGTTAAAGGCGAGGATGATCCCATTTGATGGTTTTGATATGCCTGTGCAATATACAAGCATTATTGAAGAGCACTTTGCTGTAAGAGAAAAGGTAGGCATCTTTGATGTCTCCCATATGGGGGAGATTGAATTACGGGGCAGAGATGCGCTTCCTTTCACCGACTACATTGTAACGAATTCGGTAATGAAGATGAGAGACGGAGATATAAAGTACTCTCCATTGTGTTATCCCAATGGTGGCCAGGTGGACGATCTTTTTGTCTACAAAGTAGAGGATGATTTTGTATTACTTGTTGTTAATGCATCACCTAACTATTCCGTGAAGGATTTCGCTTGGATTTCACAGCAAAAGGGAAACTTTGATGTAGAAATTTCGAATAAGAGCCCAGACTACGGGGAAGTAGCATTACAGGGACCTATGTCAGAAAAATTGCTGGGGCCTTTAGTAAAGTTAGGCGGAGATATGCCTCTTAAAGAACTGAAGCGTTTTAAGTTTGTGTATGGGGAGTTGTTCGGTAAAAAAATTCTTATCTCGCATACAGGTTACACGGGAGAAGATGGTTTCGAAGTTTACTCTAAGGCAAAAGACATTGTAGATATCTGGAATGGTATTCTTGAAGAAGGTGAAAGGTTTGGCATGAAACCATGTGGACTAGGGGCAAGAGACACAACAAGGTTTGAGGTTTGCTACTGGCTTTATGGCAATGATATTGATGAAACAATAAATCCGCTCGAAACAGGTCAAGGCTGGACAGTAAAATTTGACAAGGAGAAGTTTATTGGCAAAGAGGCACTTCTTAAAATAAGAGAGAGGGGAATTAGCCGGAAGCTCGTTGGCCTCTATATTCCCACAGGTGGTATTCCCAGACATAAAATGGAAGTGAAGAAAGACGGAAAGAAGATTGGATACATCACGTCAGGGAATTACTGCCCTTCTTTGAAGAAGGTATATGCGTGGGCCATCATTGATCTCCCTTATACCGAGAGGGGCAGTAAAGTAAATGTTGTTATCAGAGATAAAGAAGTGGAAGCTGAGGTTGTTGATACGCCTTTTGTCAAACCATTTGACAAAAGGTAAAGGAATTGCAGAACCAAAAGGAGCTGTTTAGAAGCTAGTGATTGAGGTTTGTCCTGAGCGAAGCAAAGGAGTAAGGAACCTTTCGGAAGTTTTTCAAGCTGGGAAAATTTAATCTTTATTTAGTTTGCCTTACCTTAAACGAGATAGCTAACCTAGGTAAGAAACCAGTTCTTTAGGCAAAGCAGTAAACGATGGAAACTGAATATGATGTCACCATAATCGGCGGCGGCCCGGGGGGATACGTAGCAGCTATTTATGCCTCCCAGCTGGGAGCAAGGGTAGCTTTGATGGAAAAAGATCGCCTCGGTGGTACATGCCTCAATCGTGGTTGTATCCCGACAAAGTCATTGCTTAGAAGTGCCGAGGTACTACAGCAGGCTAGGAGAGCGAGTGAGTTTGGCCTGGAGATTGACCATATTGGGCTGAATTTGCCCCAGATTATTGCCCGCAAGAATAAGGTAGTAGCTGGGCAGGTAGCGGGAATTAAGCAGCTAACACTGGCTGGTAACATAAGTATTTACAAGGGTGCGGGGCGCATTGTGTCTCCCACGTTAGTGAAGGTAAACGGTGAGGAGATTCCAACCAAGAGGATCATTATCGCCACAGGCTCGGAGACTGCTTCACTTCCTATCCCCGGTTTAGGCCTTCCAGGGGTGGTTACCACTGATGAGATACTAGATGTGACCAAACTCCCCCAAAGCCTGATAGTCATCGGGGGAAACGTCGTGGGCGTGGAATTTGCCACCATCTTTAATGCCTTTGGCACTAAGGTGACTATCCTCGAGATGCGACCCTTCCTCCTAGAGCCAGTTGACCTAGAGATCAGCCAACGTTTTGCCCAGATCCTAAGGAGACAAGGCATTACGATCATAACTAGCGCTACAGTCAAGGCGATAAGGCAGGAAGGGACAATGACTAAAGTGGTCTGGGACACACCGGAGGGAGAACGAGGAATCGAGGCGCAAATGGTTCTCATGGCTACCGGGCGTTCCCCCTATACTGAAGGACTGGGCTTAACTGAACTAGGGATGAAGATGAAAAGACGAGCTATCGCGGTGAACGAGAGACTAGAAACAAATATCCCTAATATTTATGCTATCGGAGACGTAATTGGCGGGCATATGCTAGCTCATGTTGCCTCCTACGAGGGGAAGATTGCTGTAGAGAATGCTCTTGGTCACTCTCGCCGGGTAGACTACCAAGCTGTTCCTATTTGTGTCTTCACCCACCCTGAGATAGCAGGTGTTGGCTTGACCGAAAATGAAGCCAAAACTAGGGAGCTTTCTTATAAAGTGAGTAGCTTCCCTTTTAGCGCCTGTGGCCGGGCTCATACTATGAGGGAAACGATGGGCATGGTTAAGATAGTTTGCGAAGCAGAAAGTGGAAGGGTACTGGGGATGCACATCATGGGGCCTCATGCTGACGATCTGATAGCAGAAGGCGTGCTGGCAGTCAAATGTAGCCTCACAGCCAAAGATATCACCGACACTATGCATGCTCATCCCACACTGCCAGAGGCAGTGCTGGAAGCGGCTTTAGGACAGTTGGGCGGCCCGATTCACTTTCAAACTAAACAGGCTGGCTAAACTCAAATTTGAGGGATTTTGGAATCAAGGAAGTCTTACCAAGCTTATTATTTGGGGGTGGTGCCATACCAACTTGCCTTGAACTTGCAACAATCGTTAGTAGAAGCGCGAGCTAAGGGAATTAACCGTGATGTGCTGCTGCTCCTCCAGCACTCCCCAGTTTTCACCATAGGACGCTTTAGAGGAGAAGAGGATATAATTGTCTCCCCAGAGAGGCTGGCTCAAGAGGGAATAGAGGTCTTTCACATCGGCAGGGGAGGAGGCATCACCTACCATGGCCCAGGGCAGCTTATGGGCTATCCTATTCTCAGTCTTGAAGAAAACGGGCTTGGTGTGCGCCAATATATCTGGGAACTGGAGTCAGTTGTCATTAACTTGCTACATTCTCTTGGTATCCGAGGTCATCGGATTGGCGAGTATCCTGGTGTCTGGGTGAATGTGAAAAAAGTTTGTTCTATAGGGGTGAGGGTTAACCATGGTATTACTATGCATGGTTTTGCTCTTAATGTAGATACGGACCTACGGTATTTCGAATATATAAACCCTTGTGGCATGAAAAAGGCGGGAATAATGACCTCTATTTCAAAAATATTGGGGTATCCTATAGAGGTCGAATCCATCATAGGGGGGTTGCTTCATTCCGTTTCAGATATATTTGGTTTCGAATACAAACAGGAGGTCGATAGATGTCCAGTTATGCTAGACGCCCTGAGTGGTTAAAGCTAAAACCTCTAGATTCCACCATACTGACCAAAATGAGGAAGCTCACCCGGGGGCTAAAGCTGCATACCATCTGCGAAAGTGCTCGCTGCCCCAACCGGACAGAATGCTTTGCTCAAGGCACAGCTACATTTATGATCTTGGGGGATATTTGTACTCGCAACTGTACCTTTTGTGCCGTAAAGCACGGAAAGCCTGAAGCTCCTGACCCAGAAGAGCCAGAGCATATCGTGTCAGCAGTCAAGAAATTGGGGCTACGCTATGTAGTCATTACCTCTGTAACCAGAGACGATCTCCCCGATGGTGGCGCTTCTCAATTTGCCCAGATAATCAAAACCCTTCGTGCATATGATTCTAATATCTTGGTTGAGGTTCTAGTCCCTGATTTCAGGGGCTCGCTGGCTGCCTGGCAAATTGTAATAGATGCCTCGCCAGACATTCTCAACCATAATGTGGAAACGGTACCCCGACTTTACCTTGAGGTTCGCCCTGGGGCTAACTATCAGCGCTCATTAGAGCTCTTGAGACGGGCTAAACTGAATGGTTTGCTAACTAAATCGGGACTGATGTTGGGGTTAGGGGAAAGGGATAATGAGGTGATAGAGGTTATGGAGGATCTAAGGGAAGCTGGGTGCGATTCTATTACCCTGGGGCAGTACCTGAGGCCCTCCCTGAAGCATCACGAGGTGGTAAGATATGTTACTCCTGCTGAGTTTGCCCAATATGAGGTTATTGCGAAGAGGATGGGGTTCTTAGGGGTGGCGTCGGGGCCATTGGTGCGTAGCTCCTTCAATGCTATTGACTTTTATAATGAGGTAAGATTATGTAAAAGTACAAACCATTCCATATGAGTTATCTGCTTACTCATGGTGAGCTTTACTCAGTGATGAAATTTGTCTTAAAGTGGGGGGTTATATGGGGCAGTTGTAAACATGAAAGTGTTATAATATAAATGAAGGAGGCTAATTCTTTCTGGAGGCTGAAGAGCTAGCGAAGTTAGCAGTGGGAGCTGCTTCTGAGAAGCAAGCAAGTAATATTGTGATGCTTGATGTAAGAGGATTATGCTCCTTTGCCGATTATTTCGTTATTTGTAGTGGAGAAAGCGACCGTCAGATAGAGGCCATTTGGCGAGGCATTGATGAAGTACTGAGGAGCAAAGGCATTATACCCCATCATAAAGAAGGCACCCCCGATTCCGGTTGGCTCCTTGGTGATTTTGAGGCAGTTATCGTTCATATATTTAACTCTGCTGAGCGGGATTATTATCAACTAGATAAACTGTGGGACAAAGCAATTCCCGTGGTTAGAATCCAATAGATAGTGACTATTAGCTAACCCATCTATCAATATCTTTGTGATAGTCAAAAATTTCTTCCACTGAGAAGAAGAGATTTATTTCCTTAGAGGCATTCTTGGCTGAGTCGGAGCCATGGATTAGGTTATGCTCAATATCGAGGCCAAAGTCACCCCTGATGGTGCCAGGGGAAGCTTTAGCCGGGTCAGTTTCGCCCATTGTTTGCCTTATTATTTCCACAGCATCTTTTCCCTGAAAAGCAAGGGCGATGATAGGGCTAGAGGTAATGAAATCAACCAATTCATTAAAGAAGGCTTTGTCTTTATGAATGGCGTAGTGACGTTGAGCCAGGGTTTTATCCATTTGTAACATTTTCATGGCTACAATTTTGAGCCCCTTTCTTTCAAGGCGGGAAATTATTTCCCCGGCTAATCCTCTTTGTATGGCATCGGGTTTAATAAGCACTAAGCTTCTCTGCTCGTTAGGATTACTCTGCTGCTGCCGCAATGACCACTCCTCCTTACACCCTTTGTATCAGGGTGATTAAATCTACTTTTTCTAAAGAATCAACTACTCTGTCAGCTTCCTCGAAATCTTGTTTGGGGTGAGTGTTGGTTACCGCTAGGCATTTCATTCCGGCCGCTTTAGCTGCTTTAACGCCGTGGGGGGAGTCTTCAATCACAATGCAGTCCTGAGGTTGAGCCCCTAGTTTTTCCGCAGCTAAAAGATATATCTGGGGGCTGGGCTTACTTTCCGCCACTTCCCTGCCAGAAACAACACGATCGAAAGTCTCTTTAAGGTTGAGTTCGCTAGTGATCAAATCTATGTTTTCCTTTGGTGCTGAAGAAACCAGGGCTTGCTTGAAGTTTCCCCTCTTAATCGTATTTAGTAGTTTAATCACCCCGGGAAATGGCTTAATATTCCCTTTTGCTTTCCCTCGAAAACTTGCCTCCTTTTCCTGTACTATGCTTTTAACATTCTCTTCTGACAATCCTGCTCCGAGAACGTTACGAATTATGAAGTCATTTCTAGTGCCAAATAGTCTGGTAAAATGTTCCTTAGTAAAGTTTACTCCCCTTTTAGCAAAGGTTTCCTGCCAGGCAGCAAAGTGAAATGAGTTAGAATCAGCAATAACTCCGTCCATATCCCAGAGGATTGTCTTTTTTGATCGCCTCCATACGTAGAACAAAGAGCTGCCTTCAGCTATAACTGTGTTATCTTTAAGGGCAAGCACTCCCTTGGTTTCCACTAGTCTTCTTGTCAATTTGGTGACCCAGGCAGAGATTTGGATTGGCTCATTGATGGGAGCTACTTGTTTGAATCTCACCTCGCTTTTAGCAGTAACACCAAAATCAATGCCGCAGCAGAGGATGACGTAAGCAGTTACTTCATCAAAGAGGGCATAGAGAATACCCGCATGAGTTATATTATCCCAGCCTTGGTGGTATTCTCCTGGGGTGAACTCTGCCCTGACCTTTTCTCCATCGTAAACAGGTTTCAACTTTAATCCTATGGGATTATCTTCGCCACAGCCAAAGCAAAGCCTGGTTGAATACGCCACATTTAATTTTGGAATTTGCACTTCCCTTTCTCCTTTCGTTCGGTTTCGTTAGCTAAAGCCCACTGTAGGCTCTGACCCCTTCGCTTCACTCAGGGTGACATAGGGATACCTTTTCTTTGGTTTCGTTATATGGGGAGGGCGAAGATATAAAGGTTGCAAGGTAGCTAGGTCATCTTGCTCTCCTTTAGTCAATCTTTGCCAACCTAATATAGCTAAAGAGCCAGCGCGAGACAATGTAGAAGTTTGCGCTATTATAGCTCGCTGGCCCAAATTTTGTTGTATTTCATTTACCATATCAGGCGTGATTTCACCACAAAAAAGCGTCTTTTGGCATATTCGTTGGCATAAAGCATCGAGCGTAGTTAAATGTTCCTCTTCTAAACATCGCCACTCGTTATTCTTTTGTTGATAAAAGGCAGTGGCAATTTCCTCACGACTAGCCTTGTGGATGGGAGACAATGGCAAGCCGGTATAGGCAAAAGGATGAGCTTCGGCTTCCAACGTGCTTATACCAAGCAAAGGAATGGCTAAGGAGAAGGCTAGCCCCTTGGCTGTGCTTATCCCCACCCGCAGCCCGTTGAAACTCCCCGGACCTTTAGCTACGATGATGGCCTCTATAGAGTTCGGTTTTGCCTTAACTTGTTTTAGCAGATGAACCAAATTGGGCATCAATTCTACAGTGTGGTTTTGGGCTGATTCCCAAGCTAGCTTGGTTAGAATTTCACCCTTATGAGATAAAGCAACGCTAGCGGTATTAGAAGAAGTATCTATAGTTAACTCCATATTTTTTCCTTATTTAGAGCAATTATTTAACATTCCCTTCTGTCATTCTGAGCGAAGCGAAGAATCTGGAGCCCCTTCACTTTGTTCAGGGTGACAGGTAAACTCCTTACTTAAAGTTGATTTAAGCTGTTTTATTAATTCTAAGTAGTGCTCACCCCTGGGTTTAAGACTAATAGTGCGTTGTGTTTCACAATTGGAGACGTAGTTTAATTTTATAAGCAAATTGTTCTGGGGTAGTACTCGCAGCCCCTTTTCTGCCCATTCAACTACGCAGATTCCCTCGCCACAGAAGTATTCTTCTAGCCCCAGGTCAGCAATTTCGCCAATATGGTCGAGGCGATAGAAATCAACATGGTATAGGGGGAGCCTACCATGGTACTCCCTGACTATGACAAAAGATGGACTGAAAGCGTACTCCTTTGTGCCTAATCCATATGCCATGCCCTGGACAAGGCAAGTTTTGCCTGTTCCTAAATCACCCACAAGAAGAAAAATATCGCCTCTTTGAGCTAGCTTGCCTAGGTAGTTTCCTAGAAGCTGAGTTTGCTCTGGGCTATGCGATTTCAGCTTTAAGAAATTCATCCCGGAAGTGCTCCCAGCCCCCCTTTTTAAGGGTGATAACATTTCCTTTGCTATTTAGCAAAGTCACTCGATTTGGCAACGTTTCTTCTACTATGTCACCGATTACAGTCACGGGACAATTTAGAGCCTGTCTGACTTTGTCCATAATAGTCTTGTTAGCGGTAAAAAGCAGTTCATAGTCCTCTCCCCCATATAGAGCTAACTCACGATAGTTTGGGAAATTAACCTTGACTAGTGGATGTGTGGGCACCTGGTCCATTCTTATTTTGGCACTGACTTTGCTAGCTTGGCAAACGTGGTCAAGGTCAGCAATCAATCCATCGCTTATATCTATGGTAGTCTTGACTCTCTGCTCGACTAAGATCTGTCCCTCTTTTACTCTAGGCGTAGGCTGAAGATGACCACGCCTCAAGATACTGGTTGTTTCAGGGTCTAAGCTCATTTTTCCCTTAAACATTTCCAGGCTAGCTGCTGATAATCCTAGCCATCCTGTGACAGCTATTTGCTCACCGGGTGTTGCTGTTGACCTCTTAAGTATCGATTTGCCTTTTGAGTGGCCCAGGACAGCGATAGTGATAACTACAGTAGGGGCAGCAGCGAGGTTGCCTCCAACTATAGCTACCCCAAATTCTGTGGCTAGGCATGCCATGCTATGGCAAAATTTGGTAATATTTTCTACCTCAAGTTCACCAGGTACTGCTAGAGAGATTAAGGCATATTGGGGAATGCCACCCATAGCGGCTATATCGCTTAAATTTACCGCCAGTGCTTTCCACCCTAATTCCTCCCATGTAACGGTGTTTAGGTCGAAGTGTATACCTTGGACTAAACTATCTGTGGTAGCCAACTGGATGCGGTTATCACTTTGCCATGCCGCCGCATCATCACCAATGCCAACCAAGAGTTGCTGCCAGGAAGCCTGCTGGGGATTCTTGAATTTATCAGTGATGTTACGTATGAGGTTGATTAAACCAAATTCCCCTAACTCCGATAGCTTCATCCTTGAAATTATAGCATTGGCTTTATCGTGACCTCAACTTTAACAATTTGGCTGGTAAATGCTATAGTTTATTCCCATGAAGTATGCCATTCTTGGTGATATTCATGCTAATTTAGCTGCTTTCGAAGCTGTGCTTGAGGATATTGAAGCTAAAGGGGGATTTGATGAAATATGGTGTCTAGGAGACATAGTGGGATATGGTCCTGAACCTCATGCTTGCATTGAGCATTTGCGGCGGTACAAGCATATCTCTGTTGCTGGCAATCACGATTGGGCTGCTATTGGCAAGATTGATACCTCAGATTTTAACCTAGATGCTGCCCAAGCTTGCCAGTGGATAGCACAGCAGCTAACTGCAGAGGATGTAAATTACTTACAGGACCTCCCTATTGAATTAAGACGAGACGACTTTACTCTGGTTCACGGGAGTCCCCGTCAGCCCATCTGGGAATATCTGCTATCTGTGAATGCCGCTTGTGATAATTTTGGCTATTTTGATACCAATTTCTGCCTCGTGGCGCACTCGCACGTGCCATTAATTTTTGGGCAGAATAAAGATGGCAAATGTTTTGCGGCAAAAACTCCTAGTGCACTAAGATTGGGATCTGAAAACCGTCGCTTAATTATTAATCCTGGTGGTGTGGGACAGCCTCGCGATGGCGACTCCAGAGCGAGTTATGCTCTCTATGACAGTGAAGCTCAAATCATGTATCATTGTCGTGTTAATTATGATATAACTGTTACCCAAAAGAAAATGATGGAGCACAAATTGCCTTTACCACTGGTTCTTCGCTTAAATTATGGTTATTAGCATGCTATAATGGGGTGAATCTAACAATGCGTAATTACGAATTAGTGACTATAATTAGCCCTGAGGTTGACGGAGAAGAGTTGCCCAAGGTGGTGGAAAAAGTGAATCGGTTTATTAGCGACCGAAATGGGATTGTGGAGGAGACAGAGCAGCGAGGGAGAAAGAAGTTAGCTTATCCTATAAAGAAATTTATGGAAGGTGATTACATTTTGACTCGCTTCAAGTTAGAGCCGAAGTTGGTTAGAGCACTCGAAGCAGACCTTGCGGCTTCCGAAGAAGTTCTACGGCAGCTTATAGTGAAAGTGGGTGATTGATATGGCAAGCTTAAACAAAATTATGCTTATTGGCAATGTAGGCACTGATCCTGAAATGAGGTATACACCAAGCGGAAATCCAGTTACCTCCTTTCCTATGGCTACTGGTCGTCGTTACACTGACTCGGGTGGGGAGCGCAGGGAGGAAACGGAATGGTTTAGAATTGTTGTTTTTGGCAAGCAAGCGGAGAGTTGTAATCAGTTCGTAACCAAAGGAAAGCAGGTTTATGTCGAAGGTAGGTTGCGCACTCGTAATTGGGAGGGACAAGATGGGCAGAAGCGCGTTAGTGTTGAGGTGATAGCAAATCGGGTGCTTTTTCTTGGTAAGCGAGCTTTGGCTCCTCTTCCAGAAGAAGGCGAGCTTGAACCCGAGGACTTACCTTTTGAGCAGAGTGAAGGAATTGGAAGTTGATTAATCGTAGCAGAGCGAGAAAACCAAGAAATTATATCCCCAGGCCAGCAATTTGCCCCTTTTGTACTGAGAAAATAAATATAGATTACAAGAATGTTTCTATGTTGTCTCAATACATTTCCGGTCGTGGCAAGATTGAATCACGACGGAGAACCAGGGCTTGTGCTAAGCACCAGCGCTGTTTGGCGCAAGCTATAAAGAGGGCTCGATTTTTAGCTCTATTACCTTATGCCCCGAGCCATATTTGGAAGACGGGTGGCGTAGGTCTACGTTAATAGGTGTCTTGAAGGAACTGCATGCCGAAACGTACTTACCAGCCAAAGAAAATTTCCCGCAGACGTAAATTGGGCTTTCGCATCCGGATGGCTTCTCGGGGTGGGCGGGGGGTGCTTAAGGCGAGGCGTCTTAAGGGGCGATGGAGGTTGACTCCAGCTTAGTTGCATTTTCATGAGGGGGTCTTGGACTTTAACTAAGCGAGCGCAGTATGCTCTAGTTTACCAGCAGGGGAGTACATATATAGATAGTTTGATTGTGATGAAAGCACTGCCTAACGGATTGAACTTGAGTAGATATGGCTTTTCTGTAACTAAGAAGGTGGGTAAGGCAGTACAACGCAATCGTTTGAAGAGGTTGCTTAGAGAAATAATACATTTGCAATTGGTGAAGCTGGGATGGGACATCGTCTTTGTCGTTCGTCGAGAGGCAGTTACTGCTGACTACCATCAACTGGAAAAGGCGGTAATTAAGTTGCTAACCCAAGCAGAGCTAATTACAAAGGGTGATGAAACAGCTAGCGCTAAAGTTAATTAAATTATATCAGGCGACGGTATCAGAGGTTACCCCTCATTCTTGCCGCTTCCAGCCAACATGCTCGTACTACGCCTGCGGGGCGATTAAGAGATATGGATTCATCAAAGGTAGCTGGCTAGTGGTTAAGAGGTTAGCTCGATGCAATCCTTTCTCTAAAGGTGGTTATGACCCTGTGCCTTAGTTATCATTTTAGTGTATTGAGATGAGGATTAAAATATTAATTTTTCTTGGCATTTTTTGCTTCCTCGCCTTAAGCGCCGGTGGTTGTGTAGGAGGACAACAAAAGCCTCTAGGATTCTCTGGAGTTATTTCTTATGATGGGATTCTCTATTTAGGTTCCACAGATGGCAAAGTAATGGCAGTAAATCCCTCGGCTCGAAATCAAGAAATGTCGTTCCCCTCTTCTGAGGGGGAATGGTATTTTGCTATTACTATGCCCTCTAAAGGCATATCCTGTGGCCCCTCATCTGTACCAGCAAACATATACGGCACACCGACTGTGGTTGGTGAATCGGTTTGTATTGGCATCTATAATGGTAAGGTTTTGATGATGAGTCCGTCAGCCAGGAGCCAGAATTTGCCTTTTCCTCAGACAAGAAGTGGTGAGTGGACTTATCCTAGAACAGAGGATGTAATCGAGCCTATTGTAGGTAGTCCAGTGGCAAACGATGATACTGTCTATGTGTGCAGTTCAGATGGCAGGGTCTATGCTTTGGACATGACCTATGGTGATGAAAAGTGGAAATCTGACCCATTGGGTGACAAGTTATGGATAACGCCGGTGGTAAAAGAGGAAACCGTGTATGTGAGTACCTTTGACGGGCATATTTATGCTTTATCAGCTAAGGATGGTAGTCTGTTACCTTGGGTTTTTAAGACGGAAGCGGGATTTGTCTCTGCTCCAGTGCTTTATGAAAACGCTATTTTTGTTGGTTCATTTGACCGTAACCTATATGCAGTAAGGGTAGGCGATAATGAACCGTTGTGGAAATTTCCGGGTGGCAATTGGTTTTGGGCTGCTCCCGTGGTAGCCAATGGTGTTGTTTATGCTGGCTGTCTCGATGGCAAAGTTTATGCTATTGACTCGAAGGCGGGTAACGAATTGTGGGAATTTGATGCTGGGAGTCCCATTGTTTCTTCACCAGCCTTAACAGATGATTTGCTGGTGGTAGCTTGTGACTCAGGCAAAGTGTATGCGCTTGATATATTTAAAGGTGAGCCAATCAATGAGGTATCTATCGATGCCCCCGTTCGGGCGTCTCTTTGCATGCAGGAAGGCATAGTCTATATCCGTGCCCAGGATAACTGTCTATATGCTGTGGATGTGGGCAAGGGGAAAACAAACTGGAGATTCCCTCTGACAATTAAGTAAGATTTGCAGTTATGGCAAACTTGTGGAATTTAATTATAGTGGACCCAGTGCTTAATGGCTTGATTGCTTTATCAAGCCTTCTACCTAAAGCAGTGGAGTTTGGTTTGGCCATTATTATCCTTACTATTGTGGTTCGTTTGATACTCACGCCTCTTACCTTAAGACAACTCAAGTCTACTAAAGCTATGCAAAGCATGCAGCCCAAGATTCAAGAGCTGCAAAAGAAATATGCCAAGAATAAACAGAAACTTCAGCAAGAGATGATGAAAGTCTATAAAGAGGCTGGAGTGAACCCTATAG
The DNA here is from genome assembly GCA_964435965.1 of uncultured Dehalococcoidales bacterium. Lineage (GTDB taxonomy): Bacteria > Chloroflexota > Dehalococcoidia > GIF9 > AB-539-J10 > 20-14-all-45-10. The sequence goes on from CAYTBB010000017.1 coordinate 20,755, forward strand.
GTTGTATGTGGCCTATGCTAGTTCAGTTTCCTATCTGGATCGCTTTGTATCAATCTATTATGAGGGCTCTGGCCACTACGCCGGAGAACTTACTGGATCTATCTCGGCATCTTTATTCCTGGCAGATAGTGAGTGAGGCACTTCCCTTAAATAGCCATTTCTTAGGGCTTGATCTGGGGCAAAGTGGGGGTGAGCAGATTGGCGGTTTAGTTTTAGCCATTCTGGTTGGCGTCTCGATGTGGGTGCAGCAGAAAATGACCACTGCACCATCTGCTGATCCGAGACAGCAATCCACGAGCGGCATGATGTTGCTAATGATGCCATTCATGTTTGGCATGTTTTGTTTGATGTTTCCCAGTGGTTTACCCCTCTTTTGGCTGGCTTCCACTGTGATTGGTATTGCGACTCAATATTTTGTTACTGGCGGTTGGGGTTATCTTAGACCTTCTCCTAAAGCACAATCAGTACCAAAGTGGAAAAACAAAAGAGCGTTATAGAAGTGGCCTCAGGCAAAATCAATATTGAAGCAAATTGCCAGGAATGATAGGTTAGAACATGGAAGAGTTGGAGATAACTGCCAAGACAGTAGAGCAGGCAACTGAGGAGGCAGAAAAGCGGCTGGGAATAGGTCGTGATCAATTTGAAACAGTGGTTGTTAAAGAGGGCAAATCGGGGATTTTTAGGGGCGAAGGAGCCGTAATCAGAGTAAAACCACTAGTTCCACTGGAAAAAGATATAGTCGGAGTAGCTATAGAGGTGTTAGAGAACTTGCTGGGGTTAATGGAGGTAACAGGTGCTATTAAAGCCTCATCTGGTGGGATACCAATAGCTTTGGATATTGAGGGTGATGATTTAGGTATTTTGATTGGGCGGCGAGGTCAGACTTTAGCTTGCTTGCAATACATCGTTAGGCTCATAGTGGCGGGACGGTTAAAGGCTTGGTTGCCGTTAAGCATTGATATTTGTGGGTATAAAAAACGCCGCCGTGATTCTTTGCAAAAGCTGGCCTTGAGGTTGGCAGAGCAGGTAAAATTAAGACACCGTGCTATAACTTTGGAGCCAATGCCAGCTGATGAGCGCCGTATTATTCATCTAGCTTTGGCTAATCATCCTGATGTTGTCACTCACAGTGTAGGAGAGGGCGAAGATAGAAAAGTAGTTATTCTGCTGAAACGAGGCTAGCCCGTGTTCCGCAAAGTAAGTAGTAAGGCAAATTTTCCCCGAATAGAGCAAGATATTCTTCGTTTTTGGAAGGAGCATGGCATTTCTGACAAAAGCATCGAGGCAAGAAGAGGGAACCAGCATTATGTTTTCTATGAAGGTCCACCTACAGCCAATGGCAGCCCTGGGATTCATCATGTGCTATCCCGGTTATTTAAGGACATCATTTGTCGCTACAAGACAATGAAAGGTTATCATGTGCCACGCAAGGCAGGATGGGATACCCATGGATTGCCTGTGGAACTTGAAGTAGAGGGTTCTCTTGGTTTCAGCAATAAGGCTCAAATTGAGCAATATGGGGTGGCTCAGTTCAACCAGAAGTGTCGGGAAAGTGTCTTTAACTACATTAAGCAATGGGAAGCCATGACTGAGCGCATCGGTCATTGGCTGGATATGAAACATCCCTATATAACTTTGGACAATGGCTATATTGAGTCTTGCTGGTGGATAGTGAAAAAACTATGGGACAAAGACTTGATTTATCAGGGCTATAAGGTAACGCCGCATTGTCCTAGATGTGGCACCTCACTTAGCTCTCACGAGGTAGCTCTGGGCTACCGAGATGATACTGAAGACCCATCGGTTTACATAAAGTTCAAACTCAAGTCAAGTTCGGTCGCGACGACAGCTCTTGAGCCTCTTTTTAGTAGCTTTCAGCTAAAGCCTGCCTACTTGTTGGCTTGGACTACCACACCCTGGACACTCCCTGGGAATACTGCCTTGGCGGTGGCACCAGATGCCGAATATTCGGTAATGGAGGGAAAGGATGATTACCTTATCATGGCCTCAGTCCTTGTGGATAAGATAGGGCTTGAAGGTTATCGTGAGGTACGCAGGGTCAAAGGGGCAGATATCGCAGGTGTGCAGAAAGGTCTGAGATACCAACCACTGTTCAATCTGCATGAGTGGGGTGTAGAGAGGAGGAGGTTCAGGCAGTATTATGAAGCGAAAGACAGATGGCATATGGCTTTGGAGATTCAGCTAGAGGACAAGGGTTTGTCCTTCCCCGTTATCGACACTGATTTCGTCTCCCTAGACGAAGGCACGGGCATTGTCCACATTGCTCCCGCTTTTGGAGAGGTGGACTTCGAGGCTGGTGAGGATAATAACCTTGATTTTGTTCAACCTGTAGATTTAGAGGGCAGGGTTACTGGCAATTATAGGCACTTCGCTGGCAAATTCGTCAAGGATGCCGACCCTCTTATTCTTGATGACCTAAAGTCAAGGGGTCTTCTCTTTCGCGGTGAGAGAATTATTCATACCTATCCCTTTTGCTGGAGGTGCGACACACCACTTCTCTACTATGCTAAAAAGGCGTGGTATATCAAAACAACAGCAGTGAAGGACAGGCTTATTTCTGGCAATGCAGAGATAAACTGGTATCCCAGCCATATTAAGTATGGTCGTTTTGGTGATTGGCTGGAGAACAATGTTGATTGGGCCTTCTCCAGAGAGAGGTATTGGGGGACTCCACTTAATATTTGGTGTTGTTCTTCCTGTGGCAACTATGAGTGCGTAGGTAGCGTTGATGAACTGAAAGCAATGCCCAATCTTAGTGGCTTAAATGAGCCTTTAGATTTGCATCGTCCCTTTGTTGATGGGATAACCTTTAATTGCTCCCAGTGTGGTGGTGAGATGCGGCGTATTCCGGAGGTAATTGATTGCTGGTTTGATTCGGGAGCCATGCCTGTTGCTCAGTGGCACTATCCCTTTGAAAACAAAGACAGTTTTGAGCAGAACTTCCCCGCTGATTTTATTTGCGAGGCTATTGACCAAACTCGGGGTTGGTTTTATAGCTTGCATGCTATATCCACCTTGCTCTTTGAGCAGCCTTGCTTTAAGAATGTTATCTGCTTGGGACATGTTGTTGATGCCCAGGGTGAGAAGATGAGCAAGGCCAAGGGCAATGTAATTGATCCCTGGACAGTGGTTAATGATTATGGCGCTGATGTCCTCAGGTGGTATTTGTTGGCTTCAGTGCCAGCGGAAAATATTCATCGCTTCTCTACTCAAATGGTTGCCGAGACCATGCGGAAAGTTTTGCTTACTTTATGGAATACTTATTCCTTTTTTGTCCTCTATGCTAACATTGACCGTTTTGTTCCCCAGCCCTCAGTCCCAGCTATCTTTGCTGAGCTGGATAATTGGATTATCTCGGAGCTTAATCGGCTTGTAGCCGAGGTAACTAAGGCGCTAGATAGCTATGACCCTACATCGGCGGCGCGCTACATTCAGAGCTTTATTGATGATCTTTCCAATTGGTATGTGAGACGAAGTCGACGCAGATTTTGGAAAAGCGAGAATGATGCGGACAAGTTAGCAGCCTATACCACGCTGTATCAATGTCTGGTGACTTTGGCACAGCTTCTGGCCCCCCTTATACCGTTTATTAGTGAGGAGCTTTATCAAAATTTGGTGTGCTCTGTTAACTCTGAAGCCAAAGAGAGCGTGCACCTGACTGATTTCCCTGTAGCTGATAAAGCTAAAATCAATGATAAGCTAGATAACGATGTCAAGTTAGCTATGAGAATTACAAGCTTGGGTAGGGCAGCACGGGCAAAGGCAGGGATTAAAGTGCGCCAGCCTTTAGCAAAAATCATAGTCAAGATGGAATCTGGAGAAGAGGAAGCTTTAGACAAGTTAGCCACTGAAATAGAAGAGGAGATAAATGTCAAGGAGATGGAGTTTTCCTCTGAAGAACTTTCCCTGGACATGCCTGGCTATAGCATAGCCAGTGATGGCAGGTATACGGTGGCTCTAAGCACTGAATTGACTCCTGAGCTAGCTGCAGCGGGGATAAGTAGAGAGGTTGTGCGCCGTCTTCAGAATATGCGCCGTGCGGCTAATTTCGATGTTGCTGACTACATCATCACTTATTATCAGACAGGGGAGCCGATTAAGCGAGCAATAGCCGATTTTGGTGATTATATTAAGCAGGAGACATTATCTCGGGAACTTATTGCTGATTTTCCTCCCAATGGGGCTTACACCGAGAAATATCGCATCGCAAATAGCGATGTTTTATTGGCAATTAAGCGAAGTCCTGAACGAAGTGAAGGAACTGCGAGCTAACCCCAAGGGGGTGGACTTTCCTGTAGTTGTGCCCAAGTTGTTTTAGTATCTTCACCCCTGACAAAGGTTATTTCGACTCCTTGGCCGATCTGGCAGTCAAGGATAGCTTGGATGAGGTCATCACTGCTGACTATCTCTTTGTCCGCAAAGCGGATGATGACATCGCTCTCTTTTAGTCCAGCAGCATCGGCGGGGCTGTCAGCAACTACCTCTACAATAAGTGCCCCTTTATCAACAGAAAGATTGTTCACTGCAGCTACAAAGGGATCCACAGTGTATAATCCCACCCCTAGCCAGGGGCGGATGACATAACCTTGGCGGATTAAATTTTCGATAACAGGCTTAGCGTTGTTGACACTTATGGCATAGCCCATGCCCTCAATACCCACCGCAGCCATCTTAATGCTGGTTATGCCTATCACTTCGCCGGCGGTATTTACCAGTGGTCCACCACTATTACCAGGATTGATAGCCGCAGTGGTTTGGATTAAACCCGAGAGGGTATTTCCTTGAGCGGTCACTGAGACATTCAAGCGGCTGACAATCCCCTCGCTAGCTGATATTCCTTCTCCCAAAGCATTGCCGATAGCCACTAGCCAATCACCTACAGCAAGCAGGTCCGAATCGCCCAAGTAGGCATAAGGCAAATCTGTTGCTTCTATCTTCAGCACTGCTAGATCAGTTAAAGCATCAGTGCCCACTATGTTGGCTGGGAAAGTTCTGCCATCAGCTAGTTCCACCTGTACGCTTCGGGCATTTTGCACCACATGGTTGTTGGTAACAATATACCCCTCGCTATCGATGATTGCTCCGGAGCCGGCAGCAGGTTGCATGTACTCTCGCTGAAAAATGTCATAAACTACCATCTCGGTAGTGACAGAGACTACCGAGGGCATTATTTGTTCAACGACATCAGCGATGGAAGGCAACGGCATACCTGCCTCGCTGCTTTTTGAGGGAAATGTCCAGTCAGGGTTAGTGTATTCACCGCGGCTAGCGGGCGGAGATGGAACAGGTGGAGATGGAGTAGGTGGAGATGGAGTAGGTGACCAAGGCGGGAGTAAAGAGCACCCACTGGAACCTAGGATTAGGCTTATTAGCGCTAAAGCAACAAGGATATATTTAATCTTCTTTAGCATTCTGCACCACGATTTATTATATCATTGTTATTCTTGTGGTAAAAATTTGCATCGGGGCTCACGGACGGAGTGACTTAATTTATTAATAATGGTATACTAGTAAAACGATGTCTCAATCT